>NC_003030.1:2632378-2959503 GCF_000008765.1 Clostridium acetobutylicum ATCC 824
TGCTATATAATAAGAGCTAACTCCAAAAGTTTTAGTTATTACTATAATGAACAAAACCCTAATTATATTTGATAAAAAAATGTATATATCGCCGAAAATTATATAAAATACTCTACGAAACCTTGTTCCAAATGGAAAAAATAATATAAGTGATGTAAATACAAGCATTTCTATTACGCCTGAACATTCGTAATCAATAAATATTGATATAGCACCGCCTTTAGTTTCTAATGAAATAATTGAATTTTCTATAAATACTTGAAAATACCCAGTTAAATGTCCTATAGTATATAAAACCGTTGAAACACATCTGTTAAGAGATACCTCTAAAGGATTCATAAAAAACACCATACTTATAGTGAATATACCAAGACTCCCTGTTATAAACTCAAAAAAATCCATTTTTAAATTTTTGAACAGCACTAAAATTGAAATCCATATTATTGTTACTATTATTAAGGAATCTAAGTTGCCCATTTACTCATCTCCCTCTTCTAACATATCCTTGTTTTTTAACTTTATATATATTGATAACGCTGTTGTTAATGCTATGATAATAATAGAAATCACTATTCCTACTCCCATATGAGGATAAATTATTTTCACCTCAACTGATGATGATTTTAAATGAATTAAATTGTTCTCAGAATTGTAATTTCCTTTAAGCTTCACAAAAGAATCCAATGCTGCTATTGGAACAATTTCCTTACTACTGCCCTTTACCTTTATGTTATTATCTTTAATTTGAATTTTTACATCCTTTACTACTCTTTTTGGCAATTCATAACTCTTCATATCAAGAGCTTGCTCTAAAACTTTCATCAACCCTTCATCCTTTGTCAAAAACACGAAATAAGGAATATTTAGTCCAATAAAGGTTAGATTCTTATTATCCTTGTTTCCTACATATTTGATTAATCTATGATCAACCACAACATAATCTTTTCTGTTATTGACCCCATTTAAAAAGTTTGCATTCCAGCTTGGATAATCACTTGGAAACTTGGCTGTATTAAGCTTATTTCCATTAAAATAAAGCTCATCAAATTTGTTTTTGATTACAATAGGCTGCCCCGTCACGTTTAGAAAACCCGAGTCTTCCATACCTGTTATATCAATCAATACCTTTACTCCACTTCTTGAAAGCTTTAAAAACAATTCTTCAGCCTTATCTCTATCTCTGTACTTAAATCCTGCTAAATATACCGCTTTCTTATTTTTTAATTCACCATAGGTATAATCATCAAAATAAGGTTTTGTTCCAACCTCAAATTCAGGAAATAAGTAAGTTATATTTGAGGCATAACTTCCAATTGCTATACCCTCATAATTTACCTCAGTTCCAAATGTGCCTTTAACTGGATACATATATATCATGGCATCATCATTCTCAGTATATTTAACATATCCAACTTTAGCTGCATACTTATCTAATTCCTTATACTGACTTTTCTTAGTAATAAGTCTTTTCCTTATCACCAAAGTATCTGCCCCTACCTCTAAAGCTCTGTCGAACATAAGCCCAAAATAGTGATTTTCAAGAGCCGTATTTAACGTAACAATATTATTTGCTGTAGTAGCTCCCTGCCATGCCCATCCATAAACCTGCTGCTTAACTCCATTAACCGAATTATAGGAGATGTAGTAGGTTGGAAAAGAGCCATACGTTGAATTATCTAAAACTCCAACTCTTTGCTTTGCAATAGAACACGCTATATCTATTGTTTTTGCAATATCCCCAGGGTACGGTCTGTTGTAGCCCAAAATATAAAAAGAAGCACTAGAATCCACAACAAGGCTTATAAGTATAATAATAAGGATACTTTTTCTAAGTTTTATCCATGTAATAAGACCTATAAATATCATCGCTATGGCAAAAGCAGTAAATCTTCTCATCCAAAAAAGCTGATTCATTGGCAGTTTCACTAAAAGAGGCAATGCACTTTTAGTAGTACCAACAAGTATAATTAAAGCTGCAACAAATGGCGCTATCTCATTTCTAGTTGCAAATAGTATTCCAAACAATATTACAATTCCAAAGGATAAACCAAAGTAATACATCTCAATATCCTTAAACCTCAATAATGGATCTAAGGAAACCGTCAAAGGATACGTTAAACTTTGCATTACGTCCGAAACAGCTCCCTTATCTATGGACATTATTCCTCCCTTTAAAGCAGGATAAAGCCAAAAACTTGAACAGAGCATTCCCAAAAGAGCATAAACTAAAGAAATAATGTTTTCATAATATCTTTTTTTTGATATTGCATAGGCTAGTCCTACTATAAAAAGTGCCATACCAACAATCGCAGAAATCATAGCATGTGTTAAAGTCAAAATGCTCATGAGCATAGCTAATCTTAAATAGTCCCTTATTTTCTTTCCCATCATGGACTTATAATAATAGAAGAAAACCATTGGTGATATTGATATAACCGTTACAAATGGTATATTTCCCTCTGAAAATAACACTCTTAGATTATCCGGTATAAAAAACCATAAGATAGCCAGTACAATAGCTATATTCTGTCTTCTAGTGTAATACCCCCAAAATAACCATCCCATGCCTCCAACCATAAATACAAGTTCAACAAAAACATCAAAAGTAGTTATCATATTATTAGTGAACATATTAATTACTGCTAAAATATAATATGGAAATGGAGCCCAATACCTATATGGCTGCACACCGTTATACCAATTTCTATCGTAGTTTAAAAAAAGCGTGCCCTTTTTTATACTGTCAAACAAAATATTGGCTTTATAAAGGTGCCCATACGTATCAGAACCCCATGGATACTGTCCGTTTCTATTTATAGCTACTAATGTAATTAAGGAAAAAATAAATAGAATAATAAGATTTCTAACAAAAATCAACTTATCCTTTTTTAAATTCCTATGAGGTATCTTATCTGGATTTGTAATCTTTTCATTTACTTTATCCATGTATTTCACCTCTATTATTCTTCGATTACATATGTTCTTGTAGGATTCTCACTAATCTCCATAGAAATAAATTTCATTTCCTTTTTACTAATAATATCTTTGATATATGGTATAAGTACTTTTCCTATACTTTCCATAGTGGGATTTATGTCTTTAAACTCCTCTTTTTCATTTAAAAAACTCCCCTCATAATTAGCCAAATATGCTTGAACTTCTTTTTCAACCTCTCCAAAACTTATGGTATAATCCTCTTTTGCTCCAACATTTATTAACAATTCCCAAGTATGCGGATGTATATTAGAAGCTCTTCCATCAATAATTGCTACATGCCTTGCATTAAGATAAAACTTAAACTTATAACCTGTTCTCATTTTTTTCCCCCTAACCTCTTCTACCAAAAACCCCTTGTCTAATAAAATAAGTAATAAAAAAAGGTGTTGCCATAGATAAGCATTTTGAAATTGTAAAATATATACCGAGCCGGTCATATGAAATCCAAAGCGTTAAATCTGATAAAAATATTCCGCTAATAAAAGTCATAACGTAAACAAAAAATGAACCCAGATTTCTGTCATTTTTAAATATATATTTAGAGCACAGAAAGTATTGCACTAAGAATCCAATGATTATGCCTGTATTGGAAGCTACCATATATGTCATTCCAGATAATCTATAAAGTAAATACGATATTATAAAATCTATAATGCTTACAAAACACGATACGAAAAAATACTTATAGATGTTTAAATTGAAAATTTTTGATACCAGTGTAACACCTCCTACACTAAAGGAATATGTTTCATATAATTGTATATAAACTCAATGTTGTATTATTCATGTCAAAAAAAGAATATTTTTGTCAAAGTAGTTATCGCCTCATATTCCATTTTCTTTATATTTATTTTCAATAAAAGGTGGTAATTTGTATAAACATAACTTATTTTGGTATTATATGTAGACAGCGTAAATATCAATTTAATAAATTTATAATTATATTTACTTTTTACTCATCATATTATTTCAACTATCTTAAAGAGCTACATTTAATTATTTAAATTCTACAAGCTATTAAGTTTTCTAAAAAACAAAACTGATAATATAGAAAATATTCTAAAGGTATCCTTAAAATAATCTTTTCACAAATACATTTTAGATAAAATAAAAGGTACTGCAAACTAATTTTATTAATCTACAGCACCTTTATAAATAATATACCTGTATAGAATTTTAGAAATATTTACTTTTCTATTTTAATCGACGGAAATTCCAAATCCTTATACTTGGCAAATTTCTCCTTGACAATTGATAAATTCTCCTCAGTATAGAACCCTCCTTGCGTATGTGCAATCTCTTTTCCATGGCAAGCTCTCCCATTAATATCTGTTCTATCACGACACAAACCGTTCTCAGCAATAACAAACTTCCACTTTCCATCCTCTGTTTTTTGCAAATCTCCACCTGCTCCACACACTTGACACTCTATAGGAAAATAAAGTCCGTCCCATTGAGGCTCTCCCAAAATAAGTGCATTGGAATGACAATTAGGACACCATCCCATTTTCTCATCACCTAACCATTTTCTGTCTTCAACCTTTGTATTTAAGGATTTCATTATATTTTCTCCGACTTGGTGAGCACGTTTAATTAAATTATTATTAAGTAAACATTGTTTTGGCGCAGGCACACGGGTTGCCAAGAGCATATCTACAATTTTAAAATCATTTGTAAAGCAAGTTGCCTGCATAGCCTCAAGCGCCATCGACTGCCAGGAACGTGTTGAACCTCCAACTGCAATTAATGCTCCAATTCTATCTCTATGCTCTACTTCACCTATTTCCTCTAGAAATGAAGATTCATAACTTAAATTTCTATGCATGAACTTTAAAAATGTAGCTGTTGGCATTAAATCATATGTAGGTGCTGAAAATATAACTGCATCTTGATTTAACATAATATCCATTATAGTCTTCTTATCGTCTCTTCCATCCAAGCTGCATCCTACATATTTTCCTTTAGTCATAGCGTGTGTACAGGCTGTACACCCTGTACACTCTAATATATTGTAATCTCTCAAGTTGATCATCATTGCTTCTGCACCTTGATTTTTACATGCTAAAAGAGCTTCTTTCAATAAAATTTCGGAATTTGAATCCTTTCTTCCAGCTGTAACACCCATTACTTTAAAACTCATAGTTAAAACTCCCTCTTTAAATAATTCGCTCATAATTTACCATAAAAAACATAATATTTATTAAAAATAACTCAATATTTTTCCAAGCTCTTCTTGTTTAAAATTTCCTCACTAAAACACTACTTTAAAATCTTTTCAAACTCAATTTCATGTTTTATAGGTATATCAAAGTTGCCTTTTATTGGAATCGAAGGCTTTAATTTTCTTGCACTATCAACGGAATTCAAGTAAAGTTTTGCCATATCAAAGCCTCTTTTTTGGTAAAATCTAAGTGCATTTATATTGTCATTTGTTGTAATTAACTTTATTTTATTTAATTCCAAACATGAGGCTATTTTCACCGCTCTATTCACAAGTGCAGTTCCAATACCCTCCTTTTCTCTTAAACTATCTAAGGACACTATCTCCATTTCATTTTTACAAAGCTTATAAGTAAGCAATCCCAATATATTTTTACCTTCATACATCACTAGTCCTGATAATTCAGACATATTCACCATTTTTCCTCTAACAACCATGTTTAAAGAAAACCAATGACACATTATAAACTTATTTATACTTTCTCTATTTTCATATGATATCTCTCTTATTTCCATGTACTATTCTCCTATAAAATAAATTCATTCGTATTCCATTATACAAATAAATATTTATCCACTTTTACCTTTAATGATAAAATTCTCATAACAAACTCTTTTTCATAATCACCGCAGGTAAAATCTTTTTTCCCCATTTTAACTTAGCATTTTTAAATTCCATAAATCCGTTTCTTCTCCAAAATGAATACACCTTATCGTTATATCCTGCAACCACATCTATTCTTATACACAAACTTCCTCTTTCTTTAGCGTATTTTTCAAAAGCCTTGTATACCTCTATACCGCAGCCCTTACTTTTATACTCACTATTAAGCATTAAAAGCGATAGATATGTTTCTTTTTCTATTTTAAATTCAATTATTCCAGCTAGTTTTCCAGTAGAGCTCTCTACTATTTTACAATAAGAAAAATGTAGTTTTCTCATACAGTCCACTTCACTCTTTACCCAATCTTCTGTAACTATGCACTTTCCTATATGTCTTGCAAGAAAGCCCTTATTAGAATTATAAACTGAAGTTATCTCACCAAAATCATCATCTCCTATTAAATCTACATAAAAACCGTCGCCTTCAAAAATCATGTTACTCCCCCTCACTTGTATAATTAATGAAACAACTACTATAATCATAATATGCTTTTACTGAATTTCTCTGCTATATAATCTACATATCCTTGTTTTATTTTTAATCCATCATTTATTCTTTCAACTACTCTATCCTCTTTAAACAGTACCTTCATGTCTTTAAAATACTTATCAGCCTCCTCTAAGCTAACATAACTGTGAATAACTTTCTCTCCTCTCTCCAGCTGTAAAAACTCTCCCTCTCCTATCTTTTCTCCCTTATTGTACCTCTCATCTTTTGTTGTAAGAAAGTTTATACATGCAAGACCACCAGGCTTTAAAACCCTCTTTATCTCATCTATAGCTTCTTTAACGTCATTCTTTCTCATATGAAAAATAGTACCATAAGAATAAACAAAGCTCATGGATTCATCTTTAAAAGGAAGTTTCCTTATGTCTCCTTTAGAAATATTAAGCTTAAAATTATTCTCTCTTGAGAAGTTCTCAGCTTTCTTAAGCTGTAGATCGCTTATTTCTATGCCGTAAGTTTTATAGCCATCCTCTACAAAAATGGAAAGTGGTGGCAAATCTCCTCCAGCCCCACAATCAAGTACTGTTTTATCTAAATTGCTTTCATTACAATATTTTAGAAATCTGTACAACTGTGGCTGTCTAATTATAGTTTTCATAGTAACCTCCAAATATTTTTAGAATCCTTTTAAGTAAAATTATACCACTTAACCTAAAACCAATGTAATAAAAACCATAATTTATAAAACGTTTGACATAAAAAATTCACACCTCAAATAAGATGTGAATTTGGTATTTTAATATTTACTAAGTTCCGGTATATATTGTTTAAGTTCATTATTGCTTACTCCAGCTCGATCTGCCCCAGTAAGACTTCTTACAGTTTGCCAAATATCCGTATCATCATTATCTGCTGAAATAAATACACTAATGAACGAACCATATTGAGTGGCAAATACTCTTCTTTCACCTATAAATGTTACTTTAGGTAAATATATAGTAGAACCATTTTTAGTTAGTGGTCTTACAGGCACGTCATTTATTATGTTTGCAATTTCAGTCCCTTGACCTCCGAAAATTGCTTTTGAAAGAACTGAATATGCATGGTTTATTCCATTTATGACATTAGAATCTGTACTGTCACTTCCGATCGTTGTCAATTCAATATCCATGCTCGGATAATCGGAATGACTTACATCACTTATATAAAATACATCATTATCTGTCCCTACACCATTGTTACTGTTATAAGTTATTCCAATATCAGGTGTTCCATTAGGACTAAATGTCTCTGTTAACAAGCTACTTTTAAAATCAGCATTAAGCACAGCATCTCGCACTTTAGCCCAAGTAAACTTAAGTGATGTTACTGGTGAAAATTCCTCTGAAATAGGTGTACTCCCATCTGCCGTTTTAACTATTCTCACCTCTAAGGCCTCAATTTTCAAACCTTTTCCATCTGTTCCTGCCTCTAATCCATCATGTA
The DNA here is from genome assembly GCF_000008765.1 of Clostridium acetobutylicum ATCC 824. Classification (NCBI taxonomy): domain Bacteria; kingdom Bacillati; phylum Bacillota; class Clostridia; order Eubacteriales; family Clostridiaceae; genus Clostridium; species Clostridium acetobutylicum. The sequence goes on from NC_003030.1 coordinate 2,640,193, forward strand.
CCCAGTCCTGCCAACCTATGCTCTGTACATGTACTCTATACTGAACACTATAGCCAGGCATGTTTTCCAACCTAATGTTAAGAGCTTCAACTCTTAAGCCTCTTCCATCTGTTCCCGCCTCTAATCCATTACTTGTTGGTGTCTGCCAACCTATATTCTGTACATGTGTTTGATAATCAATTTTTGCACCAGCTGGAGCATTTACAAGATTTAATTTTATAGCTTCCACTCTAAGAGATTTACCTTCTGTTCCTGATATCTGTCCATTTTCAACTGTATCCTGCCATCCTACATTTTGTACATGTCCAGAATAGCTTATACCTATAGTCGAATTGTTCGATATCTTAGAAATTTTCACTTCCAAAGCCTCAATTCTTAGTCCTTTACCATCTGTTCCTATTTCCTGTCCGTCAGCTACCCACTCTTGCCAACCTATATTTTGAACATGTGCTCTATACTGCACACTATAACCAGGCATATTTTTAAGTTTTATTTTAAGCGCTTCAACCCTTAATCCCTTACCATCTGTCCCTGCTTCTTGTCCATCAGCCACCCATGCTTGCCATCCTATGTTTTGAACATGCGTTTCATACTGAATGCTTGCTCCCACCGGTACATTGGTTAAACTTAATTTTAAAGCCTCAACTCTTAAGCCTTTCCCATCTGTTCCTATCTCTTCTCCATCACCTACAGGATTTTGCCAACCTATATTTTCCACATGTCCTGTGTAAGAAACCCCTACATCTGCCACAGCTCCTGCATATGCAACTGATGGTTTAAAACAAAGCATACTAATACCAATAATCACAGCTATAAATGTTATAGTGACTATATTGTTACTTCTCACTTAACTTCCTCCTCTTATAATTAAATTAAAACTTATTCATATATTAAATCCAATGGCCGCTTTACTTGTAGCTCCCTATACTCAAAATATTTAAATTATAAAAAACAAAGAGGCTTCAACTGCTAAAGACATTTATAGCTCTAGTTTGTTGAATCCTCCTTTTTGTGTTTATACTAAATACAAGTTAACTATGTAGCAAAGCAAACCCGTTTTACGATACTGAATTCATTAATCATCTACATATATTGCTCCTATATCTGTTGGTGTTGTTCCTGTTGTTGTTGTTCCTGATGGTGTTATTACTGTTGTTGTTCCTGTTGGTGTTATTACTGTCGTTGTTGTTCCTGCTGTCGTTGTTCCTGCTGGTTCTGTTTCCGTTGTTGGCGCTGTTGGTATTGTTGGTTCTGTTTCCGTTGTTGGTGCTGTTGGCGCTGGTGCTGGAGTAACACCTCCTGCAGCATTAACTATTCTTATTTCTACAGCTTCTACTTGTAGCCCTTTACCATCTGTTCCTGCTTCTTGTCCATCAGCTACCCAATCCTGCCAACCTATATTTTGCACGTATGCCCTATATTGAACACTTAATCCAGGTAAGTTTTCAAGTTTTACTTTAAATGCCTCAACTCTAAGTCCTTTTCCGTCTGTTCCTGCTTCAGCTCCATCACTAACAGGTGCCTGCCAACCTATATTTTGTACGTGTGCCTGATAATCTATCTTTGCTCCTACAGGTGCATTTACAAGATTCATCTTTAAGCCTTCAAGTCTAAGTGCTCTTGACTCTGTTCCTGATATTTGACCATTTTGAACTTCATTTTGCCACCCTACATTTTGTACATGCCCAGCATACGTTACACCTACAGTTGAGTTGTCTGAAATCTTAACAATTTTTATTTCTAAAGCTTCAACTCTCAATCCTTTTCCAACTGTTCCTGCTTCCTCTCCATCGGATACCCAGTTCTGCCAGCCTACATTTTGTACATGTGTTCTATACTGAATACTGTATCCAGGCATATTGTTTAGTTTTATTTTTAATCCCTCAACTCTTAAGCCTTTTCCAACTGTTCCTGCTTCCTGTCCATCGGAAAACCAAGGCTGCCAGCCTACATTTTGTACATGTGTTTGATAGAGAATACTAGCTCCCACAGGTGCATTTGTCAAACTTAATTTTAATCCCTCGACTCTTAAACCTTTTCCATCTGTTCCTGCTTCAGCTCCATCTGTAACTGCAGTTTGCCAACCTACATTTTGTACATGTGCTTGGTAAGAAACTCCCACATTATTAATTATTTGTAAAGATTCCGCCTTTACACCTCTTGAACAAATATTAATTACACTAGCTCCAGTAAGAGCTGCCGCCATAGCTAAAGCCATGATTTTCTTCTTTTTCATTGTAGTTCCCCCTAATTTTCAAATATTAATCTTATGTATTACAACACCTTAGTAATTGTAGAATAACCTAATTTAATTTCTAGTACATGCATTAGTTTGATAAATATGCATTATCATTAAATTAGTTCACATATTTACATGTATCGTCAAAATATCTAAAATACTTTATATGTTTTTATTTTTTATATGGTTATTGCAGTTTTTTTCAACGAAATATTTAGCGTAATTTAATTTTTTATTCATTTAAGGTAAAAAAGTTCTGCACACCAACTGTATGCAGAACTTTTTGTTTTAAAGTTTATCTAATTTCCGTTATCGTTATCGAATATAAAATATATTTTCCTACGCTAATCTACTAAAAACATAATTTATATCATTAGTTATCCTAGCATCAATAAAGCCTTTATCCTTCATATTGTTTAAAATATTCATGGCAACCACATGACTAAGTGCCTTTCTGTACGGTCTGTTTTCCGTAAGTGCCTCATATATATCCAAACAAGCTATAAGCCTAGCATTGAAATCTAAATCTTTAGCAACCTTACCAAAAGGATACCCTTTTCCGTTCAACCTTTCATGATGATTTGAGGCCCATTTTGTTATTTCCTCAAAACCTGTTATATCATGCAGTGCCAACTTGGTAAAATAAGGATGCTTTTTTATTTCTTTAAACTCCTCTTTGGTTAACTTCTTAGGACTGTCTAAAATACTATTGGGAACGGCCAATTTTCCTATATCATGCAAATCTGCAGCAATTATAAGCTTCAGCTTCTCCTCATGACTCATTTTATAGTAATCAGCCATAATTTCTACTTTTTCCGACAAATCACTGGAATGTCTTTGAGTATATTCTGATTTACAATCTATTATCTTAGATAAAACACCAGTTATTTTTCTTATCTCATCTACTGGAAGCTCCATTCTATACTGAGGAGGCTCATGCCTTAAAGCTTCCTCTAACCGATCGTTTTTTAAGTTTCTCCATAAACTTTGATCTTGAGCAGCTTCTATAAATGCATCTACCATTCTTGAGGAAAAAAGCTTATCACGACTTTCCTCTGTAAATTTAACTATCCTTTTTTGCATTTCCTCATCATTTTTATCCAAACGAAATCTTCTATCTATAATATCCGATATGGCAATTATTTGCGATAAAAGAGGTATATGTTCTCCCTTTAGATGAAAGAAACCGGTGCCATTATAATTTTCGTGGTGATATTTAAGAACATTCTTTACATCTGTTAAAAATGGATACTCACTTATATTATTCTCCCCTATAATACAGTGTTCTTTTATCCTTTCAAAGCTCTTAAAGTTTATCGACTTGTTTTTGCTTGACAATATTCTATCCTGTAAGCCTTTCTCGCTTGCTCCATTATCATGTAAAATTCCAAGTGCAACTATATCGTGTAATTGTTCTATTCCTAAACCAAGTTCTTTTGCAATTCTTAATGAAATATATGCTGTTCTCTTGCTGTGATTAGATGTAACACCTATTATATCTATCTCAACAAAATCTAATGCACGCGAAACAGCCATTAGAAACTCGTTTAAATTAAATAACATTCAACCACCCTTACGTCTGTATAATAATTATGTCTTTTTTAAAAAGTTAATACGAATTTGAATTAAATTAAATTTTTTTCAATATTAATAACCATTATCATTTTAAATTAAATTCCATCAGCTGTCAATTTTTTATTATGAATTATCGTTATTATAAAAAACAATTTAGTATCTAAGACAACGTTTTCTTGTTGATAATCTCGCATTTTTTATGTCATATAATGCTCTATTCTATACGATAATCATAAACAATAGTTATAATTTACAAAATCATAGTTATTATGTAGGTTTTCCTTTATACTATTGTAAAGGCTACTAAAAAATAGTACTATACCTATTGTCCTGCAAAATAAAAGGGAATGCGTATACTATTTTACACATTCCCTTTTACCTATTTTTTAAACGTAATACCATTTGGTACTCCTCCAACAGTTATGGTGCTTACAATCTTATCATTAGCATTGTTAATAACGCTAACTGTGTTATCATACATATTTGTAACATAAGTAAACTTATTGTCATCACTTACCACAACTCCATGGGCACCTTTTCCAACTGTAATTGTAGCCGCTACTGTCTTATTTTGTATATCTATTTTAGTAACCGTATTTGAAGGTTTAGTTTCAGTCCCTTGATTTGCCACAAAAGCATACTTATCATCTGGAGATAAATAAACCTGAGCTGGTCCTGCACCAACGAACACTTTCACTACACTATCAGTTGAAAGATTAACTATGGCTAAGGCATTTTCTGAGTTCACTGTCGCCAAAAGAGTATTTCCATCGCTTGTAACAGCTGTTGTAATCGGAGTGTTTCCTACCTTTACTTTCCTTAATTCCTTTCCAGCTGCAATATCTACAACACTTACCGTATCTTCACCCATATTAGCAACATAGGCAAATTTATTATCCTTTGAAATACGAAATCCGTGGGGACCGTTTCCAACTCCTATAGTTTTTTTAACTTTATAATCTGATGTGCTTATTACAGAAATATTATTACTCATATTATTTGTAACTAAGACATTCTTTCCATCACCAGTAAAATCTATATGTGCAGGATGTGCTCCAACTTGAACCTTTTTTACAAGAGCATCCGTATCCGCATTGTAAAATACAGCATATCCGTTACTAACCATATTCTTCATAGTTTTATCATTAGAATTTGATTCTGGTAATATATTCGTAACACCTAATATTTTTTTGTCAGGTGATATTTGAACATTATGAGCCTTTCCTCTTATTCTTATTGTATCAACTACTTTATTTGTTAAAGTACTTACTTTAGATATACTTCCTTTTTCATTAGCCGTAAATACGCACGGAATTATCTTATTTGCACTTCTTGAACTCTTTGGCGTAGTCTGTGGTGCCTGATTTTGACTGCATCCAACTGTAACTAAAGCTATTACCAAAGATAAACTTATAAATTTAAGATATTTCTTAAGCATTAATATCATCCTTTCTTAAGTATTATCCTAAATTATTTTATCCAGCCTAGTTTAAAAAATACTGTGAAATAACTCTCTAAATAGGTTAATATTCTATAATAATTTTTTAATTATCAAGCTTGCTTTGATACTAAATAACAGTCATCACTTTCCATAAGCGCCTCATTATATGTTAAAAGAACTCTACTTGCAAAACGCTCAGTTGAATACTCCTTAATCTTTTCTTGAAGCATTTCCATCATATGAATTTTGAATTTTTTATTGTAAATCACATAATTAAGCGCCCTCAAAAATTCTTCATCCTTCCTATAAGCAAAACCATTTTGTCCATTTACAATTAATCCTTTTACACACATATCCCATTTACATATGATAGGCAAACCACTAGAAAGTGCTTCTACATACGTTATTCCCTGAGTTTCGCTAGTTGACGCTGTCACAAAAACATCCCCAAGCTTATAGTACTTACAAATTTTATCTGGAGAAATCATGCCTGTAAATTTTACATATTCTGAAAGTCTATTTTTTATAATTATGCCTTTTAGCTTAGACAAATACGGCCCCCCTCCAACTATAAGAAGTTTTATATTTTTAAAAAGCTTCAAAGCCATTCTATAAAGTCTTATAACCTCTTCAATATTTTTTTCTTCGGCGATTCTACCAACATAAACGAGAACAGTATCTTCCTCTGTCAATTCATACTTTGATAAAAGCTCGAGTTTTTCCTCTTTGTTCAGTTCTTTTTGAAATTTTTTTATGTCAATTCCTGTAGGAACTACATCTATATTAGTCGAAACATCATAACTTTGTAATTTCAACCTTACCTTTTCTGTTGGCGCTATAACTGCTTCACAGCTGTTTAATAGCTTCTGTGTTACTTTTGAAATCCCAGCCTTACCTAGTATTCTTCCACACAAAAGATAATGAAGATAATCTTCATACATAGTGTGGTAGGTGTGCACCTCCGGTATATTTAGCTTTCTTTTTATATACTTAGCTACCAACATTGTAGAAAATTCAGTTTGTGAGTGTATAATGTCCGGCCTCCATTTTATTATTTCACCCACTATTTTATTTTTAATAGGTTTCATTATTCTAGCATCAGGGTAAATACCTATGGCAAAAGAGCTGAGATAAAAGACATCTCCCACTACCTTCTCTCCTCCATCCGGAGACAAAGCTAGTATTCTAACATCATGCCCTAAGGTTTTAAGCTGTCTATATAAGTTATTAATAGAAACCACTACTCCATTGGTCATAGGATAGTAGGTATCTGTTGTTATAAGTATCTTCATCTTCCCCTCCCAATTACACTTTAAAATAACATGAGCCTATGCCCACGTTATTTTAGCGAATTTTAAATCTTATTGTATAAGAAATTTAATACCTAATACTCTAAAAATCTTCTTTTCAACTGCTTCGTATAGATTTTCAACCTTATTTCTTAATTTTAAGTTATAAATATAGTTTGTTACAAAAACCATTATATATGCACCTAAAACATCCATAGGATAGTGATTTCCCACATAAACTCTTGAAAAACCTACAATCAGTGATATTAATATTAAAATTCTACTTATTAATTTATTATAATTTCTAAGTCCCAAGGCTATACTCATTGTCCCTGTAGCATGATCACTTGGAAAAGAAGCATCCTTAGAATGCTGTACTAATAAGTTCACCTTATTATGGACAAAAGGTCTATCCTCATAATATAATTTTCCAATTGCAAAACTAAAAATCAAATTAATTACAGTTATAACAAAGCTGCTGAAAACAGACTTTCTGTAATTTCCTTTGTTTTTTACAATTCCTAAAACAAACACTACTGCTAAAATTGCGGTATATAAATAAGGTACATCTTTTGAAAAGAAAATCATCACTTTATCAAATACTTCATTTTTACTCGCTAAATTGTTTATTATTCTAAAAAGCTCCATATTCATTTGTTTTTATCCCTTTCATATTGGCTCTATCGTGTTTTCAGTACCTTATACATTATCTACTTAAAACATTAAAATTTGATTAAAAAGTTCTTATGTTTTCCTTAAAAAACTTATATATTTTTATGCCTCAAACTTTTAAGTTACCGTAAAAGTTACTATTATTTTTGTCCATGAACCTTCTTCGCTTTCCACTTTTATTCTTCCATTATGCATTTCTACAATCCACTTAGCTATTGAAAGTCCAAGTCCGCTGCCTCCTTTTTCCTTAGATCTAGATTTATCTACAATGTAAAACCTATCAAATATATTATTAATTTCTTCTTTAGGTATTCCTATACCTGTATCCTTAACAATTATTCTAACCTTATCTTTATCTATACAAGATTTTATATCTATTGATGAATTAAAAATCACTGAGGATATGATTAAATTTAGATTAAAATAAAGTATAGAGCTTTAAATTTTCGCTATGTTTGAATACAGTGTTGAAATATCGCAAAAAAAATTATAGGCCGGATTGTCCACCTATAATTCTCAATATAAGAATTTTGCGAATTTAGATTATCTTTTTTTCAAAACAAACTGCTTCAGGTTTATTTACATACTTGCCATAATTAGAAATGCGATGATAGCCTTTTTTTTCATAGAATGATACTGCTCTTTTATTAATCAATCTGGTTTCAAGCCAAAGATAAGAGTACCCTAATTTTTGTGCTTGCTTCTCTAAGTGTTGCAAAACTTCACTTCCCACTCCAATCGCCTTAGTCTTAGCAAACATTCTTTTAACCTCAGCAACATCTTCATTAATAGGTCGTATTGCTCCACAACCTATAGCCTCATCATCTTTATTATATGCTACTACAAATAACGAACGTGGAACACAAACATCATTTGAATTAAAAGAGTTTTTCCCACTGTCACCCGTTATAAATTCTAAATTTTTAGATAGTTCCTCCATTAAATTAATAGCATCTTGTGTACTTGGTTGTGTCTCTATAATTCTCATAATTGTATCCTCCTTTTACGTGAATTAATAGTGTACTTATTGTAACATAACTTATAAAATTTCACACACCTTGATTTTCTATTTTTTAAGTCTTATATTTAATATATTTTGTTGCAACACCATCAACGTATCCCTTGCCTAAAAATGTGCTTATACAGCCAAGATTTTTATGTCTCCAAAATAAACTTGTTGCTATGTTAATTTATACAATTTTAACACTCTTCCTAATAGAATATCCATTTTCAATACTTATTTAGAACACAACCTAAATTTTACAAATATTATCTTCACAGCTTGTGCTTTCAAACTGTATCACAACATGTGTTATATGAAAATCTTCATTCAATATATGTTCAATTTTATCACTAATGGCTCTAGTTTCGCTGACCAATATATCATCAATTTCAATATGCCCCTCTAAAACAATATTGTTTTCATCTAAAGTCCATATATGAAAATGATGCACTCCCTTTATTTCTTTTATTTTTAACAATTGCTCCTTAACATCATCCATATCAAGGTTCACGGGAGTTGTCTGCATTAAAATATTGATGCTTTCCTTTAAAATATTATAACTTGATTTAAGAATTAGCATATTTATAAAAATAGTTAAAACCGAATCTATCCAATAAATAGCAAAGTACTTTATAAAAACTCCAGAAATTATTACAGCTAAAGATGCCATAGCATCACTTAGCATATGTAAATAAGAGGATCTTACATTTAAGCTTTTCTCCGCACCTTTTTTCAAAATAATCACACTAAGAAAATTTCCTAAAAGACCAATCAAAGCAACTACAATTACTATATTTGCATTGATTTTTTTAAGACTTGTAAGCTTTTCTAGTGCCTGAACTCCTAAAAATATTGAAATTCCTATTAACGCAGCTGAATTTATAAAAGCAGCCAAAATATTTGCTCTTTTATATCCATAGGTTTTAGCTTTATTTTTTGGTTTCTCTGATATTTTAATAGATACATAACTTAATATTAGTGAGGCAGTATCACTTAAATTGTGCAGCGCATCAGAAATAAGAGAAAGACTTCCAGAAATTGAGCCTCCTATAACCTCTGCTAACGCAATAATAAAATTAAATATAATAACAAAGAATAGTTTATTTTTACTTATGGATGAAATATCATGATGATGGTGGTGCTCATGGCTGTGCTTCTCCATAAAAATCCCTCCTTAGCTTTCTATTTTAGTATGTATCAAACGTAACTTATATATAAAAAAAATACACGCTTATTAGCATGTATTTTTTAACTATTTCTTTATTAAGATATCATTGATTGATATATCGTCTTCTCCAATATCACCAAGTCCTACGTATGCATTATCACCTTTAGTAATTGATTTTGCATCTTTATCTTTATCCTTATTAACCATTCCTTGAACCTTAACAGACTTAATTGTTTTACCATCTCTTTTAATTGTAACTACATCTCCATCACTTAAAGTTCCCTTTTCCACTTTACCTACTGCAAATGTTCCTTCGCTATTAGTTTTCTGTACATCTGTTACCTTAAATTCAAAAGAATTTCCACAGGCTGTAAAACTAATACTCATAATTACTAATAATGCTGCTAAAATAATTTTCTTCATTTGTTGTCCCCCATCTTGCTTTGTTTTAATATATGATAGATTTTCCTATCATGTATTTTATCGTATCTTCTTTTCACATATTTACAATCCAATTTATGGATACAATTATCAACCTCATATTGAATGCTACTTCTTATATGTTCCATAATTAAAAGGTAGGCTAAGTCTTAAACTTAATCTACCTTTTAATTACTATCTTTTTAGTAACATACTTTACCAGGATTTAATATATTCTTTGAATCAAAAGCAAGTTTTATATTTCTCATTAGTGTTAAATTAGCTTCTCCTATTTGTTCATTCAAGTACTTCTTCTTTGCATATCCTATTCCGTGTTCACCTGAAACTTGTCCTTTTAGTTCTCTAGCTTTCTTATACATGCATTTAAATACTTCTGGAAGTTTCTTATTCCAACTATCTTCTGTCATTTCATCTTTTAGTATATATACATGAAGATTACCGTCTCCTGCATGACCAAAATTCTTTATCCTTATATCAAATTTATCTTGAAGCTTGTAGGTATAGTTTATAAATTCAGCTATCTTATTTCTTGGCACACAAACATCACATTCATCCATTTCTGTAGTAGATGCTTTTATAGCCTCAAGAAACGCTCCTCTGGCTGACCATATAGCTTCTTTTCTTTCATCTGTATCAGCTATAAATATATCCAATGCACCTTCATTTAAAACTATATTTGCTGCACTTTCATAATCCTTCTCTATTTCTTCCGTACTATTACCGTCAAAAGTCAATAACAAATATGCATCAGCTGCGCTATCTGGGAACTTCTTTCCTAAGAACTCTTCTGCTGCTAGTATTACATCTCTCTCCATAAATTCTATAGATGTTGGTATAGTTTTTGATTTTACTATCTTTGGAACAGTCTCTATAGCTTTTGTAAGATTAGGAAATGGAACAAGAAGACTTATAGCTTTTTTAGGTAGTGGCATTAACTTTAATATAGCTTTAGTTACTATTCCAAGTGTTCCTTCTGAACCACAAATTAAATCTTTTATACTATAACCCGAACTGTTTTTAACTACCTTTCCTCCAAGTTCTATAATTTCTCCGTTTGGAAGAACCACTTCAAGTCCTCTAACATAATCTCTTGTAACTCCATATTTAACAGCTCTCATACCACCAGCGTTAGTGTTTATATTTCCACCTATGGTTGCAGATTTTTCACCTGGGTCTGGTGGATAAAACAAATCGTGCTCTTCCACAAATTCTGCTATCTCCATTAAAAGTACTCCTGGCTCAACCGTTAGAGTTAAATTTTCCTCATCAATTTCTAGTATTTTATTCATTCTGCACAAATTTATCATTATCCCACCATGTACAGGAACAGAAGCTCCTACAAGACCTGTACCAGATCCTCTTGGAATAACTGGAATATTGTTATCATAAGCGTACTTAACTATTTTTGAAACCTCATCAGCATTTATAACCTCTACTAATACTTCAGGCATTTTTTTTACTGACCCAAGCTCATCATGGCTAAAATCCTCACTGATATCTTTTCCTACAAAAACTCTATCCTCTTCTAAAACCGATTTTAAATACTCAATATCCTTCTCATCTATTTTTTTATATTCGTTTAACATTATACCCCTCCTAAACTTAGCTTACTTTTATTTTTTTAATCAATTCAGGAACTATTTCATATAAATCTCCAACTATTCCATAGTGTGCAACATTAAATATTGGTGCATTAGCATCGCTATTTATAGCTATTATACAATCTGAATTGTTCATGCCGGCCGTATACTGAACTGCACCTGAAATTCCTATTGCAAATATAAGTTTAGGCTTAACTGTTCTACCACTTAATCCAATTTGTTTTTTAGCATCTATTAAACCTGCTTCCACAAGAGGTCTTGTACCTGCTACCTGCGCATTAAGTAAGCCAGCTAGCTTTTTTATAGGTTCCATATCCTTCTCAGATTTTACTGCTCTTCCAACAGATACTATAACTTCTGCATCTGCTATATTTTCTTCTACCTGTTTTTTTACAACCTTCAAAACTTCAATGTTAGAAGTTATATCTTTTAATGAGCATAAAGTTATCTTTCCTTTTTTTTCTTCACTTCTAACTGGAGCATTCATAACCTTATATCTTACCGTAGCCAATTGTGGTCTATTATTAGGATTTATTATTTGAGCCATTATATTACCACCAAAGGCTGGTCTTATTTGAACTAAATCTGTATTTTCCTTCATATCAAGTATAGTACAATCTGCTGTTAATCCCGTTCTGAATCTAGCAGCTATTCTTGGTGCCAAGGATCTTCCAACCGTTGTTGCTCCTACTAATATGGTTGAAGGCTTATTCTTATTTATAAAATCTTCAAAAGCCTTTGTGTAAGGCTCTATTCTAAAATATTTAAGAGCTGCATCATCATAAACAAACACCTCGTCCACACCATAATGAAGCAATTCTTCAGCCTTATCCTTGATATTTTGTCCAATAAATACTGCATATACTGGATGATTTATTTTAGCTGCAAGTTCTCTAGCCTTACCTATAAGTTCATAGGTTACTGGATGTATATCTCCATCTACATGATCAACATATACAGCAACACCTCTCCAAAGGCTTTTATCTATAAGAACCTTCTTCTCCTCTATAAATTCAACAACTCCAGAAGGACCTTTTTTAACACATAGTCTGCACATTTTACAGGCAGCTGAAATCTGAACCTTATCTCCAACTCTTTCCATTGCTCCGAAAGGACAAATTTTAACAAGCTGATCTATAACCTGTTCATTTAATTTATTCTCGTTAATAACTAACTTTCCCATTATATTCCCTTCTCCCTAAACAAATTTCATTTCCTTTAATTTTTTAAACAATTTATCAGAAAGCTCTTTACCTGATCCATCCCACATCTCTTTATGCAAATTTGACTCTGGTGGAAATATTCTCTCTACTTGAGTTGGAGAGCCATTTAATCCATACATATTTTCATTCTTATCTTGAAAGTCATTTAATCCATATACCTTTATTTCTCTATCCTTCGTTTCTATTTTCTTTTTGTAAGAAGGAAGTCTTGGTTGAAAAATATCCTTTTCAACTGTTAGAAGACAAGGGAACTTAATCTCTGCAATCTCAAGTGTATTTGGCATATCCATTTCTATAACTATTGATTTCTCTTTAACCTCTACAATTCTTCTAACATTAGCTGCATGAGGCATTTTTAGATATTCTCCCATTTCAGGTCCAACCTGTGCTGTATCACCATCTGTGGTTTGCTTACCACATAAAATCAAATCAAAATTTCCCGCTTTTTTTATTCCTTGAGATATAGTATAAGAGGTAGCTAAAACATCTGCTCCTGCAAACTTTCTATCTGACAGCAAAGCTCCAGCATCTGCACCCATCATATATGCCTCTTTTATAACAGCCTTTGCCTGAGGTGGTCCCATACTTATAACCGTAACTCTTCCTCCTACCTTTTCCTTTATTCTTAAAGCTGTTTCTAAAGCATATAAATCATACGGATTCATTTTAGAATCTACACCGTCTCTTTTTAAAACTCCTGTCTTTTCATCGACTTCTACTTTGCTTGTTCCAGGCACTTGCTTGATGCAAACCAATATTTCCATAAATTCTACCTCCCCATATTTTATAAATATTTTTGCTGGTCTACTGGTCTGACCAGTATGTATTTAATATACCACACTTTTCTACACATATCCATAGCATTCACATTTATTAACATATTTTTCATATTTTTAGATATACGCTGCCATTTTAAGCTATTCTCAAATTCCACTAATATCGAAAATAGCTTAAACCCAACTTTATTTTTTTATAATATACTCATATATCAAATCCAAATGTTCACTCATTGCATTAGAAGCTGCCTTTGAATCATGATTTTTTAAAGCCTCAAGCATGGACCTATGCTGCTTCATTAAAACATTTTTATTATCCTCTACCATCAAAATTCTTCCTCTAGCCTCACTAATAAAAGAGTCCATAAGAGAAGATACTGCATTTAACATATTAACTATCAGAATATTTTTGGATGCTTTGGCTATATTATAATGAAATTTTTTATCATATTTTCCTTTTAAAGTTTCATTCTCTGCTTCGGTTAAATTCTCTAAACACACTTCAAGCTCTTTTACTTCCTCATCCGTAATCTTTTTAGCTGCAAGAGCTGCTGTTTCCACCTCTATAATTCTTCTAAGCTCTAGTATTTGTTCTTTATTACTGCCGTTTAACATGAATATAAGTAAAAATGGATCTATTAGACTTTCCTCAAAATTCTCTCTTATAAAATTACCTTCTCCATGTCTTGCTTCCACAAAACCTATCATTTGAAGAGCGCTTAACGCCTCCCTTATACTTGCACGACTTACTCCAAGTTGACTTACAAGCTCTCTTTCAGACGGTAATTTATCTCCTTTTTTAAGGGTACCGTTTGCAATCATAATTTTAAATTGTTCTATTATCTGTTCATATACCTTTGTACTTTTAACTGGACTAAACACAACCTCTATCTCCTTAACTAATCTTAAATTTCTTATGTTAATTTTACTCTATAAATTAAATATAAACAACTTTTAGAGTTTCAAACATTCTTATCACTAAATACAATACAAAAAAGACTGAGTGTTTATCTTATAAAACTAAACACTCAGTCTTTTTATACTATACTTTAAATTTATATATTTCTTCTTTTAATTTTTCAGCTAATTCCTGAACCTCCACTGTATGCTGAGTAAATTTGTCCATTGTAGCTGTAACCTCTTCTGTTGATGCTGTAACTTCTTCTATTGAAGACGCTGTTTCCTCAGATATAGCAGAAGTATTTTCTACTTGAGCTACAAACTCTTGTTTTTGAGTCTGCATACTCTCTACTGACATTTTAACATTATCAACCTTCTCTGTTAGATTTGTTATAGACATCAATATATCATTAAATATCTGTTCTGTTTTTTCTACTACCTTATTTTGCTCTAAATTAATATTCTTGTTGCTGTCCATAGCCTTAACTGCTGTATTTGCTTTTTCCTGTATGTTTTCTATTATTAACTTAATTTGTTCTGTAGATGCTTTTGATTGCTCTGCAAGTTTTCTAATTTCATCAGCCACCACAGCAAATCCTTTTCCAGCCTCTCCTGCTCTTGCAGCTTCAATAGATGCATTGAGTGAAAGTAGATTAGTTTGCTCTGTTATTTCATTTATAGCATCTGAAATAGTGCTAATTTCTTTTACACTGTTATCCATGTCAGAAACTATATCAAAAACCTTCATTGACGCTTCCATTGTTTCACTATTTTTTGAAATAAGTACACTTACAGTATTTATTCCCTGCTTACTTAAATTTTTTGTATCGGAAGATACGTTACTCATATCTTCTGTAATTCCTGCTACGTCATCTAACTTTGTTGATAGTTCTCCAATACCATTTGCTGTTTCTCCAGAATTCTCAGCTAAACTTACAGCTGCCGTGGATATTTCAGAAACTGCAAGCGCAACCTGTGACATTGAAGCCAATGTTTCTTCTGCCATACTTGAAAGACTGGACGTAGTATCAAGCACTGTGTTTGACGTCTTTTTTGCATTTGATAATAGCATACCTATATTCTTTATCATGGAATTATAATCTCTAGCAAGTTGCCCAAACTCATCTTTTGTTTTTACCTCTATAAAATTAGACAAATCTCCATTAGAAGCCTTTGCAAATACATCTTTTAGCTTATTTATATTATTAGCTATTCCTTTGCTTAATACTAATGAAAGAACTGCAGCCACTAATGCCATTATAAGAACAATTATGGAAGTAGTTAATAATATGGATTTAGTATCACTAGTTAATTCACTTTGCTCTAATGTAGCTACTACCTTCCAGCCTGTTAGTTTATTTGTTTTATATACTCCAAACTTTTTTATATCTTTATAGGTATATGTTACAAATCCACTATCCTTAGTTTTTGTTTCTCCCCAAAATGGAAGTTTTCCAGCTTCATTTGTATTAATAATGCTTTTATTTGGATGTGCTAAAATTATACCATCGCCATTTGCAATAAACACATATCCTGAATTTCCTATTTTCTTTGTTGCTATTTTGTCTGCAAGTGTAGATAGTGTACAGTCTATACCAATAACTCCTACTACTTTTCCATCCTTTTCAACTGCCTTTGCAATTCCAACCACCATGTTACCAGTTACTACATCCTTAAATGGAGGTGTTATTATAACTTCACCTTTAGATGCCACTGCCCTTTTGTACCAATCTCTTGTAGTTGCATCAAATCCATCTGGCATTTTAGTATCAGGATACATTATAAATTTACCCGAAGCAGTTCCATAGTAGGCGTCTAAAATATCGTTGTCACTATTCTTAACTCCTCCTAGTATTTCTGATATTAATTGTGTGTTATTGTCACTATCTATGTTTATGATAGGTGGATTTTTAGCAGTCATTGAAATTATATCAGAAAGCCCATGAAAATAATTTATTAATCCATCATTTACTTCGTTAAGTGTTTGTGTGCTTGTAACATTTAATTTGCTATTTAGAATTGATTTGGCATAGTTATATGAAAAAGTTCCAATTATAAGTAATGGAATTACACAAATTGATATTAAACTAATAATTAATTTACTACGAATACTATTTAAACTAGCCCTTTTAAATTGCATTTTATCCCTCCATTTATGTATATTTATATTAATACTTTTGTTACATTTTTCTACATATTACGTTCAAAAAATATTATCTTCCCCTCCTGTTTTTATAAACATTTAATCATATTATCGTTTACTTTCAAAAATGCTATAGTTTGAAATAATTCCAACTATAGTTTTTATTGCCTCTTATATTAATCTTTTTTAAAGATACATAAATATAAAAAGCTTCTGCTTTAACCTATTATGGCTAAAGCAGAAGCTTTAACTTACACTGTTTAATTGTCTTCTTTTATCAATGTATCACCAATTTTAACATCAGAACCGCTAATATCTCCAAGCCTAATAGTTACTTTGTCACCTTTAGACGCTGAATTTACAACCTTACTTGTAGATCTATTTATAATTCCTTTTATAGTAACATCATCAACCTTGCTTCCATTATCTACAATTCTAACAACATCACCCTTATTTAAAGTGCCTTTATCAACACTTCCTACTACAACTACCCCCACATCACTTGTTATTCTCATGTTAGTTATCTTAACCTGTGCTTGACCAGAGGTGCAGGACATTAATGCAAAACTTATAATTACAACTACCATTGCTAGTAAAATTCTTTTATTCATTCTTTATAGATCACCTTACTTTTTAATATTATGTTCTCCATTTCCCAATACGTATTAAAACCATTTTAAATAATTATAATTGCTAAAATAATCTTTTTAATTTCTTACCTCACTTTGTTTTCCCACTATGTAGCACATGAAAATATTACTACATATTTTGACCAGTATCAATACTGTTTTGTCATTTTTGTCATTATTATATTAAAAATAGCTATTTTTTTTATATTTTTTTATTGTAATTAAACTTTTATCATCTATGTATTTTTATTTTTTAACAAATTTCCTAATCTAATATAACAATAAAGCATAAAAAATGTGCATCAAATACAGAAACATCCTGTACTTTATGCACATTTGCGTTTTATTATGTTAGATTCTTATGTTATATAACTGAATTAAAATATTCTAATTCTTTTCGAAAAATATTTACTATCGTCATATTTCTATCATATATAGCAAAAACTATTTTTATATCTCTAAGCTTACTTATATTCTCTTTTAACTGCTGACAAAATATTTTTGCAACATCCGCTGGATTATTTCCAAACACACCACATCCAAATGCACCTAAAACAATAGCCTTGGGATTTTTACTTAAAGTTAATTTTATTATTTTCTTAATTCTAATATTCATAGCTTCTCTTATTTCACTTTCATTAATTCCCCTTTCTCTTGCCACTCTAGCATTTACAGCAGGGGAGGTTATAAACGAACATAATATGGGTTCACTTAAAAAATCTCCACTATCATCCCTAAAAATGGGTACATCCTTAGAATATATCATTTTGTCTGAGTATAGTGGATTTTTTTGCTCCTTATGAAACTCATAAAACTCTTCCTTATATTTTATAAGACATGGATAAATCGAGGATGCTCTAGCAATACTCTCTTCCTGTGCATTGGCACCTGACTGAAAGCCTCCACCAGGATTTTTTGCTGAGGCAAAATTAAGTGCAATAACATTACCACTAATTCCGCTGTTTCTCAATTCTATTATTGCATTAATAGTAGCATTATTTACAACAGTAAGTTCAGCCTTATCCAAAGAAGCATTTAATTTATTTCCTTCTTCATTTTTTAATTCACAAACTAACTCTGTACCCTCTATTGCTCTATCCGTAAAAGTTTTTATATCTATTTTTTCATTGGACTTATTAATGTAGTATCCATCATTAATTACACTTAAAGTTTCACTTGCTATATTTTTAAAGTTTTCTCTTTTATTTAACATTTCTATTCACCTTGCTTAATATTTTTAAATAAATCTAATTGTTTTTGTTTATTACCCTTTATGGATTCCATTTCGCGAACAGTTATTTTTTCATCACCCTTTAAAGTATAAGCTAAAGTTGGCGCTTTCGGATTATACTTTAAAATGCTATCGTTAAGAAGCTTTTCATTGAAATTTGCATAGCAATACAAGCAATGATGTTTACAGGTATTGTATTGTCCAATGTCTACACTTTTTACACATCCACACAATTCCCTTTGATTGTTATCTTTTTTAAGCTCTACTCCAAAATCTATTATTTTTGAAATTAAATTTTTATCTATACAGCTCCCTTTTTTTATTCCATAATCAGATAGGTCAATGCCTTCTGAGCAGGTTTCAATTATTATATTATGTTTATTAGCTATAATTGACAGCTGTTTTGCTACTTGCCTCATACTCTTTTCATCCATTTTATGTATGTTTAAACACCTAGTATTTATTTCAGTTTTTTTATACAAATCTAAAAAACTTATAATGCATTTATCTGTATATCCTTCTAATTTATCACAAAACCTTTCAAACCACCGATAATGATATTCCTTAGTATAAAAATCATTTAAAAATATAGGATCATATCGCCATATAATTTTTTCTTTTCCAATTTTTTTTGAAAGTATTCTAAATGTATCTATAATATCTTTTTTCTTTCTAGTCATACGTTCTACATCGTTTCTATATGAAGTTATTGTAAATTGAAAATAATATTTAAATTCATTCAGCTCATCTAACCTTTTTAACATCGGCTCTGCGTCTTTAGTCCAGAATACAAATAAATCTACAGTTTCTTTGTTAAGTTCTACTTTACTTACTTTTCTCTCATTAAAAGGATTTATGACGTATACGAAACCTTCTTTTAATCTATTGAAAAACCATTCGCTATAAAATGCGGGTATATCTGTTCTCCTACTTACACTTAATATCATAACTCACTTAACTTCTCTCTTAATCTCTATAAATCAAACCCTAACTAATACTCTACAATGGCCTTTTTAGCGGCTTCATCTGCTAAATCATTATATTTGCTTTCATAGCTATGGCCTTTAACTTTAACAAAATAAATATTTAGCTCCTTGCTTATGTCCTCTATAAATTTAACATAACCTTGCGTAAACTCATTTTTGGCTTTCCATTCACCTGTTGCCCACAAAGCTATGTTCTTTAAATCATGATATATTGCTACATTCTTTGTACCAAACTCCTTAGCCTTAGTTAATGCAAGCTTTGTTGCTTCTAATTCTCCTACAATATTCCACTGATCCCACGTGTCGCGACCTGCTGTTGAATAAACCTTAAATTCATCATTTTCTCCTAAAACTATAACTCCTGAACCATATAGCTTTTTTAATTTATCATAACTTCCATCTACAAAAGCAATGAATTCATACTCTTCTTTTATTGTATCTGGTTCTACAAAGGTTTTTGAACTTTTCACTTTTGCTTTACTTTTTATTGGAGTTATATCGTATCCACTTTTCAATGGTATATTTTGATTAAATTTAGGCACTGGTTCTTCATTATTTATATCTAAATTTACACATCCCTCTAAATAAACTTCCGCTTCTTCTCTAGTTACAAAACCCTTATATTTTGCATTTGGGTATCCTGAAACGTACTGCACGCACTCATCCCAAGTTTTAAATATTCCTGTTTTTCTGCCTTCCTTTACTGCATAAAAGTTCTTCTTCGCCATTCTAATTCTCCTTTTAAGTATAATCATTCTTATATAAACAAAATATGTAGTAAGCCTCTCTTCCTATAAAAACATTAGAATATTATATTGTTTTATAAAACGCACCATAAAATTTTGTATACAAACTCATGAATAAAGAAATTATAACATAAGCTGATATAAATTAGAAAACTTAATAAAAATTAATAGTGTATAATAGATATCATTTAGTGTTCCATTCAATGCACACAAAAAATTTATCCAAACTTAAAAAGAGGCAAGTCCTATGGATTAGATACTTGTGATTAGAGACTTACCTTTTTGTTTACATGTAACCTGTGTACAACCTATTAATAATTATGTGTGTAATTCATAGTATAAGAGAATTGGGAATCAAGATAATATACTATTAGTACAAACCCCTTACGTTTACGATATTATTAAGTATCACTATCTCTTTTATATTCTAAAATATCTCCTGGCTGACATTCTAAAGCCTTACAGATTGCTTCTAAAGTTGATAACCTTATAGCTTTTGCCTTTCCATTCTTTAGTATAGAAAGATTCGCCATGGTTATTCCAACCTTATCTGTAAGTTCCGTTACACTCATTTTTCTTTTAGCAAGCATAACATCAATATTAATTATAATCGCCATATTATTCACCTCACACTGTTAAATCATTTTCTGACTTTATATCTATAGCTTCTTGTAAAAGTCTTTGAAGAACAGCAGAGAATACTGATATTACCAATGAAGCAAATATAGGGACCATTCCAATTATTATAAGACCTGGTGCATCATCTTTATCTGCTAAAAGATAAACGAATGGCATTGTTGCCATATATAGGATACTGATTGCAATTGTACAGTGTTTTATATTGTTTAAGGCTTTGACAGAAATTTGTGAGAAAGCCTTGTTTTCATCAATATAACTTAAAAGTCTAAAAGTGCTATACAATGCAATGTAAAAAGGTATCACTGATGCATATATACCTATTAAAATAGGATATAGTACATAGGCATAATTAAGGTTTACTGGGTTGTTAGCTAACCAATATACCCCAAATACACACAAAGCGAGAATAGGAATTCCAATAAAAATAACAGCTAATTTTAAAAAAAGTGTTGTTCCTCGGTTCATAAAAATCACCTCTCTTATTTATTACACTTATATATTAGCAAACCATTTATCGTAAATCAATAAAAAAATATTCTAAATCAATATATTTTTATTTTAATTGCTAATATGCTCTTGTATGGATAAATAAGGGAGTTTTCCTGTATAATTGGCAAAGTTTGCTTTTGAATTCACATTATTCTCAAAAAGCATACGAAACTAAAAATGCCATATCTAAGCTCCAAAAGACACGTATTTTTCTCAACCCATAGTTACGTCTTTTGGTCTTATCACTCTCAATAAGTGCCTTAGTTTCCTGAATTTCAAGTTCATACCATGGCATAAAGCATACGGTTATGCAAAGATTTCTAAAGTTTAAACATGGATTAAGTTGGGTATGTCATTCCTGCTTTTTAGTCTTCATATAATACGTCAAGGTTATGTCTAATATATTCCCATTGAATCAAGTCCTCATTCTGCATATCAGTGATTTTTTTCTCAACTTCATCAACTACTTCCTGTATAACAATATATACTTTATCAGTTATTGAAATACGATGGTTTAACACCTTTGTTTTTGGAATACCATTACAAAGATACCAACCTTGAGAAGTACGGTCCAAACAGGTATCTGTTTCTTTAACTTTTAATATAATTGTATAAAATATTCTTCAACCTTCATCTGATAATCGTAGAACTTTATTACTGCTGTTATGTATGTATTTACTGTATTACCTTCTAAAACATTCTTTGAAGGTCTGCTCTCATTCTAATCCCCCCTTACAATATTCCTCTTATTACATAGTGTACTATATACTACTTGTTATTCAATATAATTTAATAGTTACTTATGCATAAAAAGAATAGATAGATCATGCATATATTACCATGTATTCTATCTATTATATTAGTTTATATATTAACCCTACTTTCTATTTCATATAAACCATTAGTTTGAAAAATTCATATTGTCAACATAGAATGTCCACTCACCTGGCTGATATGTGTTTCCATCTATTAAAAACTTAACTGCAGATATATTGTTCTTATCAATGGCAGCTGAAGTTAAATTAGAGATTGGTATAGTTACCTGTTGCCACCCTGAATTTGAAGCAGTAACATAATCCGTAAGCTCTACTGGATTTGTTTCATTTCCCCATACGTCACGCAATTTAATTCTTGCTTTTGAATTTGAGTCTCCTAGTATATAGAATTTTAAATAAGTTGTTCTTGTTAAATTCTTTCCTGCATTACAGCCTACATCGCTATAAGGCTCTAATCCGGTACTAAATTCAGAGG
Organism: Clostridium acetobutylicum ATCC 824; assembly: GCF_000008765.1. Classification (NCBI taxonomy): domain Bacteria; kingdom Bacillati; phylum Bacillota; class Clostridia; order Eubacteriales; family Clostridiaceae; genus Clostridium; species Clostridium acetobutylicum. The sequence goes on from NC_003030.1 coordinate 2,662,635, forward strand.
TTGGTATTGAAGCTCCAGCATATCCATTATAAGAAGTGTGCTTAAAGTGAAATTTAAGTGAACTGTTTCCCTCATATTTCACTTGAGTAGACATAGGTACATTGTTCCACTGAGAAGAGGCTTCAATACTGCTTCCTGAGCCACCCCACACTGAGCTATAATTCCAGCTTCCATCATTATTAGCATCCTCATAGGCCCAATTAAAACTTGTAGGTACCGGTCCCATAATAGCTGACTTATATGCTGATAACACATCGGAGTTTGAATTAACTGTCCAATCTGTTTCCTTATTTTCATTGAACCAAATAACTGCATCTATTAAAGGATAACTTGATCTTATTCTGTTATAGGCATCTGTAATCCAAGCTGCCTTATCACCACCCTTATTAGCTGAACCAATCTCAGGAATAAAAATTGGTTTATTATATGCCTTTAAGACATTATATGCTTGTCCAAAGATTTGATCAAAAGATTGCCAACTGCTTCCCCACGATTGAGTTGTTCCCCAATTATAGCCATCAATTGAAAGTATGTCTACATAATCATTTCCGGGATACGCTGCCATATAGTCAGTATTATTTCCAACACTATTACTATTTACATTATACATAAACTTAATGTTCGTGGCACCTTCATTTCTAAAAATTTCTACAACATGCTGATAAGCTCTTTTATATTGATCATAACTATTTACAGTTCCATTATTATATCCCGTTGCCCAGCTATACCAATTACCATTAACCTCATGCATTAACCTTATTACCATTGGTTTATTGTAGTTTTTAAGATCACTTGCCATTTGCCTTATATAATCGTCCTTAGATCCATTACTTATTTGATCATCTGTAATACCTTGTGGTTCCCAAGTTAAAATAAGCTGTGCTCCGTCCTCATAAACTGAGTCAACATTTGCTTTAAATGCATTAAATGAAGTAGAAAAATTAATAAACATGTTTACATAATCCATTTTTTTGTCTTGGGCTTCCTGAAGCTTATTGATTGCTTCTGTGGTTGGCCATTGACCAAGCCACGCACCATTTCTGAGCGGCTCTCCTGTCGTTGTAGCACCAACTTTTAATGCTCCCCATCCTACACTTGCCATTGTTATTGCAGCTACAATTAATAATTTTGAAATTTTACTTTTCATAATATTCCTCCTTGCTTTTTAAAAGCTTTATATTGTTAAATAATATTTAAAAGACCTCCAATTTATTTTTTTCAAGGTGGCTTTTAAGGTTATTTTTTAACATTTATACTATATATATGGACACATAGCTCATATATTGCATTTTTATTATACCATGATTTTACATTTAATCAATATATTTGTAGCAATTATTACGTTAAAATTTTAACATTACACATTTTGAATTTTTTTTATCAATTCATCCCCAAAAAAGTAAAAAAAGGCCACACATTATTAACAATTAATAAATAATGCGGCTTCTTTTAATAATTTTTAGAAAATTCTTTAGTATATTTATATCTCTTAATCAATATGATTTCTTCTAACTTTTTGATATCATCGTTCCTTGATGAAAAATCATTTTCCACTTGCCTTCAAAACACTTCCATATGGAGCTACGAAGTGAATATTTTTTATTTTGGTTTAATTCATTATGTTTTATTAATCCATAGGTTGCTAATACACAGTCATTGCTCAATTGCTTTATTTTAAAATCTGTTATCTCCCAGTCCATCTCTTCTAAGTTAGTCCCTTCATCCATTGCTTGTCCGTGAACGTATTTATATATGTACCCTGAACTGCAAAATTCAGTAAAGCCATCTGCCAATAATTCACTTGTCCTTGCTTCACATTGTCTTATTTCAGGCTTTAATAAGTCATTTTCAAGTTTTAATATATGTTTTTTAAGTAAGTCCATTTATTATCCCCACCTTCTCTTTTCCATCAATAATTGCTGTATACTGACCTGCAACAACAACCGTATATTCATCAAATTCATGCTTATGTTCTTTAGACACTCTATCTGAATAGCATGTCCAAAAAGCCATCTGACTACCATCTGACTACCATCCGCACCTTCAAAGTAATATCCATCAATATCTTCTGTATTTTGTTGATTGCTACTAATATGATTCTTTTTATTTTTCATAAACTCTGGGAAATCCTTCAACTTTAATCGCCTCCATAAAATTTTCTTTAAATTTCTTCAAAATATTATACACTCCCCCCTATTTATTCATATAATTACTCTACACCTTCTTTATAATCAAACACACAGTAAAAGGTAAGTGTTCATATATTTTTGTTTATTTTTAGATAAACCCATATTCTATATACCATTTTTTAAACTTTATTTTCATCTATTATTCCTATTGATATTTCTTTTCCTCCAAATATATCATCTATTTCTTTATTATTAATAATGGTAATTCAATATAATTTCTTTATTCCTTTTAAATGTTGAATATGTATTCCCATATGTCCTATAATTGTTTAAACAATCAATAAGACAACCTTTCCGTAGATACCTAATCCAACAAACTTCATATACTAACATAAGCAAAAATGATACTATGAGCCACAAACTCCATATTGATAATTGCTGTATATTAAAATCACTAAAAACTAATACACTACATGTACAAAATATTTGCCCTTCACGCTCAGATAATAACAATATCTTATTTTCTTTAATATCATTTGAGTCTACTGGTTAGTTCTTACTCCAAATCCTATTGGGAATAAATAACATTAATAAATATATTAATCCTACATAGGAAAACCCTAAATGCCCAAACATATTGTAATGTACCTCCACAGAACTAAATAATTATCCATTCAATTAGTCAATCATAATAATTCTTTCTTCATACATACGCTATTTGTATTTCCTATATATGGCTCGTAATTTTCTATTATTTGATACCCAGTATTTTTATACAAATTAATAGCTTCATATTGTTTTATTCCTGTTTCTAATATGGCATATTTATACCCTTTTACTTTACCTAATTTCTCTAACTCATTAACTATTATTTTTGATAACCCTTGTCCTCTGTTCTCCTTTACTACAAATATTCGTTTTAATTCTATACACTCAACATTCTGTTCCTTAAATGCTCCACAGGCGACAGGTGCTTCATCCTTGTAAATAAGTATCACATCATTTATATAATCAACTCTGTTATGCTTATTATATTGCTTTTGCAATTCTCCATATCGTTCATTAAGGTCATCGTTTAATAGTTTTATAAGTTTAATAAAATCAATATTTTTACTATTAGTGTGTAATATATTTATACTCATTTTATGTAGCCTCCATTAATACTTTATTTAGTCATAATCTAAAAGACTGTTACATTTATAAATTAGGTTAATACACATATGGCTATTTTTGAATAGCCATACAATAACATCCCCACATTTCATCTTTATATGGGAATTCCTTCTCCATATACTTTTCATCAACAAATCCTACATTTTGATAACAATAATGAGCAGTTGAATTATTGTCAAAAACTTTTAGTGTCACTCTTGATACATTCAATATTTCAAACGCATATTTTATCGCTTGATTTATCATTTGTTTTCCAAATCCACTACTTCTTTTCGATGAATCAACAATAATAAAACCAAGATGTACACTATCATTTTCATAATCAGCTTTTGACATTGACATGAATCCAATTGGTGTTCCTTTTTTATCAATAGCAGTAAATAGCCATCCCTTTTCATTATTTTCAAAACTTTCTTGTATTTTATTCATTGATTCTTCTGTAAAAGGATATGTTATTAAATTAGCACACCACTTCACAAATTCTTCCTCACTACTTATCCAAGTAACAATATATTTTGCGTCACATGATCTATATGGTCTTAACCTTACCATTTTATATCTCCTTTAATTCATATATTATAAATTTTTATTTTACCTTTTAAGAATACTATTCATTAGAGTATATTCTTCCACTTTCTTCTTTCATAAGTATAATATGTATATGATATTTCACCATCAATTATTTTATCTATTACAGTAATATATATTTTATCTACATAAGGAAATTACTTGTTCAGTAATATAATTCTCCCCATTAATCACATCTATGTTATAACTATCTAGTATCTGTTTATCAATAGTATTTGCTATGATTAAATACTTTTCTGTTCTATTACTGGGAAATCGTATTTCTAAACTAAAAGACTTTACAAGTTTAAAATTATATTTTTCCGCTAATTCAATAAACTGACCTCTTATATAAAATTTTACATGTTCATCATCTTTCATATTCATATATATATCTAAAATATCATCATTTTCATTTGGTTTAGGGTCTGAAACAAAAAATACTCCACCAGATTTTACTACTCTACTTATCTCTTTAAAAGTTCTATCAATATTGGGAAAGTGATGTGTAATGCGTATCTTGTTACAACATAATCAAAGACATTATTTTCAAAAGGAAACTTTACTCCGTTGTAATCTACAAATTGTATGGTCATCATGTCCATGTGAAATAACTATACTATTTATATGTTTTAAATCCACACCTAACACATTGGCATTTTTAATAAATAAATCTGAATATCCAACGTCTAATAATAGTCTAACCTCTCCATCTTCAATATAATATGAAACAGCAGGTTCACCACAATAATATTGGTCAATATATGTATTATATTATCTACTAAAACTTTCAACTTCATATTTCCGCCTCCCCTTAATTTAAGTAATATAGAAATTATATCACCATTTTCACATTGCTTATACTAATTGTAAATAAGTATATAATTTTATATTAAAGGATTTATTTTTCATTTTCTTATTTACCTTATCTTTCACCACGTTTTATTAAAATTTAATACTTTTTGCTTAAACCTTAAAAATTCTTTAGAATTTTTCTATCTATGTTGGCAAATAAAAAAGCGACCCATCCTCTCCCAATTTTTGTATCATAATAAAACTCTCCAAAAACGGACACGCTAAAAAGCCCAATATTAAGCCATTTCTGACCCGATACGGGGCATATTCCCTATCTATTTTTCCCAAACTTTTTATGAGTTTGAGATGTAGATGGGGATGTTTATTTTAATGATACACTAATCACACCTATAGATGTTATTAGCTTTTATGCATAAAAAATACACACATCCATAGATATTAAAATCCATTAGATATGTGTATTTAAAACAACTTTTTACTACACCGTTACGCCAAATTTTCTATTATTTACTCATAGCTTCTTCAACAGCAACTGCTACTGCAACTGAAGCTCCAACCATTGGGTTGTTACCCATTCCTATAAGACCCATCATTTCAACGTGAGCTGGAACTGATGAAGATCCTGCGAATTGAGCATCTGAATGCATTCTTCCCATAGTATCAGTCATACCATATGAAGCAGGACCTGCTGCCATATTGTCTGGGTGAAGAGTTCTTCCAGTACCACCACCTGATGCAACTGAGAAGTATTTCTTTCCTTGAGCCATACATTCTTTTTTGTATGTTCCTGCAACTGGATGTTGGAATCTAGTTGGGTTTGTTGAGTTTCCAGTTATTGATACGTCAACGCCTTCATGGTGCATTATTGCAACACCTTCTCTAACGTCGTCTGCTCCGTAGCATCTAACTTTTGCTCTTTCACCATCTGAATAAGCAGTTTCTTTAACTATTTTAAGTTCTCCTGTATAATAGTCAAATTTAGTTTGAACATATGTGAAACCATTGATTCTTGAGATTATGAATGCAGCATCTTTTCCAAGACCGTTTAATATAACTCTTAATGGTTTTTTTCTTGCTTTGTTTGCTGAGTTAGCAAGTCCAATTGCACCTTCAGCAGCTGCAAAAGATTCATGTCCTGCTAAGAATGCGAAACAATCAGTTTCTTCTCTTAGAAGCATTGCAGCAAGATTTCCGTGTCCAAGTCCAACTTTTCTGTCATCTGCAACTGAACCAGGGATACAGAATGCTTGTAATCCTTCTCCTATAGCTTCAGCAGCTTCAGCAGCTTTAGTACATCCTTTTTTTATTGCTATTGCAGCTCCAACTGTGTAAGCCCAACATGCATTTTCAAAGCAAATTGGTTGGATGCCTTTAACTATATTATAAGCGTCTACGCCTTTTTCATCGCAAACAGCTTTAGCTTCTTCTATTGAATTAATACCGTATTTCTTTAATACTGGTAATATTTGGTCTACTCTTCTTTCATAACTTTCAAATAATGCCATAACAATCTTCTCCTCCTATCCTTATTCGTGTCTTGGATCGATAACTTTTGCAGCTTCTGCAAATCTTCCGTATGTACCTGTAGCTTTTTCTATAGCTTCTGCAGGCTCGATTCCCTTTTTGATGAAATCCATCATTTTTCCAAAGCTTACGAATTCATATCCGATAACTTCATTATTTTTATCAAGAGCTATGTGTTTAACATATCCTTCTGCCATTTCAAGATATCTAGTTCCCTTAGCTTTAGTTCCGTACATAGTACCAACTTGGCTTCTAAGTCCTTTTCCTAAATCTTCAAGACCTGCTCCTACTGGAAGTCCACCTTCTGAGAATGCAGTTTGAGTTCTTCCATAAGCTATTTGTAAGAATAATTCTCTCATAGCTGTATTTATAGCATCACAAACAAGGTCAGTGTTTAATGCTTCTAATATAGTTTTTCCTGGAAGAATTTCTGATGCCATAGCAGCTGAATGAGTCATTCCTGAACATCCTATTGTTTCAACTAATGCTTCCTCGATTACGCCTTCTTTAACATTTAAAGTTAATTTACAAGCACCCTGCTGAGGAGCACACCAACCAATTCCGTGTGTTAAACCTGATATATCTTTTACTTCTTTAGCTTGTACCCATTTTCCTTCTTCTGGTATTGGAGCTGGTCCATGGTTTGGTCCTTTAGCAACGCATACCATTCTATCAACTTCTGCTGAATAAATCATATTTATTTCTCCTTCCTTACAACTAATTATATGGTTTTTTTAACAAACATCACTCAAGGTAATACTTGTCAACAAATTGTTACATAACCCCTACTATTGTAACAAATAAGTAACTGACTAACAATATGTTTTTATAAATTTATCTTCTTATAGTGGTATTTTTTGTGTAATATTTAACAAAGTTATACCCTTCTTTCTATTACTAGGAGCTCAGGGGGACAATTTACTTGATTTATAAATTGGGCCTTAAAAACATTATATTTCCTTTGATTTAATTTAGAACATAGTTTATAAAGAGCTTCTTTTTCCACCCTTCCTTCCTCATGTCCATGATAGATATTTATGATAATAACACCATTTCTATAAAGAAGTTTTAATAATTTTTTAACAGCCTCAAGTGTGGTCTCACTTTTTGTGGTTATAATATGGCTTTCTCCTGGAAGATATCCTAAGTTAAATACTGCAGCTTTTATATTTTCTCTTATGTATTTATCTAGATTTTCATGTCCATCTTTTATTAACTTTACTATTTTAATATTCCCAGAGGCCTCTAATTTTCTTTTTGTACTCAAAAGAGCTTTCTCTTGAATATCAAAGGCATAAACCCTTCCTTTATCTTTAACAATTTCACATAAAAAATCGGTATCATTACCATTACCAGCAGTACAATCAACCGCCGTGTCTCCCGGCTTCAAAACCTTCATTAGTATATCTTTTGATATTCCAATAGAATTATTAAAGTTGTCCATTAGTTACATGCATCTCCAGTCCTAACCTTTTAAAACATTAGAGATCTAATACCTCTTGTTAACTTTATAGTAAAACATTTCATATTATATAGTAACACAAATTTTTAGGAGTATAAAATGATAACTGAAAAGAAATATAATTTTAATTCACTAGCTGGTTTTAGTAATGAACTTTTAAAAGCTCATTATGATATATATGTAAACTATATTAACGATTTAAATAAACTGTGGAAAGTATCCTATACTCCTGGTTTTAGAAGCGATGATACTAATCACTCTTTAATGAGAAGCCTAAAATCAAAAGAAATATATACTCTAAATGGGATAAAACTTCACGAACTATACTTTGAAAATATGACAGGTAAAAATACAAAGCCCTATGGACCTATTTTAAAGGAGATAGGAAAACAATTTTCTTCTTATAACAATTTTATTTCTTATTTAACTGAAGTTGCTATTTCCATGAAGGGTTGGGTAATACTTTCTATAGATTCCTTAGATGGAAGGTTTCATTTATTTGGAAATGATTTTCATGATACAAGTGCAATTTTAGCCTCTCACCCACTAATGGTTTTAGATGTTCAGGAGCATTCTTATTTTAAGGATTTTATTAATGATAAAGGTAAATATGTTGAAACTTTTATTAATAATCTTGACTGGAAAATATTAAATGATAGGTTCAAAGCCTATATTTTTCAAAATAAATTAAGGACTCTATCTAGATCTGACGGTGACTTTGGAGTATGTCCCTTTATGTCTATGCAGGATACCTTTTATTAAACCATTAAGAACAATGGAATGTAATTATTATCCATTGTTCTTATTTTTAATTGACTTTATATATTTGTCTCCCCAAATTCTAAATTGCTCTAGTACTGGTCTAAACTCTTCTCCCAAATCTGTTAAAGAATACTCTACCCTAGGAGGTATTTCAGAATAAACATGCCTCCTTATGAGTCCATATTTTTCAAGCATTCTTAGTTGCTTTGTAAGTGTTGCTTCCGTTATATCTCCAATTTTTCTTCTAAGCTCTCCGTAACGCATAGGACCCTCATCTAGATTATGCATAATTAATATTGACCATTTTCCCGAAAACACCTTTTGTGCTGTAAAATATGGGCATTTTCCAAAAAGATCATTGCTCTCATTAATAGTATCCATTTGATACTTACCTCCATAAAAAATCGTACTTGTTATTTCATTTGTACATGTTACTATTATTGTTGTATAGTAAATATTAACACATAAATATGAGAGGAGCAATAATTATGAAAAGAGCATTAGAATTTTTAAAAGAATGTGGAGTTTTTTACTTAGCAACTAATGAAGGTGACCAACCAAGAGTTAGACCTTTTGGTGCTGTTTTTGAGTATGAAGGAAAATTATACATTGTTTCAAACAACACAAAAAAATGTTTTAAGCAAATGATACAAAATCCTAAGGTTGAAATTTCAGGTATGAATAAAAAAGGACAATGGATTCGTCTTACTGGCGAGGTTGCAAATGATGATAGGCGAGAGGTAAAGGAGCTTGCGCTTGAAGCTGTTCCATCTTTAAAAAATATGTACAGTGTTGACGATGGTATTTTCGCAGTTTTATATTTTACAAAAGGCGAAGGAACTATATGTTCATTTAAGGGCGAAAATGAAACTTTCTCACTATAATTTCCTAAATTATATCTAAAAAGCTATTTTTAATAATTAGAGTACTGACTTTAAGTACAGTACTCTATTAAAAGAATATCTCATACCATTACTCTTTCATATTTTGATCAATTCAATGTAGTTTTTGATAAAGTGATTTACATTTATGTTTTTTATTGTTATAATTTTGTAAAAGAGTATTTTAACCTTATACTTAGTTACTCTCAAAACTCTTTTTAGAAAACGATTTCTTAATTAAGAAAATCTAAACTTACTAAATGGAGGGATATGTTGTGTTAAAAAAATTAATTAAACGCATTTCACTAATGCTACTTGGAACAGGCTTAATAATTAATTCAGCTTTTTTTTCTATAAGTACAAGTGCAAATACTTTTGCAAATGGTGCTGACATTGGATGGTTAAACCAATTAGAAAATAACGGCGTGAAGTGGCAGGATACTAATGGACAAAGGAAAGACGCTCTTCAAATCTTAAAAAATCATGGTATAAACTCAGTAAGGCTAAGAGTATTTGTAAACCCACCTTCTAATTTTGTATGGACAAAAAACGATGGATCAAAGTGCCTTTTAGGCTATGGCGATACAAAAGGAGTAGTTTATATGGCTCAAAGGGCTAAGAATCTTGGAATGAAAGTAATGATTGATTTCCATTACAGTGATCATTTTGCCGATCCAGCTTATCAAGACAAGCCAGCTGCATGGATAAATGATAATTTTAATCAATTGCAAAAGGATGTTTATTCCCATACAAGCTATGTAATGACAGCTCTTAAGAATGCAGGTATAACGCCTGATTGGGTTCAAGTAGGCAATGAAACTAACTCTGGTATGCTTTGGCCGGATGGAAATTATCGTAACTTTAATAAATGGGCTGCCCTAATTAATCAAGGTTATAGTGCAATAAAATACGTAAGCCCAACTTCAAAGGTTATAATTCACTTATCAAGCGGTGCAAATAACAGTCTTTATAGAAGTGTATTCGATGGTCTCACAAAAGCCGGTGCTAAATTTGATGTGATAGGCATGTCTTATTATCCTTATTGGGATAAAGTTAACTACACACAAAACATTAACAATTTAAGCTATAATCTAAATGATATGGCTTCTCGCTATCATAAACAAGTTATGATTTGTGAAATTGGTGGTTTAGAGAATGATTCTACTAACACATATAATATGATCAAACAGGTTATATCTAAGGTAAAAGCTGTACCAGGCAGCAATGGTCTAGGTGTATTTTACTGGGAACCCGAAGCAAACTCAAGCGTTTTACCAGATGCATATCCATTGGGCTCAACCAGTAAAGTTTCTAATAATGTTTTAAGATTTACAAATGCTATAAACGCTTTTAATTAGAAATACTTAAAAGACAAAAAAGCTTTGTTTTAAATGAGCCTAAAAATGTTTGTTTAAAACAAAGCTTTATTATATTCAAATAGCACCTATATCACTTTTAAGCTTTAGAGAACCTTCCCATTAATACAAGATCCTTATAGCCATCCTCTGCCTTTATGGCATTTTTCTTTCTTCCCTCTTCAATAAAACCAAACTTTTTATATAGAGAAATTGCCTTAAAATTGTCATGAAACACTTCTAAATCTATCTTTTCAATTGCGTTTTCCTCTGCCCATTCAAAAACTCTTTTTATAATTAAGCTCCCTATTCCTTTTCCAGAATACTCCTTTAAAATTGTTATTCCAAATAATGCAGTATGTCTTAGCATACTTAAGCTACTTCTCTTTAAAGTAGCACTTCCTACTATTTTTCCGTCCACCTCTACAACTATAAAAAGCTCTGTATTTTTTATGTACTCCTGCTCGTCTTCAACTGTAAAATTAAATTCCTCTGGTGTTCTCTCAAAGAATGGAGACTCCTTAATAACCTGCTTAACTAATCGTATTATTTGGTATGCATCTCCTTCTTCTGCCCTTCTAATAACTAAACTTTCGCTTTGCATAACTTTCTCCCCCCATCAAAAATCTTCTAAAGCTTATTTCAAAAAATAAACCTAGCTTTCATCATTTGTTTTTCTATGTGAAATATGAAAATAAAATACTTCCTATTTCATCTTCATATCAATAAACTTTAGTAAGTCCACCTTTTCACTTTTAGGAAGCCATTCATTAAGTCTTGCCGCTGCTATTGGAAGTTCCCACTCCTCTATCTGTTCCTTATTAATTCCAGTTATCTTCATGTAGTGCTTTATATATCCTGAATAAAATCTATTCCTAACAAACTTTATAATCTTCTTTTCAGCACTTCTTTTAACTGGTGAAGCACCAAACTTAAGCATTACTGACGTTCTTGCTATATCTGCTATTCTACTTCCCTTACTTGCTGTCATCCAATCGATTATTACTTCTCCCTCTTCTGTTATAAGTACATTATCAGGATGAAAATCCCCATGGCATAACAAATCATCATCCTTAAGTTCATCAATATAATCATATAGTCTTTTCTTTATATCCTCTTCTAATAATTCAGTTTTCGAGATATTTTCTTTAAGCGTAGTCTTATAGTCCGGCAGCTCAAAATCTACTGGTTTTTGAATTGCCTCATGGAGCTCAGCTAAACGCTGTGCCTCTTTTTTTACCTTCCAGGGCTTAGACGATATAACTTCCATCATTGTAGTACCATTAACTTTTTCGTATATAATTCCTTTTCTATCATCAACTTCTACAAGATCATATACCTTAGGAACCAATTTCATCTTTTTAGAAAGATTAAAGCTCACCTCATATTCATTTTCAATGTTTTTTTCAGGGAGATCTTTCCTAAAAAGCTTTAATATTTTATCCTGTCCATATTCAAATACCTCAGATGTCTTTCCCTGTGCAATTAATTTTCCTTTATTCAATTTCAATCCTTCCTTCATATTACAATCTTTATTCCGTATATAATGCAATTTTGTCACAGTGTCCTTCATCGTTATTTAACGACGATGTGGTTATAAACTTTTATTCAAGGTGACAAACCCAACTTCTAATACTTCATCCTCTTGTAATATAAACTGCTTAAAGAAGTTCCATAATTCAATCATTTTTTGTTTTACCATTTTAAGATGTACTTCCTACTCTCATAAATGTTCATCTCTTTATTGCAAACATAGGATACGTCTTTAGTATATGCAAAGCCTAAGCTTTCAAGAACCTTCCCTGACACAGCACTTTTCTTTTGTTCATTGCTAAATTTCTTACTTATATATCTCTACTATCCATGTAAAATTAACTATATGTTCACTAATAATCTTAAAACCAAGTGACTTAACATAGTCTTTTAGCTCTTCTAAGTCAGTATAATATCTACCATCTATTACCTCCCATAAATCTTGCCTTTTCTTAGATAATAGCTTATTTCTACATTCCTCTTTTTCAGCTTTGTTTTTGAACATATAGTCTCCAATAATTATCCTTCCATCATCTTTTAAATACCCAATCATATTCTTAATAGCCTCTTTTTTCTCTTCACTATTCAGTCCATGAAAAGCGTAAGTAGTTACAACAACCCCTGCCCATTTTCCTATAAACGGCTTGTCCGAAAAACTTCCTATTTTAAACTTTATATGTTTGTATTTTCTTTTAGCACCTTCAAGCATTTCTAAACTTTTATCAATTCCTAAAGCTTCTATTTCTTTACTTAATTCTCCACATAAATTTCCTGTTCCACAGCCCATATCAACCACAGTTTTAGCCTTATACTTAATTATCCTTTTTCTAATTTCCGCCAAAGTTTCCTCGTACTTTTCAAACAGACCAAGTTCATCATTTTTTTTCTCTTTCACCATCCTATCAAATCTTGATGCCTTATCCACATTTATCACCAATCCTTTGATTAAGTTTTCTATACTTTAAGAATTATGTTACAAAGACCAAGCCGACTATTTAGTTACTTAGTATACTCTTCATTAGTTTACTATTCAAGAGCATAGTTTTTTAATGCCTTTTTCAAAATTATGTGATTAAAAAATGATATATTCACATATTCATCTATATTTGATACCATCATTTCAATTTTAAACATCTTTTCCTGCCATATAGGATCTTCCTTAATCTTATTATCCTGCTGGAGCGCCCAAAAAGTTCTAATTCCAAGCACCTTAATAATTTCAACTTCAAATCCTTTGCACCACTTTTTAATATCCTCTAGCTTATAATATGAAACCTTCCCAAAACCTAAAACCTCTATTATTCCGCCATTTAAAAGCTTCTCCGCTTCATCAATATTATTTTCAAAAACAACCTTTTGCATTATTCTTCCTGCATGATTATGCTTAACAAGAGATATTATTCCCCCTGGTTTAAGAATTCTTAAAAACTCTTTAAATATTTCCTCCCTCTCTTTTGCATACTCAAAGACATTGTGACAAAGTATAACATCAAAATAATTATCTTTCTGACTTTTTAACGCTTTAAGGTCTCCGACAATTTGAATATAATCATTTTCTTGTATTCTAGCCTCAACCAACTCACTGTTTGGCTCTATTGCAATTACCATATTATTACTTGCAAAATGATTTGCTGTAATACCAAAGCCGCTTCCAAAATCAAGAACTTTAGAAGTTTTTATTTTATCTAACTGCTGCCATAAAACTCTGTAAAATAATATTCCCCAAGGTTTTTTTATATTATCTAAATAGTTTTTCAAATTATTGTTCACTATGTACTTACTCCCATCTATATTAAGCAAGGAATGGGTTAATCCCCATCCCTTATAAATTAATAGTTTTCACTTAATATTTCAAAATATGCTTGAGGATGAAGACATGCTGGACAAACTTTTGGAGCAGTCTTCCCCTCAAATATATATCCACATTTTATACATTTCCAAAACTTAACTTCGTCTTTTTCAAATACCTTATTCTCTTCAATATTTTTTAGAAGAGCGTTGTATCTTTTCTCATGCTCTTTTTCTACTGCTGCTATAAGTCTAAAGGCAGCCGCTACTCCCTTAAAACCTTCGTCCTCTGCTGTCTTTGCAAAACTAGGATATAAATCTGTCCATTCTTCATTTTCTCCTTTAGCAGCTGCAATTAGGTTCTTTTTTGTATCACCTAATGTAGTTGGATAGGAAGCTCCATTTATTTCTACAGCTTCATCATCTAGTCCTTCACTTAGAAACTTAAAAAAACGCTTTGCATGCATTCTTTCGTTCTCTGCCGTCTCTAAAAATATGTTGGATATTTGAACATACCCTTCCTTCTTAGCTGTATTTGAATAAAAAGTATATCTGTTTCTAGCCTGTGACTCTCCTGCAAATGCTTTCATTAAATTTTCTGCTGTCTTTGTACCTTTAAGTGATTTCATATAATACCTCCTAAAATGTGTTACTATATAATTTTACACCATTTTTACATTTTTTTCCAATAGTTTTTTTAATTCTTTAACTTTATTAATAGCAGCTTCTTCTAGAATATCCTCCTTTTCAAAATTCAAACCATATTTCAATTCCGCTTCTCTTGATAAATCTATAACATACGAACGAGTTGGTGTTTCACTTATCTCTATTGACAGTAAGATCCATCCCTTTTCTGCAAGAAGAGCTTTCATATTATCTTTAAAAAACTTACACATATTCTCCAAGGTAGGATTCAGAGTTATAAAAGGTTCAATTCTATTTATATATGAATCCTGATATTTTTTCATATATTTTTCTACATACCTCTCAACATCATTAAAGATAACGAAACCAGTATGAAACTTTATAGTGTAGATTGTAATTTCCCAGGTATGAGGATGCTCCTCTCCTAGCACTCCGTTTATGAATATTGAATGCGAAGCATTAAGGTAAAATTTAAATTTATATTCGTCATACTGCAAATTAAATTCCCCCCCATAGCTTTATTTTTTCTGCTGCAGATCTAACGTTCATGATAATTTTCCCCTCTTCTCTTTCCTTAACAGAAATTCCATATATGAATGTGTAGTTTGTTTTATGCTTAACGTTATCCATAAACTTAAATGCCTCTTCCCTATTTGTATTAAGCTTTATAATTGCGAATTTGTTGTAATCAATTCTAGAAACAATATCATTGCCATAAAAAACTTTTCCAGCTTCAGAAATTACCTCCTCTGAGGTTGGAAAAGCTTCAACTACAATAACAGCTATTGGCATAAATATACCCATATTTATTTTATCTAAAATTTTATAAAAAAACTCCATGTTGTAAACACCTGTTAAAGAATCTCTTATACTTGCTTTTTTTAAAGATTCCTCAGTTCCTGATAGCTTTTCTATAAAACTTTCAATATGAAGATTTTTATATCTTATGGTTTTTTCTAAATCTAAAATATTTTTGGTTGCAAAATATATATGAAGAAGAAAGGCACAAGAGATTATAATTAAAATTAAAGTAATCAAGCTAGAAAATATAATAAGTCTTTCTCTATGCTCATCAATACAGGTTGCACGAATAAGATAATCTTTTGAAACAGCTGTACCTAAGGTATATAACTTTTCACCTGATTTAAAGGGGTACCAAGCATCAATTTCCTTACCACCCGAGCCTTTTCTTATCACCTCATCATAGCCACTTCCACCACTTAAAATACTTCTTTTCATATAAGAAAGATTTTCTCCTCCATTATACTCTAAACTAAAAAAGAACTGCTTTAAGCTTTTATTTTTATATCTCGATGTATTAGTATCATTTCTTTCAAAAACAACTCCATCTTTGCTATATAGAAATACATAGTTGTTCTTAGAATTTGTCTCCTTTTTAAGAATATCATCTACAACCTTTTTCTCATCTGAAGCCTTTAAAGCATACTGTACTCTATCTCCAATTTCGTTGGTTTTTAAATACTGCTGTTCCATAAAAAACTTTATTATATTACTTTTATTTATATTTATTTCTTTTATAATCGAATACCAAAAGATACAGATTAAAAATACACTTACTACAAATATTAAAAATACCTTCAGTATGAATTTCTTTTTATCTTCCATCAATCATTCACCAAACGCCTTATTTTATTTATTCCTTTACCTATCATTCTAAAATCTGATTGTATAACCTTTAAAAACGCAGTCCATTCATCATTAAGAGTAAGTGTTTTCCACTTACTCTTAATTTTTATGCTGTTAATTATTCCTGCAAAACGTATCCAAAACACCACAAAATTATAAATAGGCATTAAAAATATATAGCCCCATCTAGCTTTATAATATTCTCTTATACTTTTATATTCCTTAAGATATATCCTCACATTTAAATAAAACAAAAATGTAGACAGTACGTAGAGCATATATATTATTACAAGAGATCCTACAACAAGCTTCACTGGGTAGTTCATAAAAAATAAAAATATTATAGCAAAATACCATATCATTCTAGGGAAAGCAAAGGTATGATCATACATAACAACCCTTATCATAAAATTATGAAAAAAACCTAAAGGAGAATTCATTTTATTTTTAAAAAACATATGAGAAACCTCAATTTCTCCCCTCTGCCACCTCTGCCTTTGCGTATAAAGCTTATTTAAATTCTCTATTGGATCTACAAAAAATATAGAATTTTCACAAAGATACACCTTCTTTTTTAAAAGCCTTCTCACCTGAAAGGTTATATGCGTATCCTCACAAACAGTTTTGCTGTTATAGAGCTGTGTTTTTAAAATAGTAGACTTTCTAAAGGCTGAAAACGCACCAGAAAGAGTGTATATACTATTTATCTCTGATTCGAAGTTTCTTCCCGCTAAAAATGCCTGAGCATACTCAAAGAATTCGCATCTCCTTATTAACTTTAAAAACCTTTTATGAGTTTTTTCTATTCCTTCTATATCACTTAAAATTGCTCCAGTCATACAGTGAATATTCGGATTTTTCTCAAAGCGAACTATCATGTTTTTTATTGCATCATAATGAAGTTTTCCATCACTATCTATATGAATTATATATTTACCTGCACTATTAAAAAGTGCCATATTAAGAGCTTTTGACTTTCCCTGCTTTGAATTCATATACCTCATAGAAAGTCCACAAAACTCTTTTTGACATTGAGAAAAAACCTGAAAGCTGTCATCACTGCTCATGTTATTTACAAGGATTAAGTCTATAAGTCTTGTGGGGTAACTGCAATTATATATAGATTCTATACATCCCTTTAAGGTAGCTTCAGAATTGTATATAGGTATTATCAAAGTTATTTCTGGAAGCGTTCCAATGAAGCCTTCTCTATTAGAGTTAAAACTCTTTTTAACCAATATAAAAAAGCCTCCGAAAGCGGGGATTATCTCCATAATTAGTGGTATTATAATCCATGCCATCCAAAATATCAATTCCCTTAAGGTCTTACTTAGTAGTATACTCATATGAAACATTACCTACCTTTTGCCTTTTTATATGAGATTTTGTAAACACATGAAAATATAGAATTATAGAAAGAATATAAAAAATAAGTCTTCCAAATATAGTGTGTGCGAAATAAAAAGTGCTATCTCCATAATAGTGTACTATGCTGCATATAATAACAATTCTAAGTATATTTGCAGCAAAAATCCAAAGTGCGCCTATAACTGTGTACATTATTTTTTCAAGTGTATTATACAGTGGAAAAAACCATAAAAGTGCCATGTAGGCAAAAATCTCTATAACTCCAGAACATTCATAGTCTATATACATAGATATATTGCAGTTATTAGTATTTATAAATATAAGTCCATAGTCAGAGAAGGATTTAAAATACCCTACAGCATCTCCAATAAGCCCAGAAACCACCGTTACCCAAAGCGTCAAAAGCATAACTGCAAATTTTTGAAAAAATATAATCATGAAAAAAAATAGCCCAACAGCTCCTATTAAAAACTTAAAAAAATGCAGCTTTGCTCTTACTAAAACCGTTAATAAATATATCCAAAATATAAATAAAGAGACTACAAGCACCCTCATATAGCCGCCCTTAGATTGTTTCTTCTTTTAATCATAAATACACCTGATATAGCTATTATGCTGCAAATTAAAACGCTAAAATACGGTCCTGTACTTCCAACCTGAAAAGCAGCATATCTATCTCCCAAATCTGGTATTCTGAGCTTCACATTTTCAATTCCTACCGCACCTTGGGTTCTAAATTCTGATAAAGGTATTTTAAATTCAGCTTGATCACTGGTCTTTCCATCACTATTATTTCCACGCACAATATACCCATCTGTAGAAACTGCCGTGTAACCTCCATCCATATCAAAGATTGTAACTCTTCCAGTTTGTGGCCTGTCGGGAGCAATCTGCAAATGTTTCTGAACTGTATTACTATCATTAAAGGAACATTCTATAACATAATAACTTAAGCCCTGACCACCTCGCGTTCCCATTTTTATATACAAATATAGATAATTGTTATCAGTATATTCCCTAAGCTGATGTACCTGTTCTGGTGTAACACTTGGATACCTTAAATAAGTTATTGGCTTATCCTCCCAATCATCAAAATATCCATCTAAAGTTATTCCATTAGATGCAGCATTAACACTTAAGGGCAGTAAAATCAAGGCAGCTATAAACAAACTAAAAAACCTTTTAAGTATTCTTTTCAATACATTCACCCTTCCCCTTAAATACAAAAACAATTAATATAATTAGCCCAATTAACCCCATTAAAGATAAAGCTATACCCTTTTTTAAATATGGATAAGTTACAGAAATGTTTGTAACACCTTTTTCCCGTACATTTAGAAGATTTTGATCCATATATATTTTCTTATCACTCATATATGCATCTAAAAATGCAATGGTTGTATTCACACTTTTTTTAGGAGAATTTATCTTTATTGAATTTTTATTATAACTTACCTTAAGAGGAACAATTTCACGTTTAGGAACATTTGTAAGTTCCTTTCCTATTATTTCATTCATAATATCAAGTGACTTACTATCTTCATTAGTCATACCATTAAACATAAGATTAAATCCAAGAAAATACACATTTTTATTATCTTTAATTCCAGACGCTAAAAAAGCAATTTTCTTATCATTTATCCAAGAAAAGCCCTTTACATTTTGAGTATTTGTAAGATATACCGTATTCCATTTTTTATACTCTTCTTTAAATTTTACATCTGCCACATACCTTTCTTTATTAAAAAATAAATCAGGCATTTTATTGTCAAAAACTATTGGCTCTGAAATCACACCTAAGAATATCATTCTATCTGTAATATTATCTGTAGGTATTCTATTCATATCTACAATTACTCTAACACCTTTTTTGCTTAACTTTTTTACTATACCTTCTGCTTTTGATCTATTATTATAGGAAAATCCTGATAAATAAATAATCTTATATTTCATAAGATCATTCAATGAATAGTCTTCAAGATTATTTGAGCTTCCTATTTTAAATGAAGGATATAAAAGTTGTATCTCCTTTGCCGACTTCCCTATACAAAGCCCCTCGTATTTTGTAATAACGCCAAAGGCTTTAGGTGTGCTCTTATGAAATATATAACTGTCAGCATTTTCAAAACAAAGCTTATAACCAGAAAGCTTTGCACCATAATCTATATCACTAAAGCTTTTTCTATTATCCTTTATCACAGATTTTCTTAGAACTACGGTATCACAACCCATTTCAAGAGACCGATCAAACATATACTTGTAATATCCATTTTCAAGAGCAGTATTTAATAAAACAATATTGCTTGATGTCGCAGCCCCCTGCCATGCCCATCCATATGAATAAGCTGATTTATCCTTGCCATTACAAATATAATATGAGGCGTAAGAGGCAAAGGTGCTATCATCCATAAGTGATATTCTTTGCTTTGTTACAGCCTTAGCCTTAGAAAGTACCTTTATAGCCTCTAAGTTTTTTCCTTTTGGATAAAGTGAAAATCTAAAAGATAGAGAACTATCAGCTATTATGATAATTAAAACTATTAGCTTAATATATCTCTTTAAGCTTTTCCAGTTTAGAAGGCTTATTGTAAATAAAGCGTAAGCTATAGGTGCAAATCTTATCATCCAAAACAGTTGATTTAGTGGAAGCTTAGACACTATAGGCAAAAATGCAGTAGTGCTTCCTAAAAAAATGACAACTGAAGTTATAAATCCCGGTAAGCTCTTCTTTTTTGAAAGTATTATACCCAAAACAGCCACAACAAATATAGATAAACCATAATAAAACATACCATTTCTTCCCTCTTGCGTAAGCCGTATAAATGGGTTTAATGCATCTGTAAATTTTGCACTAAAAAATTTCATAACTTCGCTTGTTGCCTCGCTGTCCATTGAAGTAAGTCCGCCTTTAAGTGCTGGATAAAGCCAAATCCCACAAATTGCAATTCCTATTCCCATTGCTGTTAAACACTGAAGAGGCTTTATAACTTTTTTAAATATAATGGAGTAAATGAATAGAAACACGAATGACGCAGTTACCACCATTGCAGCTACCATAAGATGCGTCATAGTAATAAGCGTCATAAATAATGTCATCGGTAATATTGACCACTTCCTGCCATAATTCACAAAATCCCACAAGAAGTAAAATAGATATGGCAATAAAGCTGTTATTAAAGCTCTCGGAATATTTCCCTCATAGAAAAGCACCTTTAAGTTCTCAGGAAGAAAAAACCATAATATTCCTAAAACTAATGAAATGAATATACTTCTTTCTCTTATCCCCCAAATAAGCCATCCTAAGGCTCCTATAAAGAAAATCAAGCTAATAAAAATAAGATATGCCCCACTAACATTTCCTCTTACCAAAAACTCACATGCTGCAAGTAAATAATAAGAAAAAGGAGCCCAATACCTAAAGGGCTGTATTCCGTTATACCAGTAATTTGTAAAAAGCGGATAAAGATTACCTTGCCTTATACTCTTATACAAAAAATCCGCTTTAAATAAGTGTCCATAAGTATCTACCCCCCAAGGATATCCTTCAATATTTTTTAAATAAACCATTAATGAAGTTCCTAAAAACATAATAATAAATAGTGAAATTAAAACTCTTAAGCTTACGTTATAGCTTTTTTCAATTTTCTTTTTCTTCTCTTCTTTCGGTTTATTTTCTTCTACATATTTTATCTCTACCTCTGGCATATTCTTTCTTATTATTTTTTCAGCTTTTTGAAATTTTCTAACTAATTCCTCTTCACATACACTAATAATTCCATCTAAAGTTAACCTTCTTAGCTTGTTATACTGTCTCTTCTCTTCTACATCCTTACAATTGTTTACAACATAAACTCTTGAAGGATTTTCACTTATTTCTAGTCTCGTAAGCTCAACCTTTTTTTCGTTAAACACTTTTGTAATTTCCTTAAACAAAAAGTTTCCTATATTCTCTAACGTAGGCTCAAGTTTGTCAAAAGGAGATATTTTATTAAGCTCCTGTGCTTCATATCTTCTTAAATAATCATTGACTAATTTTTCAATTTTGTTATAAAGAAAAAATTCATCATCGGCTATCCTTATTTTTATTGCAATCATAAAAGTGTGAGAATGCACATTTCCTCTTTTGTTATTTATTAAAACGCTATGGGATGCATTTAACTTAAATTTATAGACATATCCCCTAAATTCCACTCATTACCTCCCATAATTGTATTTTAATTACATAATATCATTAAAATGAAAAACAATCAATTAGCTTAAAAACTTTTTTCGTATTAAGAAGTATATTAAATCCTCATATAAAATATAATATGACTAACAAAGGGGGATAACTATGAGACATATTTATAATATTGTAAGTATATATAAGAGGGATATTAAAAGCATTATAAAAAATCCAATAGCCCTTTTGATTATAGGAGGGCTTTGTGTAATTCCATCTCTATATGCTTGGGTAAATATACAAGCTTGCTGGAATCCCTATGAACACACCAGCAGTATTCCTGTTGCTGTAGTAAACAACGACAAAGGTGGTTCCTTTCGCGGAAAATACTTGAATATGGGAAATCAAATTGTAGATAATTTAAAAAAGAATCATAAAATAGGTTGGGTATTTGTAAACACAAGAAATGCAAATATGGGTATTATCGATGGCAGTTACACCGCTATGATTGAAATTCCAGAAAATTTCACTGGAAGATTTACAAGTATACTTAAAACTCCCCCAAAAAAACCTGAAATTATATATAAGGTAAATACAAAACTAAACCCTGTGGCAGGAAAAATAACAGGAGTAGCTAAAGATACCTTGACCAACGAAATCACAACTGAATTTATAGCTACTGTAAATAAAGCTATATTTTCTTCTTTAAACAAAGTAGGCGGAGAAGCTGAAAAAAATAAAAACAATATACTGAAATTAAAAAATAATATAATCGATGTAAATAATAATATGGATCTTATACTATCGCTGCTAAACAGTATAAACAATAATTCTAACAACCTAAGTATGTTTTTAACACAATTAAAAGCCACTATCCCAACTATAAATAGCAGCTTAAGTATGATATCTAAAAATAACACTGACAACAAAACCATGATTTTAAACACTCAAAACACCTTAAATAATTCTTTTAATAACATAGCTCTAAATTTAAACAATGCTGAAGCTGCAAGCTATAGAATTAAAAATCTTACTGATGCACTTAACACAAATTTTTCGAGTAGTAACGCCTCTATAATTTACTCTGACATATCTAAAATAAACACTGAGCTAGATAACCTAAATAACTCAATTTCATCGATAATAGAATTTCTGCAAAATATAAGCGCAACCTCACCCAATGAGTCTTTAGCTAATATGCTTGTATCACTAAAAAATACTCAAGGTTCAATTGCTTCACAAAAATCTGATATAAACAATCTTCAAAAACAGCTTCTTAGCACAAATAACCTAAATAAAGCTTTAGTTGCTTCAATAACAAATAGGTCTTCTACCATGAACAAAGATCTCATAAACACTAATACTAGCTATAATGGCAGCGTTAAAGCTTCTTTAAATTCAATATCACAAAATTTAGTTAATGTAACTAACGACGCCTCCTCTATTCTAGGAACTGCACAAGATTTAAATAATGGCATAAATAACTTACTTCAAACTTCTATAGATGGGAGCAATCTATCTTCAAAAGTGTCTTTAGATCTAAAAAATAGACTTCTTCAGTTTAAAGATATAATTTCAGCTTTAAGCAGTAAGCTTCAGGAGACTAATAATAACGACTTAATTCAAATTATAAGCATCCTCCAGAGCAATCCTGATTTTATGGGAAATTTTATTTCCACTCCCTTTAGTATAAAGGATGAATCCATTTACAGCATACCAAATTACGGTTCTGGTATGGCACCTGTATACACAGTACTTGCAATTTGGGTTGGAACTTTGCTCCTTGTATCCTTACTAAAAACAAGAGTTCCGGATTCTCAAGGATTACATATACTAACCTTACGTGAAAAGCACTTTGGAAAAATGTTAACCTTTATAACCCTAAGCTTAATACAGTCTTTTATAGTATCTCTTGGTGATATACTACTTCTAAAAATTTATACTGTAAATCCTGCTCTTTTAATTGCCTTTGCACTGATGTCAGGCTTCACCTTCTGTGTAATAGTTTTTACCTTAGTATCTACTTTAGGCAATATAGGAAAAGCAATAAGTATTATATTTTTAATAATACAAATTGCAGGCAGCGGTTCTACTTATCCAATACAGGTTGACCCATTATTTTTCAGAATCCTTCAACCTATGCTACCTTTTACCTATAGCGTTGGTGGATTTAGAGAAGCTATAGCTGGACCTTTAATAAGCAGCGTTATGCTTGATTTTACTGCCTTAATACTTATTTCAGTTGTATTCATATTTTTTGGTTTCTTCTTTAAAATACCTCTTCACAGGCCAATTTCAAAATTTGAAGACGGTTTTAAAAAATCAGGCGTTGGTGAATAAATTTAGGAGGTAACTTCATGAAAAAAATTTTCAAAATATTTTTAAGAGATTTAAAAAGCATTAAAAGAAGCCCTTCTGCTATTGGTATGATAGTTGGCCTATGCTTTTTACCTTCCCTATATGCTTGGATAAACATAAATGCTTGCTGGGATCCTTATGCAAATACAGGTAATATTCCGATTGCTGTTGTAAATGAAGACGAAGGTGCTATTTTTAATAATAAAAGAATAAATGCAGGAAATGAAATTGTATCTGAGCTTAGAAAAAACAAATCTATTAAGTGGATATTTGTGGATGAATGGCAGGGAAACTATGGATTAAATGAAGGAAAGTATTATGCCCTTTTAGACATCCCCCGCAATTTTTCAAGTGGACTTACAAGTCTAACAACAACAACTCCAGAAAAACCTTCTATAATATATAGGAGTAATGAAAAATTAAATGCAATAGCTTCAAAAATAACAAATTCAGCTAAGGATAAAGTTGCTCAGGAGATAAAAACAAGTTTCGTAAATACAGTTACAAAAGAAACCTTAACATTAATAAAATCCAATAAAAACATTATGAATAAATCAAATATTATTCAGCTTAAGGACACTATAAATGAAGCATCTAAAAATCTTATAAACACACAAAATTACATACAAACTGCAAATAAAAGCTCTCAGGATATAAGCAGTTACTTATCAAAGCTTCAAGGAACTTTGCCAAAACTAACAGACCAGATTAACAATCTTCAAAATGCTGCCCAAAGCAGTAAAAATCTAATTTCAGCTACAAAACAAACCCTTATTACAACCTCCAGTGATTTAAATAACGATATGGTTGAAATTCAAGCTGAAAATGGTCAATTTCAGGGTATTTTATCTGGAATGAAGAATACAACTTCTTACTCAAATCTAGAGCAACTAAATAGCATAAATAATTCCCTTGATAGCAATTTAAAATCCACAATAAATAATCTACAGGCAATATCTAAGACTAACACTATACCTAATGCAAATTCCATAATAGGTTATCTTCAAAATGCAGACGCCTTAGCAGCTAATACAAAAAATTCTCTATCTCAGCTTAAAAGTTCTATTGATAACAATGCACCAAAGGATGCAATAAACAGCCAAATTGATTCAATTTCTGCCTTAAGCAATGAGCTTTCAAACGACATGCTAAATATATCAAATGGCTTTTATTCTTCTGTTCTTCCTCTTTTAAATAATATGGGAGATAACTTAAATGGAAATTTAACTAATATAAGTACACTTTTAGAAAGCACAAAAGTATTAATTCCTCAGCTAGATGCTTTAGCAAATTACGGTAAGGCTACAAGTACACTTTCCATAAATCAAGCAAACGATATAAACAGTAAGCTTTCATCACTTTCAGGAGAACTTAATAGACTCAGTGGCAAAATGAATTCTTTAAGTGATTCAGATTTAAATGATATAATAAAACTTTTATCTATGAACACTAATGAATTAGCAAGTTTTATATCCTCTCCTCTAACCACAAGAGAAGTGGATATTTACGGAGAAGGAGTCTTTGGAGTTGGCTTAACACCCTTTTACTCAGTCCTTGCTATATGGGTAGGAGTATTACTTCTCTCCTCAATGCTTACAACAGAATTTAAAAATTTAAGTGGAAGAGAGCATCTTAACATTTGGCAGGAACACTTTGGCAAAATGCTTTTATTTTTGGTATTATCCCTTATTCAAACCACCATCATAATACTTGGTGATAAGTATATACTTCATGTAAATCCTCAAAACATGCTTTTACTCATGTGTTTTGGCTGGGTATGTTCTGTCACCTTTACCTTTATTATATTCACTCTAGTTGCGATATTTGGAAATGTAGGCAAAGCAATAGCCGTTGTAATGATGGTCTTTCAGATTGCAGGCTCCGGAGGTATATATCCAATACAAACAAATCCAAAAATCTTTGGTATATTAGAACCTCTTTGGCCATTTACCTACGGAATAAATGGTTTTAGAGAAGCCATATCAGGTCCTATATGGAATAATGTCTACAGCAATCTCAGAAATCTAGGCTTCTTTATTATTTTTTTCTTTTTTCTAACTATTTTAAAAAGACCCTTTCACAAACTTACAAGAGCTATGGAACATAAATTTAAGGAATCCCAACTATAATAAAAACTCTCCTTAAAGGAGAGTTTTTATTATTTTGTTAAATATACTACAACTCTATTAATCCAAAATGTTCCTGTTCCATCTGTAACCACATATAATCTATCAAAAGTTTTAGACTGATCATAACCTGAAGTCATAAATTGTGTATTTAACTTTTTAACAGCTTTTTTTAGTGTATCAATATCATTAGACTTTGTGGAGGTGTATTCTTTATATACTCCTGCTACCTTATAAACAGTTCCATTTTGTGCTGTATATAATCCTCCGTTATTATAATCATAAAGCTTAATCAAATTATTTTTTGCCTGTTCCTCTGTCGCCTCCCTATCTGCAACGTAATTTCCCTGAAGATCTATAGCATCAAATACATTACCAGTTATTTTATCCCCCGCATCATTATATGCGTATATAATTCCTGTAGGATTTTCAATCTTATTTACCTCTTGATTCAATTTATCTGATGAATTCCAATCCATTTTAGTCTTATCTTTATCAAATGCAGGCTGTGGTATATTGGAATAATCTATAAAATCCACTGGCTTTGGAGTACTTCCATCTGCTGTTTTAACTATTCTAACCTCGATTGCCTCTATTCTAAGCCCTTTACCATCTGTTCCTGCTTCTTGTCCATCACTTACCCAATCTTGCCAGCCTATGTTTTGCACATGCGCTCTATATTGAACACTGTAGCCTGGCAAGTTCTCTAGTGCAATCTTTATTGCTTCAACTCTAAATCCTCTACCGTCTGTTCCTGCCTCTTCTCCATCCTGCACTGCCTCTTGCCAACCTATATTTTCTACATGTCCTTGGTACTTTATATGTGCTCCTTCTGGTGCATTTGTTAAATTAAGCTTTAATGCCTCAACTCTAAGTCCCTTACCTTCTGTTCCTGATATTTGTCCATTTTCAACAGCATCCTGCCAACCCACATTTTGAACATGACCAGCATAGCTTACTCCTACAGTTGAATTATCACTTACTTTAACTATCTTAACCTCAAGTGCTTCTATTCTAAATCCTTTACCATCTGTTCCTGCTTCTTGTCCATCACTTACCCAATCTTGCCAACCTATATTTTGTACATGTGCTCTATACTGAACACTATAACCTGGCATATTCTTAAGCTTTATCCTAAGTGCTTCTACTCTTAACCCTTTACCATCTGTTCCTGCCTCTTCTCCATCTTGCTTCCAATCCTGCCAACCTATGTTCTGTACATGACCTTGGTACTGTATATGCGCTCCTTCCGGCGCATTAGTTAAATTAAGCTTTAACGCCTCAATTCTAAGTCCTTTACCATCTGTTCCTGCTTCTTGTCCATTTTCTACAGCACCTTGCCAACCTATATTTTCTACATGCGTAGCATAAGACACACCTAACTCTGTATCTGCTTTATAGCTTTTATCTGTTGGCATTCCCAATATAAAAACAAAAGCAGCTGCTGCTATAAATCCTATAATTTTATTACTTTTCATCTTGTTTCCTCCTTGAATGAATTTTATTGTCAACATTTATATTTTATAATTGTTATTTTCCTTTTTCAATAACTTTTTGTATTAATGTAATTAATAGGGTTGTATTGAGCAAATATAAAAACAGCATCAGTATCAATGCTGTTTCTACAATTCAAACCTAAATTTTCTTCATTCTCTCAATTTTATTTTTAACTGCATCCTTTAAATATTTCATTTGTGAAGTATTGTCCTCATATGCACTCTCATACTTCACTTCATCCCCCACATCTATAATATACGATCTTGTTGGTGTCTCACTTATTTCTATAGACAAAAGCACCCATCCATTTTTCGAAAGAAGTTTTCCTAGCGTTTCTTTAAAGTATACACATATATTTTCAAGTGTAGGATTTATTTTATTAAAAGGTTCCGTATCATTCAAATAAATATCTTGAAATCCTTGAAGATATTTATCTATCTTTTTCTCTACATCGTTAAATATAACGAAGCTATCATTTATTTTTATTGTATTAATAGTAATTTCCCAAGTGTGAGGATGCTTATCTCCAAGCACTCCATTTAAAAATATAGAATGTGCCGCATTAAGATAGAACTTAAATCTATATTGATTGTATTTCAATTTCTCATTCCTCCCTTCTCACCAAAATATTTTCCTAAAAATAAATAAATATATTTTCTCATAAAATACATAACAAAGAATGGTATAACTATTGACGCTCCTTTGCTAAGCAAAAAATTTATATCTTTTCCAAGGAAATAAAACACTCTAATATAAGACAAATATACAATAAAATCTGCCATCAAAAGTCCAAACAAGAAGGTTATAAAATATACTCCAATTCCTAAAATGCCATATTCCACATTAAAAACAGATTTTGAGGCTAAAAGATAATGTATTATAAATCCAATTATAATCCCTATAGTATTGGCATAAACTATTCCTACATTTAAAAAACTCATAATTACCCAAACTGCTGCTATATCTATTACTGTTACAAAAATAGAGTATGAAAGATATTTTATTATAGAGCCGTACCGATTAAATTTCTTTTTTAGATTCTCCATAGCCTGTTCCTTTCTCTAAAGCCATTCTTGAAGCTTCCAATATACTTAATAAACTCTCTTCTTCGTTTAATTTCACCTTTAGTTCAGCTCTTATCTTTCCACCTTCATATTTCTTCACTACATTTTCTCTCATTTTATCAAGCCTTTTTAAAGCGTCTTTTTCAGTAGTGTTAGTCATAACAATTACAAATTCATTGTCATCCGTTCTTGAAATTATATCAGTATCACTACAATTTGCCTTAAAAACCTCTGCTGATGAAATGATAAATTCTTCTCTATCTTCATCCTTATGAAAATCGCCCTCTAATAAAATTGCTGCTACAGATATAGGAAGAAATGCTCCTCCCTTCATTCCTTTTATAACTCTATAAAGAAACTCCTTGTTATAAACTCCCGTAATGGTATCCTTTGTCACCGCCATTTCAGCTATTTCTCTACACTGGTTAACTTCTAAAACGAGTTCCTCTGTCTGAAGATTTTTCTTTTTAAGCTGATTTTCTAACTTCTCTATTTTTTTATAATCTGAAAACATGCAAAACACAAATAAGCTTGATATGACTATAATAACTGCTGTAAACATCGATGACCAAACATAGGTTATAACTTCATGCTGACTAAGTTTTGTTTCTCGTCTAATATAGTTTTCAGAAGCAGCCATTCCAACTAAGTATTTTTCATCTCCGACCTTAAAAAAACTCCAGCTTATAATCTCTTTATCATTCTTAATACCTTTCTTAACCTCAGAATATCCGCTTATACCATTCTCCATTAGGCTTTTAGCATCACTTAAATCTTCTCCTCCGTTATATTCCCAAAGCTCAAAAACTTTATCAATACTCCTATTTTTGTATTTTGCAGTACTTTCAGTATTTCTCTCAAAAACAACATACTTAGTATTATAGAAGAACACATACTTGTCTTTAGAATTATTTTCTTTTTGTAGAACATTCTTTATAACTTTTTCTTCTACCTTCTTAATTGGCATTTTCTCATCACTTATATAATTTTCCATGCTGTCATAAACCTTATCTGCTAAACGCTCAGTGCTATCATATTGACTATAAGAATATGCCTTTAGTATATTTTCTTCATGGTTTTTCGTCTCAAAAAATACACACCATAAACAAACTGCTATAGATATCAAACTTAACATGAATATAATAAATACTTTAAATAAAAAACTTTTTTCTCTTTTCTTCTCCATAATCAATCCTCTAAAACGGGTTCTACCCCTTTTCTTATTTTTTTAAGCCTTAAAGTAAGTTTTACACTGTTAATGGCTGTAATTAGAACCTTCATTTTGCTCACTCCACCTTTAAAATCATATCTAAGTGTGAAAGGAACTTCTTTAAATACAGCTCCGCAAATATTAAGCTTGTACAAGAGCTCTACCATACAAGTAAAACCACTTTCCTCTATAAAACTTTCACCAAAAACTTTAAATGCAGTTTTAAGTGCAGAGGTTCTATAAAGTCTATAACCGCAAGTATAATCTCTAACATTTTTCACTCCTAAAAAGATAGTATAAACAAATCTAGCTCCATAGCTTGCAGTTAGTCTAAAAAAGGGAACTCCCTTAACACATGATCCTTTTTGATACCTTGATGCAATTACTACATCTGTCTTCTCCATTTTTTCTATCATACTGAATACGTATCTAGGATCTTGAGTATTATCGCAATCCATAATACAAACATATTTGCTGTCAGATCTCTTTTCCATGACATACTTTATTCCTGTATTTATTGCCTCTCCAAGTCCTTTATTTTTATCATGCTTTATAAGATAAAAATTATCATATTTCCTTTCTAGCTCTCTACCTATAACTTCTGTTTTATCCTTGCTTCCATCATCTATAACAAATATGTTTAAACTAAGCTCATACTTATACTTTAAATCCTTGCAAAGCTGCTGCCATCTTTTCACAAGCTTTTGTATATTTTCTTCTTCATTGTAAGCTGGAAGTACCACTGAAATCTCATTCATTATTTACCACCTGCCTTAGCTTATTTAATACTTTAAATACAACACTAAAATCTCTTTTAAATACACCTAAAAAGTTTCTCCACTCATCAGTTAAATTAAGAGTTTTCCAGTTTCCCTGAAGTTGTATGCTATTTATAATGCCACAAAATCTTATCCAAAACACACCAAAGTTATACATAGGCATTAAAAATATTAAGTAGAACTTTTTCGCATAGTATGATCTAACCTCTTTATATTTCTTTAAATAAGATATTACATTGAGATAAAACAAAAATGCAGATAATGAATATAGAAGATAAATTACAGCAACCGAACCCACCACAAGATAAATTGGATAGTTCATAAAAACCAAGAATATAAGTGCAAAATACCATATCATTCTGGGAAAGGCAAAGGTATGATCATACATAAGAGTTCTTACCATGAAATCACTGACAAAACCTTTGCCAAACTTAAGTCCGTCTCTTAAAAACATATGAGAAACTTCTAGTTCTCCTCTTTGCCATCTTTGACGCTGAGTATATAGTTTATTAAAACCTTCAATTGGATCTACAAAAAATAATGCATTCTCACACAAATATACCTTTTGATTTAAAAGCTTCTTTACCTGAAAAGTTATTTGAGTATCTTCACTTACAGTTTCACTATTATAAAGCTGAGTTTTTAGGATTGTTGACTTTCTAAAGGCTGAAAAAGCTCCTGAGAGAGTATATATGCTTCCCACCTCAGATTCAAAATTTCTTCCAGCTAAAAAAGCCTGAGCATATTCAAAGAACTCACATTTTCTTAAAAGCTTAAAAAAACTTCCCTTAGTCTTTTCAATTAACTCCTTGTCTGTTAAAATTACACCCGTCATGCAGTGAACATGTGGATTTCCTTCAAAACGTGTTACCATATTTTTTATAGCATCCTTATGAAGCTTACCATCACTGTCAATGTGGATTATATATTTCCCGCTGCTGTTAAACAGTGCCATATTAAGTGCCTTAGATTTACCTTGTTTTGAATTCATATATCTTAGAGATAAACCATCAAACTCCTTTTGACATCTTGTAAAAATCTTAAAACTGTTATCTGAACTCTGGTTATCAACTAACATTACATCAATAAATTCAGAGGGATAGTCCGAATTATATATAGATTCAATGCAACCTTTAAGAGTATCTTCTGAATTATACACAGGAACAATAATAGTAATTTGGGGCAATTTGCCTGAAAAGGCTTTATCTTTTATTGAAAGTCTCTTTCTTAAAAGTATTATAAAACCACCAAGTGCAGGAACTATTTCCATCAAAAAAGGAATGATAATCCATGCCATCCAAAAGACCATTTCTCTATAGGTTTTGCCCAGCATCATTTCCATAAGAAACATTACCTACTTTCTGACTTTTTATTTGAGACTTTGTAAATACATAAAAATATAAAATTATAGATAATACATAAAAAACTATTCTTCCAAATATAGTGTGCGCAAAGTAATACATATTGTTTCCAAAAGCGTGAACCAGTGCACAAATTATAAATATTCTAAGGGTATTAGCCATAAATATCCAAGCTACTCCTGCTATGTTATACATTACCTTCTCAAGTGTAGTATACAGTGGAAAAAACCACAAAAGAGCAGTAAAGGCAAGTATTTCAATAACACCTGAGCACTCATAATCAATATACATGGATATATTAACACTGCCCTTTGTTATTAGTATAAGAGCATATTGGTAATACGCCTCGTAATAACCTGTGGAATTTCCTATTATCCCAGCCACTGCTGTAACAGCCTTGCTCAATATCCCAACAAGATATGGCTGAAGAAATATCATCATAAAAAAGAACATTCCAACAGATCCAATAAGAAACTTAAAAAAATGCAACTTTGCTCTGACTAATAGCGATATCACATATATCCATAAAACAAATAAAACTCCTAATAATATGTTCATATAAGCTTTCTTCTCTTTCTTCTATAAAAGTAAAATCCAAACGCAGCCACAGAGCTTGACATAGCAATTCCCATATAAGGATAGGTGCTTCCAACTTGAAATACTATTTGTTGATATCCAAGATTAGGAAATTGCAAATTCAAAGTAAACATCTTTCCACTATCCTTTTGAAATTCGGACAATGGTATTCTAAATTCAGCTTCATCACTAGTTTTTCCATCTGAATTGCTTCCTCTAGTAACATAACCGTCATCGGAAATTTTAGTATACCCTCCATTAGCATCAAAAACAGATACTCTACCTGTTGTGGGGCTATCTGGAGAAAATTGTAGTTGCTTCTTTT
Source organism: Clostridium acetobutylicum ATCC 824 (assembly GCF_000008765.1). NCBI lineage: Bacteria > Bacillati > Bacillota > Clostridia > Eubacteriales > Clostridiaceae > Clostridium > Clostridium acetobutylicum. Next base: position 2,695,743 of record NC_003030.1, read on the forward strand.
CACCATTATCAACATTAAAATATATAATATAGTGGTTAATTTGCTGTCCTCCTGTAACTCCCATTTTTATATGCAAATATAAATTTTTATCATCCGAATACCACTTTACAATATGAACCTGTCCTGGACTTTCCCAATCATACTTAATTTGTGCATACGGCTTGTCTGTCCAGTCATCATAGTAACCATCTAAAATTACACCATTCGACTCTGCACGAACCGTATATGGTCTCACTATTATAACTTCAATTACTAAAAACATTATCGTCAAGAACTTAATTACTTTCTTCACTGTGTCTTCCCCCTCTGTAAACAACCATAATTAGTACTAAAAATCCCAAAATTCCCATTAAGGATAAAATCATCCCTTTTGCTAAGTAAGGATAAGTAACCTGAATCTCTGTTTTTCCTTTACCTACCTTTAAAAGATTCTGATCAGAATAAATTTTATCTTTACTTTTATAAGAATCTAGAAATGCTAATGTTGTATTAACATCCTTATCTCTTGAGTCTATAACAATAGAATTCTTACTATATTTTACATTCAAAGGAACTATGGTTCTTGTAGGAGTTTCTTTATTAGATCCCATAACGTTATCCATAATGCTTAAAGCCCCATTATCTTCATTTGTCATTGCATGAAACATTAAATTAAATCCAACAAAAGTAATATTTTTGTTATCTCCAGTACCCTTTCCCATAAATGTTAGCTTTTTATCCTTTATCCACGAGAAACCTTTTATATCTGAAACATTTTGAAGATATACTGTATTCCATTTTGTATATTCCTTTTTAAAAGCTCCGCTTACATATTTCTCATTTTCGTAAAATAAATCCGGAAGCTTTTTGTCAAAAGTAATTGGCTGAGCTGTTACACCTAAAAAGCTCATCCTATTTGTGGTTTCATCTGAAGGAATCCTATTCATATCAATTACTACCTTAATACCCATTTTACTTAATTTAGAAATCATATTTTCAGCTTTAGCCTTATTTTTATAATTAAATCCAGAAAGATAAATAATCTTATATTTCTGAAGCTCCTCTAACCTGTAGTCATCAATACTGTAAGAAGCCCCAGACTTAAAGCCTGTATACTCTAGTGGTATTTCTTCTGCAGAACGCCCTATACTAATCCCATAATATTTTGTTACAACCCCAAAGGTTTTTGGTGTTTCCCTATGGTACACATAGCCCTCTACAGTTTCATTATATAAGAAATAATTTAGCTTTTTTGCCGCCTCATCAATAAGCTTAAAACTGCTCTTTTTCTTCTCAAGTGAAGCCTTTCTTATAACTACCGTATCGCATCCCATTTCAATGGATCTGTCAAACATGTAGTTATAATATCCATTTTCGAGAGCTGTATTTAAAAGCACTATATTTTTAGAGGTTGATGCACCTTGCCAAGCCCATCCATAAGAATAAGCCGTTTCCTTGCCAATGCTTGGAATATAAAATGACGGATATGAACCAAACATACTGCTATCTAAAAGAGCAATTCTCTGATTTGTAACCTTTTTTGCACTTTCAATTATGCTTTCAACGGTATTACTCTTTTCTGAAGGAAACAGTACAAAATTAAAGGATAATGAGCTATCTAGTATTATTAATGACAAAAATATTGCCATAAAGACCTTTTTACATTTTCCCCAATTAATAAGACTCATAATAAATAATCCATAGGCTATAGGCGTAAATCTCATCATCCACAAAAGCTGATTTAAAGGTAATTTTAAAAGTACTGGAACAAATGCAGTGGTTGTCCCTAAAAATACTATTATTACTGTAAGAAAACCTGGAACACTCTTCTTATTTGAAAGAAATATTCCAAGACAAGAAATTACAAAAATCGACACTCCGTAGTAAAAAAATCCGCTTCTTCCTGCAGCTGTTAGCCTTATAAGTGGATCAAGCGAGGTAGTAAAAGGTGTGCTTAAAGCTCTCATAACTTCTGAGGTTGAATCAGTATCCATTGATACAAGACCTCCCTTAAGTGCTGGATAAAGCCATATTCCCGCTATAGCAAAACATAAAAGCATGGCTGCTATACTCTGAATAGATCTTAAAAATTTCTTAGACAGAACTGCGTATATAAGCAAAAATATAAAAGTCGTAATGCCAAGCATCGCTGCAACCATTAAATGGCACATTATTATTAGAAGCATAATACCTGCCATAGCAATAATGGAAGCCTTCTTTCCCTTTTCAACAAAGCCCCATAAAAAATAAAACAAATACGGTATAAGTGCTGCTATAACAACTCTGGGTATATTTCCCTCAAAGAAAAATATTCTGATGTTTTCTGGTAAAAGGAACCATAATACTCCAAAAATAAAGCATATAAAAACTCTCTTTTCTCTATTTCCCCATAAAAGCCATCCAAAAGCTCCTACAAAAAACATAAGTCCTATAAACATAATGTATGCCTGCGATACATTTCCACCTGTTAAAAATTCAAGCAAAGCAAATATATAATAAGGGAAAGGTGCCCAGTATCTAAATGGCTGTATTCCATTGTACCAGAGCTTGGTAAACAGTGGATACATATTTCCATCCTTAAGACTCCTATACAAAAAATCAGCTTTGAATATGTGTCCATAAGTATCTATTCCCCAAGGATATCCCTTTTCTTTTGCCATGTATAGACTTAATAAAACTGCCAAAACTCCAAAGAGAAGTGCTGACGCTAAAACCTTTAATTTAGTACGGTCTCTTTTAATGGTCTTCTCTCTAGTCTCTTCTAATTCTTTGTGAACAATTTTTCTCTTTAAAATTTCAACATTATCTTTTATAATCTCATCTGTAGTAGAATTAATTAGGCTCTTCATTATAAGTGTTTTTATATTATTATCATAGCCTTTCTTCTTCTTACTGTCTTCAAAAACCACATTTTCTCTATGATGATTCACAACATAGACTCTAGCCGGTGTCTCACTTATCTCAAGTTTATTTAAAAAAATGCCCTTTAGTTTAAGCCTATCTTTCAGTTCATCAAAAAAGAAATCTCCTATATTCTCCAGTATAGGGTCAACTTTATCAAAAGGTTTAACCTTATTAAGTTCTTTTCCACTGTATATGCTTAAAAACTCACTAACTTTCCTTTCCACCTCATCATACAAAAGCATATCTTCACTGTCTATCTTAACAAAAAGAGATATCACAAAGGTATGCGAGTGCATGCTTCCCCTAACATTATCAATGATAACGCTGTGTGAAGCATTTAAATTAAATTTATACAAATATCCTTCAAAGTCCAATTTTACCTCCTATCACAGGTTAAGAATACCAATAACCTATTATGTCTATTGCGTTTTGACTTTTAAGTTAACACAAGTCACTATTTATATTATACCTAATTTCGACATATTTTTTAAGCTTTATTTAAAATATATTAATTGAATTTTAACATTGCTTTTATGATATTTATTTTACCAAGATTACGGATACTTTTTAATGTACCCTCTTACAATTTAAATTCCACTTATACATATACCTAACCTTGGCGAAAAAGTTCTTGACTATTAAGTGTATCTATGATATATTATTACATGTTGATGCGCCGAAGTGGTGGAATTGGCAGACGCAACGGACTCAAAATCCGTCGGTAGCAATACCATGCGGGTTCGACTCCCGCCTCCGGCACCAAGAATTTTCAAGGCTTTAGAGAATAACCTGATTAAGTTCAGGTTATTCTCTAATTTGTTTTTTGGTCAACAATTGGTCAACATATACTAAAATTTATTAATATTAATATAAAAAATTAGGATTAAATAGTATTCCATTTTTAATGTAGGTGGTATAAAATTGAAACTCACATATATCTTACAGGGTTTTTTATTTGGTTTAGCATATGTTGCTCCAATAGGAATGCAAAACGCATATGTTATTAATACAGCGATTCATAAAAGTAGAAGTGTTACTCTAAAAACGGCTCTAATTACTATCTTTTTTGATATTACATTAGCATTAGCTTGTTTTTTTGGAGTTGGATTTTTTTTACAAAAATCTGTAATTTTAAAAGATATTATACTTACTTTAGGTTCTATTTGTGTTATATATATAGGATTATCATTAATTAAATCTGTTCCTGATGAATTGCAGGAAACAAAAATAAATGAATCTATTTTAAAAATATCATTACAATGCCTAATTGTAACATGGTTTAATCCTCAAGCTATAATTGATGGAACTTTACTACTTGGAGGAATACGATCAACATTAGTAGATAATATTTCAAACTTTTTTATATTAGGAACTGCTATAGCATCTATTACATGGTTTTTATCGCTTTCAACAATTGTTTCTATTAACAAAAATAGATTTAATAAAAAGGTTTTAAGAATTATAAATTTAATCTGTGGTTTTATTATATTATTATATGGAGTGAATTTAGCATATAGCTTAATTATTCATTTCCTTTAAAATATAATACACTAAATATACAGTTCAACACACAAAATACAATGTGTGTTGAACTGTATATTTTATGTAAAATTATAAATAATAAAAAGCATATAGACAAATAGACTTATATTCCCTGTCCAAAAATCGAATAGTATAGAAAGGGCTGTTACAAAACTAAAAAAATAGTTTTGTAACAGCCCCATTACTTATATATTAATTATTTTACGACGCTCTTAATTAAAGTAAGTTTATTAGTAAACTCCGTATTATGTTAATTCTGTATTATTAGCCCGGCATCTTTTAGAATTCCTTTGTGATCTTTAATTATTGTATCCACTTTAACACCCTTCTTTTTTAAAGCAGTACCTCGCCCATATATGCCATCAAACTGTATGCCCATATTGTATTGAATAATACGAGTAGATATCCTATTTACATACGGTCTATCACATAAAGGTTTATTATATATTTGCTGAATTGATTTATACTTTGCTAACCCTAAAACATAGGCTTATCTTAAATAGACAAAGCGTAATAAAATAAGCCAATAATTAAAAAAGCTTTGGTGCCATTACCAAGTTTTTTCTTATATTATTTAATAAATTTTTTTAATAAAACCACTGTAAATCCTTTTATTAATACCCTCTTAACTAGTCTGCTGAATTTTAAAACTTACAACAAAATAATACGAATAATACCTACGTAAATAGAACACAATAGATAGTAAGCTAAAGGTTAGGAGGTGTAATATACTATGGCTAATAATCTATGGAAAGATCAAGTTGGTCAGCAGCTTCAAGTAGCAAATCAACAAATTACTCTTTGCCAAAGAGAGATTCAGCATGACATGGACTCACCTAAAGAACAATTATTTTTACAAAACGCTTTAGGTGCAGTATCAAAAGCATGGCAAATAATTGAATCTAACGACTAACATTTATTATATTCAATTATTTGTAAATATTATTCTAAAACACTCCGGCTTTTAGTACCTAGAGTGTTTTAGTTTTATTTAATAAAGCTGTATTCTTATCCTCTCTACACTAAACAATTTCATAAATTCCAATTTACTTTAAAGAACTATATTTCATCTAGATCCTTATTAGTAGGACTTTCTATCCATTTTCCCTTATAATCATATCTTGAACCATGACAAGGACATTCCCAAATTAATTCATCAGCATTCCACTTAAGCTCACATCCTAAATGGGCACACTTTGTTGATACTGCATACACCTTTCCATCCTTATCCTTATAAACTCCAGCTTTTTCACCGTTATATTCTACAATTCCTCCATGGCCGTTTTGAATATCTTTTAGTTTTTCTTCCGGAATATCTATCCTTTGTGCTATGAAATTTTTCGCTGTTACCACCATATCATTTGCTGCATTTTTCATAGCTGCTGTTATATTAAGTCTTTTAGGTGAAAATATCTTTGAAAAGTCATTTTCCTTTCCAAGAATCATATCGCTTATTATCATGGCTGCCACCATAGAACTTGTCATTCCCCATTTTTTGAATCCTGTCTCAACATAAATATCAGACGTTTTAGAAGAATAGTAACCTATGTATGGTATATTGTCTAAAGGTATACAATCTTGCGCAGACCAATGATATCTTTCTATTGAATTTGGATAAAATTGCTTAGCTGCCTTTCTTAATTCCTCATAAGCTCCACCTTGTTCATTTTCACCAGTTCTACGTGCTGCACCTCCTAATATTAATAAATCCTTATAATTTCTTAAAGAGTATCCGTTTTTATCAATTCCCTTATACATACCATTTACATTTTGTGCATTTTCCAAAGCTATAACATAGGATCTTTCTTGATGCATTCTCATAAAATAATAACCTGGCGTATTTAAAAATGGATAATGAGTTGCCATTACTATTTTATTTGCTTTTATTTTTATATTATTTTTTGTAACTACAGTATTATCTTCAGTAATATCAAGTGCTGTTGTATTTTCATAAATGGTTAACTTTTCTGAAATAGCTTTTAAGAACTTAAGAGGATTAAACTGTGCCTGATTATTAAATTTTAAAGCCTTTTTAACATTTACAGGAAGATTTACTTCATCTATTAACTCTGCTGCAATTCCTACTTTTTTTGCTGCATTATATTCATCTTCAAGTCCTTGAACGTTATCAAAGGAATACAAATATGCATCCTTCTTTTCATAGTCACAATCAATTCCTTCTTCATCAATTACCTCTTTATATTTTTTTATTGCAAGTTCATTAGCCTTAGCGTACTGCTTTGCAGCTTCTTCACCAAACTCTTTAATTAATTTATCATAAATTAAATCATGTTGGCTGGTTATTTTAGCTGTTGTATTCTTAGTAACTCCAGAAGCTATAGCTTTAGCATCAATTACAACAACCTCTCTACCACTTTTATTAAGCATATATGCTGTTAATATTCCAGCCATTCCGGCTCCAATAACAAGAATATCACAATTGATATTTTTATCTAAGGCCTCTCTTTTTTTAAACTTAATTTCCGAACTCCATACACTTTCCATACAATCACCTCATGTATAGTATTCCACTTTTTTATCTACCATACACAAATTTGTATTAATTATTAACCATATTCCGAATAGCATTTTATTATTCCTTGCAATACTTATCAAACCAATTTGATGAGCTATCCATTAGTTTAAGTAGGAAAAAAATTAGCTTCACTATTTTTGAATTAAAAATAGTGAAGCTATATAAATTATGTAATTATACTATATTTTTTACTCTTATTTTATTATAAAAAATTAAGGCAATACTATATCTATAAAATCACCAATTGAATTTTTATATGCGTCTTTTGCATTTACCATAATCCTGTGATTTCCAGATTTCAGATTGTTAAATATGATTTCATAGGAGGTTGTATCACTCTCAACATCGCATCCCCATGAATATATATCTTTATCATCAGTATTGTTGTTAACATCATAATCGCATAAATATTTTCCATCAACATATATACTCAAAGGTCCTAAATTATTAGTTTTATTCACCAAAATACAAGGATACTTAGTAGTTAAACTAATAGGATCAAACTCGTTTTGTTGATAATTATTAACTCTACCATAGTCTCCATATAAGGATTTATATGCAGAATTGACACCTAGTATTTTCATATTACAAACTTCTGCAAATGCAGCTTTACTTGGTATAAGTCCTACCACCACAAATAATGTAAAAATAGCAAATGTAATAATTTTTTTTCTCATAATATTATTCCTCCATTTATTATTTATAATAATATTTTACCATAAAATACATTATAATGAAAAAGCATTTTATGCATATACACTAATTTCAACATTCTGTTTTTATAGTATTTAATGATAGTAATTTTCTTTTTCTGCTATTTTTTAATAAGAATAGTACGTAATATTAATACGAATAATATTAGTACAATAAATATTATTTGTGAGGTGTTAATATGAATGATAAATCTAAAGTTATAAAGGTAAAGAAAAATTCCGAGGGTGATATAACCGATGTAATGCTTGAAAATGGAAATGTGTATTCAATAGATGAGGCAATAACAATGGCAAAAGATCATTTAATAGATGGTGTAAACGTTGCTAAGGCACGAAGTGGAAGGGAATATTTAAGAAGCAATCCCAATGGAGATGAAGGAGATAATTTAGATAATAAACCAACTTTTTAAAGCTTTGTAACTTGCTACTTTTAAAGCCACTAAAAATATGTTTTACTAGTAATCAATTTTGATAAAGTATACGGTAGATTATTAATTATGCATGAAGAACTACTTACTAAATAAAAAATTCAATATATTAAGAATACCTGTTCTTAAAGGCATTCTTAATATATATTTTTTAAAACTTATCATAAAAAATAATTTTACATACAAAAATTTGATACATTCTCTTTAGGTTTTTATGCATTATTTCTATCTAATAAGTAAACCTCTCTATAATTGATATTATCAATTCATTAATTTGATTAGTTTTATACGGTGAAATTGCATTTAATATAGCTGGTGACATAGGTATCAATGTATTAACGAAATGATAAACCATATCTCTTTTTTTTGACATTAGAATAGTACTTCTGGTGTAAAACTCATATAACTTTTGCAGGTTATCATACTGAGTTGGTTTATAAATAAAGTAAATCTTCACAAAATACCCCCAAAATTTCATGCTAGATATAATACTTCATTAATACTAAAATATTATCCTTAGATCATATTATGAATGATTCCTGTAAAAATACGGTAATAGTTTTACTGTATAATATCAATGCTTATTACTATACTATTTGTAATCAAGTTTTCTAACTCCAAGAGCATTATTTTTCCAAAGAATATCTTTAACCATTTCTACCTTACTATCATCACATTCTATAATAAGGACAACTTCTGATCTTTCACTACACTTTTGTTCATCTCTGTATTTTCGGGTTACAATTAGCTTAATTACAAATCCTACACATGAGCATGATACTATACCAATTAGTCCCCATAATATTGGTCCCCACTTCAAAACAAATCCATATATACTTCCAAATATTCCACCTATAACCGCAAGTATAGACGGTAAATCAAATAAGCTCAAACCGTCTGAACTTTGAATACTATCAAATAGCATTCTTTCCTCTCCTTTTTTATCCATAGGTATAGACATTATTCTCTCTTTCTTAATACCTTTCATTTCAATTGCCGTAATAGCTAATTCTAAATACACCGAATGTTCAAAAGTAGAAATAACGTACATCTTATCCCCTCTTATATTATCTTTCAATGGCATTACAAAGTTTGGATCTTGGTACTCACTTTCTAAAAATTTGGCTTGTTCCCAATCATATAGTTTATTATTTTCAACTGTATTCACATAAGCATCATATATTGAAAAAAAATATATTGATGGTATATTTAAAAACCACTGAATATTTAATACCATTTTTGCTTTTCCAAAGTTACCTAGTAATGTATAGTAGACAGATACCATAAATTTAGACTCATAACATACAAAAATCCATGCTGATACAACGAAGACAGCTGTAATAAGTCTATGAATATAAAGCTGACCAGAACCTGGCGTTAATATTGACCATACCACTGAAACCCATGGGTTTCTCTTATCTAAATAATTTATTTCTAATGTATCGATTTTAAATGATTTAATATCTTTAGCTTCCCTTGCTGCTAATATATATGAATGATTTATATCTATAGTTGTTCTGTAACTATCCCATATTGAAAAAATGTATGTTGGAATATAAAAAAATACCCATCTTATATCTGCAATTTGCTTTACTTTATTAAAATCTCCTATAAATGAATAAAATATTAGAAGATTTATATGTGATTTGTAATTTATAAGTAGCTCCCAACCAAATAGTAAAAATCCTCGTAAATACTTTGATAGTAATAAATGCCCCATTCCTGGAAATGCTACTGACCAAGCAGCAATCACAAAAGGATTTCTTAAATGCAGCTGTGTTGTTCCTAATACGCTGAGGTATGCAACTGTTCTTCTTGCATAAGACTTACCATTCTTCAAACCATTCATGTCTAACTCCTTTTAAAATACGTTCCTATATATTATTAACATATTTTTTATAACTAAACCTTATTTTTAACCATACAAAAATATTGATTTAAAGTAAATTGATTATTAAATATTGTAGTAATATTCTTACTATGGTGATATAATAATACCGATTTATTTATTAGGAGGGGTTGGGTAAATATAATGAAAGTAAACATTGATAATAAAATAAAGCTTCATGGTTTCAATAATTTAACTAAAACATTATCATTTAATATGTATGATATATGTTATGCAAAATCAGCAGAAGATAGAGAAGCCTACATCTCTTATATAGATGAGCAATATAATGCGGATCGTCTTACAGAAATTCTCACAAACGTCACTGAAATTATAGGTGCCAATATTTTAAATATTGCAAAACAAGACTATGACCCTCAAGGTGCTAGTGTTACTATTCTTGTATGCGAAAATCCCATAGAAGAAGAACGTAAGGAAGCCTTGGTAAAAGAAACTCCTGGTCCTCTTCCTGAAATCGTACTTGCCCATTTAGATAAAAGTCATATTACAGTGCACACCTACCCTGAATATCATCCTGATGAAGGTATTTGCACTTTCAGGGCTGATATAGACGTATCAACCTGTGGAATGATATCTCCTTTAAGAGCTTTAAATTATTTAGTTCACTCTTTCGAAGCTGATATTATGACTATGGACTATAGGGTACGTGGTTTTACTAGAGATATTACTGGTCGTAAATTATTTATTGATCATAAAATCAACTCCATTCAAAACTACATACCAAGTAATATAAAAACCAAATATAATATGATTGATGTAAATGTTTACCAAGAAAATATTTTTCATACAAAATGTAGGCTAAAGCAATTCGACCTAGATAACTACCTATTTGGATATACTAAAAAAGATTTGTATCCAAAAGAAAGAAAGAAAATAACTCATAAGCTAAAAAAAGAAATGGATGAAATATTCTATGGAAAAAACTTTGATGAAGTATATTATAAATAAATGCAACGGAGGAATATTATGTTAGATCTTTGGTATTCAGAAAGTCATGCAGATGACACAAAATTTTCAATAAGAGTAAAGGAACATTTATACAGTGAAAAAACACCTTTTCAGCAAATAGATTTTTTTAAAAGTGAAACTTTTGGAACCTTTTTTACACTTGATGGCTACATAATGATGACTGAAAAAGATGAATTTATATATCATGAAATGATTACTCACGTTCCAATGGCTGTTAATCCTAAGATAAAAAAAGTTTTAATAGTTGGTGGCGGTGATGGAGGAACTTCAAGAGAAATTTTAAGATACAACACTATAGAAAAAGTAGATATGGTTGAAATCGATGAAAGAGTTGTACGACTTTGTCAAAAATATTTAACCCAAACTTCCTGCAAACTTGATAATGACTCTAGACTTACTATGCATTTTGAGGATGGTAAGGAATTTGTTAAAAGAGCTGAAACTGGTTTTTACGACTTGATTCTTGTAGATTCAACAGATCCTATTGGCCCTGGCGAAGGTCTATTTACTAATGAATTCTATAGAGACTGCGAAAGAATTCTTAGTGATGATGGAATTTTAATAAATCAGCATGAAAGCCCATATTATAAGGATTACTGCCATGAAATGAAGAGAGCTCACAGTAAAATAAAAGATAAATTTCCTATTTCAATGGTTTATCAATTTCATATGCCAACTTATGCCTCTGGGCACTGGCTGTTTGGCTTTGCATCCAAAAAATATCATCCTTTAAATAATTTAAACGCTGATAGTTGGAATAGTCTTGGACTTAAAACAAAGTACTATAATACAAACTTACATAAAGGTGCATTTGCACTTCCAAACTACGTTATTGATGAGTTAGAAAAAACTGAGTAAAGAAAAAGCTTATCCATTAGTATATATTTTAATGGATAAGCTTTTCTTATATACTATTTATGTTTAGGATATAATAATGGCACCCCTCTTACTGTAAAACTGTCTACCAATAAGTGTGATAAATAAAACCCCTCATATATTTTTTTGCCTTTACAAGGCTTAAATACTTATACTTAAGTTTATTTTTTATTGTTTATTTCTTTCAACGAACTTGCAATATAAATTTGCTAATTATATAAATTAAATCACCAAAGAATTTCTTTCATCTAAGCGTAACCAACTTCACCAAATACATAATTAGGCTTGGAGGTCTATCATCCCCATAAAAGTAGCAGGAAAGTACATCATCAAGCCAAATTATTAATATTGGAAGCACATACCACCATATGCAATTCTTAAGCTCTATTTGTCCCATAAAATTAAATCTGTCTTTACTATAATCCCAAAGATGTAAACCTAAATATAAATTAAAGAATATACCTGAAAATAATTCTACTAAAGTTATAGTAGTTCCACCAATTAAGACTTGCTTCCACATTTTTAAATTATAATACCCTGGCCTATCATTTAGCCCTCCTATAATAACGCCGCATAAACCACCAACCAAAAACATCCACAGACTTGTAAATCCCATAAGTGAAAGTGGTTTAATCCCCTCATATCCTACTAATTGTTGGCCATGAGCTCTTGCAAGAACTTCCACATCCATATAAATGCCTCCAAATATTAAAAAGTGAATTATTTTGTTTTTTAAATATTTCATTTTAGATCTCCTTTAATCTTGTAATATTCTATGCTTCCAATTAAAATACCTAAAGTAAACACTCTCTTATATCATATATTTTCCGAACTAACTATATTCACCCTTTGATGCATTATTTCATGTACTAAGCATAATACATATTAATTAATTGAAGATTTGGATTTGCTCCCTTAAATTACTTCCTTACATTTTTATTACTTTACTAAAATAACTACTATTCCCATTCTTCTTTTATGTAATAAAAAAAGAGCTCTTTTAATACAAGCTCTTTTCCATAATTTTTTAGTTTTCAAACTTTTGACAATACCTATTGTAGCAGTTTTAAATAATGCAGATGTAGTAGAAAACTTAGCTATTTATTATATTTTAAACTCAACATAAAAAGAACCGACTCAAATTAAGTACGGTTCTTTTTATGTTTACATATTAAACTATTTTCTCAATCCACTTTCAATCTTCTATGTTTTTAATTATATATATCTATATGGCAATTCAATGAATAGATTCACCGAACAGTTATATTATATACTCATTATATCATTTTGTCAAATCTCGTCGAAATTTGACAAAATGATATAATGAAATATAATATATTTAGAATACCTTTTGGAGGAGAACCACACCATATGAACCCACTTACTAACCGTAAATTACAAGCACAAAATACCAAAAACAAAATTTATAAAGCTTCCATTGAACTGTTTGAAAAAAAAGGATATGAAAACTTAAAAATTAAAGATATATGTAAAGAAGCAGGTGTATCCATAGGTTCCTTTTATAATCATTTTGACTCTAAACACGCCATACTTATTGAAGTCCACAAAAAAGCTGATGAATATTTTAAAACCGAAGTTAAAGATAACATTATTAGCACTAACGGAATTGATAAAATTATAGAATTTTTTGATTACTATTCAATATATAATGATTTTGTTGGTCTTGACACCTTAAAACAATTATACCACTCAGGAAACTATTTTTTTTCACAAAACGGAAGATACTTACAAGTACTACTACAAAAAATTATACTTGAAGGACAGGATAAAAAAGAAATAATCTCAACTATGACAACAGAAGAAATTTGTAATCATCTTTTTATTTCTGCTAGAGGTGTATGCTATGATTGGTGCATTAATGATGGTAGTTATGACCTAGTAGACTTTATGCACAAACATATTTCATTAATTGCTGAAAGCTTTAAAATAAATTAATTCCAACATTTGTTATAAAAAGAAGTAGGATTAATAAGATACTCCTACTTCTTTTACGTTAACGTTCACGATAACGTGTGCAAAACTTTCTATTTTCCTAATACACTTTCAACAAATTCCTTTATTTTATTACATTTACAGTTAGCATAGAAGTATTCTTTAAATTTTTCTCCGCTTATAGCTCCTTTTACCAGCTCTTGATCTATTCCCTTCAATATTGTTACAAGATCCTTAAAAGCTACTTTTCTGACCTCATCTAATATCTTTTTGTTTCTCTGTTCTGGAACCACTCTTTCTTTTGGATATCCTTGTCCGCTTTCTCCTTGGAACAGTTTCTCAAAAATATATTCTAAATTTAATTCTGCTCCCCATCCGAAACCTTTAGCAAATGGAATAGCAATTGCATTTCCATCATTAATTTGTGAAAACATAAATGCATCTGAAGGATCTACTACGTGTCCACATATTACTCCTGGAAAAGAATTTAAAGCAAGCATTGCTCCCTCTCCTGTGCCACATCCTGTTATTACATAGTCAGCTGCTCCTGAATTTAAAAGGATAGCTGCTAAAATACCATTTTGGACGTAAGTTAATTGTATCTTATCTTCTGCTGTATACATTCCATAATTAAATACTTGATGTCCTTTTGGTTCTACTACTTTCTTTAAAGTATCAAATATAAGCTGATTTTTTCCAGCTTGGCTATTTTCGTTAATTAAAGCTATTTTCATTTCCATCTTCTCCTATATTATATTTTTATTATTGCGGTTGTTTTCCAATGTAAGCTAAAATTCCACCATCTACATATAAAACATGTCCATTTACAAAGTTTGAGGCATCAGATGCTAAGAATACAGCTGGTCCCATCAAATCCTCTGGTGTTCCCCAACGTGCTGCTGGAGTTTTTGCAATTATAAATTGATCAAACGGATGTTTTGAACCATCTGCTTGAAGTTCCCTAAGTGGCGCAGTTTGTGGTGTAGCTATATATCCAGGTCCTATTCCGTTACATTGGATATTATGTTCACCATATTCAGATGCGATGTTTCTTGTTAGCATCTTAAGTCCACCTTTAGCAGCTGCATATGCAGAAACAGTTTCTCTTCCAAGTTCACTCATCATTGAACATATATTTATTATTTTTCCGTGTCCTTTTTTAATCATTCCAGGTATTACAGCTTTAGATACTATAAATGGTGCATTTAAATCAACATCTATAACCTTTCTAAAATCTTCTGCTTTCATTTCAAGCATTGGAATACGTTTGATTATTCCTGCATTATTTACAAGAATATCTATTAATCCAACTTCTTTTTCTACTTTTTTAACAAATCCATTTACCTTATCTTCGTCTGTAACATCACATACATAGCCATGTGCTTTTATTCCTTCTGCCTCGTATGCCTTTAGTCCTTTATCAACTAAATCTTGGTTAATATCATTGAATACTATTGTTGCTCCTGCATTTGCATAGGATCTTGCAATAGCAAATCCAATACCATATGATGCACCGGTTACTAATGCAATTTTACCTTCCAATGAAAAATCCTTAAGTATATTCATGAAATTCCTCCTCCTTGAATGATAATATTTTTACACATTACAATTATACTATTATATTTTAGCTGTTTCTTGTTATATTTTTTTTAAAATGTTGCAAATCTTGAAGTAATAACTATAATAAAATTAGAAGTATATTAATTTCAAGGTAAAGTTTTATTTGAAATAAGGTGATAATATGAAACTATTTACCTCCTGTAAGGAATCTGTTAAAAATTCTATAGATACGAAATACTTCTCAATAGCACATTTGCATAGTGAAGAAGAAACAATGTCTATTCATATACATGATTGTTACGAAATTTACTATTCAATCTCTGGAGAAAATCAATTTTTAATAGATAATAAGCTATATTATATCAATCCTGGAAATTTATTTGCTGTAAATGAATTTGAAAGTCACTATGTATCCCAAGTAAATAATTCAACTCATGAGAGAATAGTTATTTCGATACATCCCGACTTCTTAAAATCCTTATGCACCTCTAAAACAAATTTAACCTACTGCTTTAAACACAGAGGAAGTAACTTCTGCCATAAAGTTTCATTAAACAAAGAGCAGCAAAGCCGATTCATGTACTTTATAAACAAAATTATAGGAAGCCATGGTTTTGGTGCTGACATGATTGAATATGCAAGTTTTATAGAATTAATGATATTTTTAACCAGCTTATTCATAAACAATGGGGAATCTCTTACTCCTATTTATAAATATAGCAACCAAATTGAGGAAATAATTAGATATATAAATGACAATGTTACAAATGACATTACTGTAAAACATCTAGCTGAGCACTTTTTCTTAAGTGAATCATATATTTGTAGAATTTTTAAGTTATCAACCGGAACTACTATAAATAAGTATATCACTGCTAGAAGAATATCAATGGCAAAAGCTCTTTTATCAAATGGATCAAGTATTAATGATGTCTATGTTAAGTGCGGCTTTAATGACTATAGTAATTTTTTAAAATCCTTTAAGAAAGCTGTTGGAATATCTCCAAAAAAATACTCTACTTTTAGTACATCTTAAAACAAAAGAAGTCTTACAAAGACCAACGGTTTCCGTTTTGAGGTGCAGAACAAAAATATCTCATAAATAATAACATAAAAACAGCATTAATATTCACGCATATTAATGCTGTTTTTATTCGCTATTTAAGCGGAAGGCGGAGTAAAATTTATTCGCTATTTAAGCGGAAGGCGGAGTAAAATTTATTTACTATCTACTATATTTTAGTGGAAGCAACTCCGAAATTTTACACTTAACAACTTTGTTTTTATAAGGAATTATAACATTAACATCTTGACAGTAATCGCTTATTAGTTCTCGGCACATTCCACATGGTGTTACAACTTTAATTATTTTATCTAATTCATCTGGAGCAGGATGTCTAACGGCTACAATAGTTTCAAATTCCTTTATACCTTCTGATATTGCTTTTCCTATTGCAATCGCTTCAGCACATACTGTAACTCTCCCAATGTATGCTTCGATATGCACAGCAGTTATTATTTTTCCTTCTTTAGTTCTAATTGCACACCCAATATGGTGTTTATCAGTTTCATATAAATCATTGATAATATTTTCTGCTTCAACAATTAACTCCGTATCTTTTTCATCAATTTCAAATATATTCATTAGTTTTCCTCCAATCAAAATAAGTTTATCATGAATTGCAATTATTTACTATTATTATCTATGAAATACTAATGCAATACCAATATTCGGAATAGATATACCTTTTTCACTACTAAGGACCAGATACAATAGATCTTTCAAGAATAGGGACTCTCCTTCATATCTGATTAAAATATGGACATAAAAATCACTTGTGATTTTTATGGTAAATCACAAGTGACTTATGATGTTAATTATTAAATTTGCACCTCAAAACGGAAGCCGTTTGGCAAAGACCAGATCTCTTTTATTACTCAAAAGGATTTTCTGTTTTATATAGCATTTCCTTTGGCCTATTAAAACCTACCTCTTTAACTCCCAAATATCTAAACAAATTATAAATTGCTTTACCAAAATGTCCAAATGCAACTGCACCATGGTGTGGGAATCTATTTTCAATTAGTACATGGCGGTAAAATCTCCCCATTTGAGGAATTGCAAATACTCCAATAGATCCAAAAGAGCGTGTCTTAACAGGTAAAACCTCTCCTTCTGCTACATAGGCTGTTAACTCACTATCTGCATTACTTTGTAGACGGAAGAAAGTGATTTCTCCTGGTACAATATCTCCCTCTAACGTTCCTCTAGTTATATTAGGCTCTTGATTTGGCTCAAGAGCTCTTGCCATAATCATTTGATTTTTCATAGTTCCGCTTGTTAATTTACATGCTGCTGTGTTTCCACAGTGAAAACCCATGAAGGTATCCTTTAACGTATAGTTAAATTTGCTTTTAATTTCTGATTCATACATATCTTTTGGTACTGTGTTATTAATATCAAGTAAGGTTACAACATCTTGACTTACACATGTTCCAATGTATTCACTTAAAGCTCCATAAATGTCAACCTCACAAGATACTGGAATTCCTCTAGCCGTTAGTCTACTGTTTACATAGCAAGGCACACATCCAAATTGTGTTTGAAACGCTGGCCAGCATTTATTTGCAAACACAACATATTCTCTTGATCCTTTATGCTCCTCTGCCCAATCTAGTAATGTAAGTTCATATTGAGCAAGCTTTGGCAAAATACCAGGCATTTTATTGCCCTCACCTAACTCTTCCTCCATGTCTTTTACTACATCTGGAATTCTAGAATCGTTTTCATGTTCATTAAATGAGGCAAACAAATCAAGCTCCGAATTTTCCTCTATTTCAACACCTAAATTATATAACTGCTTAATAGGAGCATTGCAAGCTAGGAAATCCTGAGGTCTTGGCCCAAAAGAAATAATCTTTAAATTCTTTAATCCAATTAATGCAGTAGCAACCGGTACAAATTCATTAATCATATTTGCAACATCTGAAGCTGTTCCCACTGGATATTCAGGAATATAAGCATTTATGTTTCTAAGTGCTAAATTATAGCTTGCATTTAGCATTCCACAATAAGCATCTCCACGTCCATTAACTAGATTGTCTCCTCTCTCTTCTGCTGCGGCTGCAAACATAACTGGTCCATCAAATTCTTTAGCAATTAAAGTTTCTGGAGTTTCTGGTCCAAAGTTACCTAAATATACTACTAGTGCATTTACACCTGCACTTTTCACTTCTTTTAAAGCTTTTCTCATATCTTTTTCATTTTCAACAGTTGTTAAGCACTCGAAGATTTCTCCATTGTAAGCATCTACTACTGCCTTTCTTCTATTCTCTGATAATTCCATTGGAAAGCAGTCTCTACTTACTGCAACAATTCCTAATTTTAATTTTGGTGTATTATTCATTTTAATTCCTCCATTTTATTTTATTGAAATATTTTTACCTATTAATCCTATAAATGCTCCTTCTTTATCTAGGTTAGTATCCTTATGGGCAATTAACCATTTGTTTTTAGCAAAAAGTAGAGCATCTTCACCAGTTTTTTTATACTCTTTTTCTAAAGGCAAATTTGTATCTCTTGGCAAAACCACAACACATCTGAATCCCCCTTCATTTACATTGCAAGGTGCATAGTGAAGAGTAGTTGCATAAACCTCAATAGCAGTACCAGCTGGAACTTTAAATGCTTTAATTTTAGAAGTACTATATGAGTAATCTTCTTCAATATCATCTCTAGAGCCTAAAAGTAGTATGAAATCTGTTACTGCTATATTTATTTCAGATGAACGATGATATTCGACTGCATTTAATAAATAATTGTTACCATTGCAGTATCCTACTTGTATTGGAAGCTCTCCATATTCTCTTTCCTTTAATTCCTTTGCAATATCAAGCTCTTCAAGTTCTTTAATTGATGGTTCATATACTACATCACCTGGAAGTGGTGTAGATTTCATTTTTTCTATTATCTCTGTACAATCATAATCTCTTAATATCTTGCCATATTTTTTGAACTCCTTGTCTGTAACACTTTTAATTACCATATTCTCACACTCCCCATATAATTTAAATTGGTTTTATTTAAAAAATATCTTACCAATATGATTTAAACTTCTCTAATAAATATATGTTTTTAAAGTTTGTTTAATAAGTTTTTTAGATAATCTACTCTTTAAATAAAAGCGCTCCTACTTTTAACTATTTATATATCTTTTATTTTAGGATAAGCTGAATTATATACCTCATATACCTTTGAATATACTTCTATTAAATTTGCATTTGGCATAACCTTTTCGTTTCCTTTTACTATTTTGTCACAAGCCTCTTCCACGGAATTATATATTCCTGCACCAACTCCTGCAAGTATTGCTACGCCAAGTGCTGGTCCTTCTGATGCCTTTACTGTTGTAAGCTCATAGTTAAATATATCTGACAATATTTGTCTCCATATGCTGCTTTCTGCACCTCCACCACTTACTCGTATTTCCTCAATATTAACCTTCATATTCTCAATAATATCGAGACAATTCTTTAAACTAAAGCCTACTCCTTCTAATATACTACGCACAAAATCATTGTGGTTATTTATAAGTGATATACCTAAAAAAGCTCCTTTTACATTTGGATCTATGTGCGGTGTTCTTTCACCCATAAGGTATGGCAAATAAATTATCCCATTAGAACCAGGCTTTGATTGTGATGCTTTTTCGGTCAATAAATCATAAATATTAATTCCAGCCTCTTTACTTTCTAAAATTTCTTTTGCACAAAATGTCCTTTTAAACCAATTTAATGATAAGCCTGCTCCCTGAGTAACTCCCATTATATGCCACTTATTAGGCACTGCATGACAAAGAGTATGAACTCTTCCCTTACTATCAAATCTAGGCGTATCTGTAGCCGCAAATACTACTCCAGAAGTTCCTATCACTGTTGATATTAAACCTTCTCTAACGATTCCATTCCCTATAGCTCCAGCTGCTTGATCTCCTGCCCCACCTACAACGGGAGTGTTAACTGCTAACTTAGTCTCTTTTGAAGCTTTTTCTATAACGCATCCACTAACAACAACTGATTCATATACATCAGGTAATATGTTCTTATCTATTCTTAAGTCATCTAAAAGTTCTTCACTCCAATTTCTAGTATTTATATCTAACATCTGAGTACCACTAGCATCTGAAACTTCGGCAGCAAAAACTCCAGTAAGTTTAAATCTTATATAATCCTTAGGAAGAAGAACCTTATATATTCTCTTATAATTGTCTGGTTCATTATTCCTAACCCATAATAGTTTTGAAAGGGTGAAACCCGTTAATGCAGGATTGCCTGTTATCCTAATTAATTTTTCTTTTCCTATGGTATCTGTAATCTGAGTACATTCCTTTTCTGTTCTCTGATCACACCAAATTATGGAGTTTCTAATTACTTTGTACTCTTTGTCAATCAAAACAAGTCCATGCATTTGTCCACTTATACCAATTCCTTTAATATCTAAAGGATCAATTTTACTTTTTTCAATTACTTCTCTTATACCTTTAACACAAGCTGTCCACCAATTTTCAGGATTTTGTTCTGCCCATCCAACCTGTGGTTGAAATAACTCATACTCATGCGTTGAAGTTTTTATTGTATTTCCACATTCATCAAACAAAGCTGTCTTGGTTCCTGATGTTCCAACGTCTATACCTAATAAATACCTCACAATCAAACCCCCTTAATTTTAAATAACTTTTTAAATATCCTTTAATAAGTCTATTTTACTTTTTTTACCTCCTACAGTCAATATGTTTTTGTAAACTTTTTCATTTTATTTATATAATGGCTTATATGGCACTGCATTTCACATAAAAATTGTAATAAAAAAAACTGCCCTTAAATTTTCGAGCAGTCTTTTTTATTCACATTCTACACATAAAATATATAATTATTATATCTCTAATACTAATTTTACTCCGCCGTAAATTCCTGCATCATTTCCAAGCCTTGCAAGCTCAAACTTAGTTCCTTCACATGCATGAAATGCCTTTTCAATGAAATTTTTCTGAATTACATTTATAAGAATCATTCCAGCCTTTGATACTCCTCCACCTACAACAAAAACCTCTGGGTCACTAACACATGAAACTGTGGCTAATGCATTACCTAATTTTTTTCCTAAAGCTTCAACAAGTTCATTAGCTAATTTATCTCCTTCTTTTGCAGCATCAAATATATCCTTTGAAGTAACCGTTTTAATTTCTCTCAAAGAGGAAGGTTCACTACTATTATTTAAAAGTTTTTTTGCTTCTCTTACAATTCCATTTGCTGAGGCATACTGTTCAAGACAGCCTGTCTTTCCACATCCACAAACATCTTTCTCATTTTCCTCTACTTTAATATGGCCTATTTCTCCACCTGCACCATTTGCTCCAGAAATTATATTGCCGTTAATTATAATTCCTCCGCCAACGCCTGTTCCAAGTGTAACCATAACAACATTTTTATAGCCTTTTCCTCCTCCCTGCCACATTTCGCCCAAAGCTGCTATATTAGCATCATTACCAGCCTTTACTGGAATATCTATCATTTCACTTAAAGTTTCTTCTACATTAAATATGCCCCATCCTAAGTTCACACATTTTAAAACGGTTCCATCGCTGCTAACTGGTCCTGGTACTCCAACTCCTACACCAATTACATCATTTCTATGTATTCCTTTTTCCTTCATCTTATCTTTTATTTCTTTTGATATATCACTTAATATATACTTTCCACTTTCCTCTTTTCTAGTAGGAATCTCCCACTTATCAAGTAAAGTGCCATCAACTCTGAATAGACCCATTTTTATTGTTGTTCCCCCAATGTCTATTCCAAATCCATATGTTCTCATTTAACATCCTCCTTATATAATAATGATATAGCATTAAAGCTTATCTTTTATAGTCATTTGTTTTAAAGTAGACCTACTTATAATATGCATAGCACTACATTTTAATTATATAATCAGCACTATATATAACAAATTAGATGGATTTTGCACAAAAGTTTAAGTTTAGCATATTTTCTAATAGATAAATCCTTTTCATATCTTAACTAATTCTCCTTATTTTACACTATTATGTATCTTATTGAAGAATAGCTTGGATATTTTTCCCACGATTTTCTAAAAAGTATGTTAAACTTCTAACAATAGTATACATATCATAAAACTCTTTAGCAACTAAATTTATAATTTTCTTATTAAGTAACATCATTTTACTTTTGTATTCCTCTTATTTTCTCTTTTTTTTCTTTATATATTATATCATTTATTGAGTTTATTTTAACCTTATCAATAACAACTAAATACAGTTAATTTGTTTATTTTTATTTACAAATTACTTCTTTTATATCTACGCAGGATAAATCTTTAAATTTATAATTAGCTTTTATATTATTTGAAGCATATCCAACAGCTAAAACCTTCATTCCGCCAGCAATTGCTGCCTCAACTCCAGCATCCGCATCTTCAACTATTAAGCACTCTTCTGGACTTACCTTTAATTTCTTTGCCGCAAGTAAAAACACTTCTGGATTCGGTTTACTTTTTTTTATCTCTCTGCCATCTGCAACTGCATCAAAATATTTATCTAATTTTATCTTTTCTAAAATAATTGACGTGTTTTTACTAGAAGATCCAATTGCTATTTTTATATTCTTTGCTCTTAAGGTTTCTAATACGTTCATAACTCCTTTTAATATGTGCTTTGGAGTCAACTCATTTAATAACTCTCTGTATATAAAATTTTTCCTTTCCGTCATTTGAATTTTTTCTTTTGTATTGTATGTTTTTTTAGCTTTTTCTAAAATTATTTCTAAACTTTCCATTCTACCAACCCCTCGAAGTCTTTCATTTATTCTTTTGTCAAAATATATTCCTTCCTCATCAGCCATAGCCTTCCATGCTCTGTAATGATACTCATCTGTTGAAACTATAACTCCATCTAAATCAAAAATAACAGCTTTAATACCCACTTATTTCCTCCATTTAATCTATTATTTTAAAGAAGCTTTCCTAATAAACATTTTCTTTTCTTTATAACTTTCTTCTAAGTTACTATATTCATAAAGTACATTAAATGGTATAAAAAGTGAAACACTACACAAAATAAATTTGGAGGTGTTTTACTTTGAATACAACATTAAGTCAAAAAGAAAGAACTCTATTGGAGGACGCTAAAAGTCATGAGCAAGTCTGTATACAAAAATACAGCAATTATGCAAACCAAGCCAAAGACCCACAATTGAAACAAATATGCAAAGCAAACGAACAATCTGAAAGGACACATCTTGATAGTATAAATCAGCTTTTAAGTGGTACAATTCCTAACATGAATGCACAAAATTCTAATAAAAACATGACCCCTAGCCCAACTAATCAAAGTCCACAACTTAGCTTTTCAGATAAGGATTTATGCTCAGACTTACTTATGACCGAAAAATATGTTTCTAGTACCTATAACACTGCAATATTTGAATTTAGGGATACCAATGTTCGTGATATATTAAATCATATCCAAAAGGAAGAGCAAAAACACGGTGAAGCCATATTTAAATATATGGAAAGTAAAGGTTTATATAACGTACAGTAATTAAAATAATGGCATAGAAGGCTGTAAAGTTTTCCATGCCATTATTTTAATTTTCATTTTGAATTATTTTTTATAATTAAACATATAATTAATTATTAGATAGTGTGCAAGGTGGGGGTATCATGTCAAAGAATGAATTTTTTACATTTACAGAATATATGAAAAAAGATGAAAATCTTCTATCCCCTTCAGGAGAAGATTACATGGAGATGATATATAGACTTTCCATGAAAACTGGCTTTACAAGGGTTAATAACTTGGCTTCAGCATTAAACGTACAACCTCCTTCCGTTACAAAAATGCTGCATAAGCTGGCTAATTTAAAATTAATAAAATACGAAAAATATGGAGTAATTATGCTAGAGAAAGCTGGAACAGAATTAGGAAAATCATTATTAAACCGACATAATATAATTGAACAGTTTCTCAAATTATTAAGTATAAATGATGGTGTTTTGGAAGAAACTGAAAAAATAGAACATACCATTAATGCTGAAATTTTATGTGGAATGAATGATTTAGTTGATTTTTTTGCAGCATATCCTGATTTTTTTAAAAAATTCAATGAGTTTAGGAAACCAAAGTCTTATCCTTAAAGCATAAAACAAAGGACTAGAAATTATTTTTTAATCTCTAGTCCTTTATTTTTATAGCTTAAATTTTTTAACCTCATTCATCATTTCTCTTGTTCTATCATTAAGATTAGCTGCTGATTTTGCAACTGTACTTGATGATGTATTCATTTCCTGTGAAGAAGCTGATATTTCCTCTGATGCAGCAGATGTTTCCTCTGAAATAGCTGCTGTAGCCTCAACCTTATTACTTATTATATCTTTATTATTATTTAAATCCACTACTGCCCTGTTTATCTGATTAATTTTAGGAATAACCTCATTTATAGATGTTACTATACCTGTAAATGATTCTAACGCATTATCCACAACAGATATTTGATTTTCCAAATCATTTCCTACCTTAGATGTAGTAGTTACCATGCTTTTATTCTCATTATACACTTCACCTACTAAACCTGATATTTTTTCAGCAGATTGTCCCGCTTGTTCCGCAAGCTTTCTTATCTCATCAGAAACAACTGAAAATCCCTTACCTGCTTCGCCTGCTCTTGCTGCTTCAATGGCTGCATTAAGTGCTAATAAATTAGTCTGCTCAGCTATTGAATTAATAAAATCTGTTATTTCGTTTATATTTTTTATATGTTCACTTGATTGTACAATTTTCACTTCAAAATCTTTAAATGTATTTGTTACTTCTTTTATAGAAGTTGCAAGTTTATTCATCTTTATCCAACTATCTTTTGCCAAATCTATAATATTTTTTGAATTTACATCAACATCATTTACTTCAGCTGTAATCTCATCAAGACTGCTTACAAATTCATTTATAGTCTCAGTTATATCTGACATTTCTTCTGCTTGTGATGTTGCTCCTTTTGTCACCTCTCCTACCGCAAGTGTAACTGCTTCTGCTGAAGAATTCATCTCCTCTGCTATAGAAGATAGGCTCTCTGAATCTTCACTAATTTTATTTGAATTCTCTACTACAGCCCTTAACATACCTTTTATTGATTTTTGCATATTATCTATAGCTTGAACCATTACTCCTATTTCATCCTTCATACCAATATGCTCTTTTGATACTTCTACCGTAAAATCACCATTTGATATTGGAACTATATAGTCTGTTGCAACTTTTATTCGTTTTGCTAAATTGTTTGCTACAAGATATACAATTAAGAATGCTAATGCTAAAAATAGAACAGCTAATCCAGCTGTATACTTTTGTAATTTTGATAACTGATTATCCATCTCACTTTGCTCAACTATGACTGCTAACGACCACGTTGTATTTTTAATTGGCGCAAAAGCTGCAAATTTTTTATTTCCACCATAGGTATAATACCCCGAACCAGTTTTTCCTTGAGCCATATTTCTTTCAATACTAACAAGTTCCTCTAATGACGGATTCTTTTTTACATTCACAAAATCATTATCCTGCTTAGCTACTAATGTTTTATTATAATTAGCTATTTTAACCCCTGTATTGTCTATAGCAAATACTCTTCCTGTACTACCAAATTTAACTTCATCTGCTATTGAACTTATGATATTACCATCATTTATAGCTACTAATATTCCAGTAATATTACCATTTTGCCTTATAGGTGCTGCAAAACATACTTCTAAGTTTTTTTCTATTTTCCCTATAATGGGATTTGAAACAGCTATTTCTCCTGATAAAGCCTTTTTAAAATATTCTCTATTCGCAATATTGGTTGACGTTAAATTATTATATTTAACATTCCCGTTTAAATCTGCAATTCCAATTTTAATAAATTTATATCTCTTATTCTCATCGTTAAGAACTGCGAGCTTTTCATCTAATGACTTATCACTATTATTTATTACACTGTTAAAGGTTATTTGTTCAACCATATTCTTTTTATCATCAACTTTTGCTGAAATATAGCTTGCCGCCGATTTTGCAATTTGAGGCATTATACTTTCATTGTTATTTCTAAGTGCATTTGATGAAAGCATGCCTGCCAATATTCCCATACCAACTATAACTACAATAATCAAAGTTTCAATCATTAATAGTATTTTACCTTTTATACTCTTCATTATTTACCTCCTGCTTTCACATCCAAGTGTATACACCGAATTTTCTAATATTGTATTTTCGATCATTTTCTTCATTTTTCGTATATTTGTGACATCACGTACTTTTTTTATCGTTTATTCTTAAGAATACCTTACATGTAATTTTATAATAACATATTTATATTTTTCAAACCTTTATAATATAAAAGTATAATATAACTATTTCAATTTCTTTTCAGTTTTATAATCTACTATCCCATTAGTAAAAGTTATGTTCATACTAGATCCATCAGAATTTACCCATTGATACATCTTACTATTACTCCCCATCAAATTTGTTTCAGATAATAACTCTCCTTTTCCAACTAAGTTCTTTACCTTTTCATAACTCATACCTCTACTTATTTTTTTATATTTGACTCTGCTAATGTTTGCATTAATTTTTTCTAAACCAATTTCAATCTTGCTAACCACATAATTATTTTTAGTAATGACTACTATATAGCTGTCATCGCTATTTTTCCATTGATGATTCATCAATTCCCTTTTATCATTAATTTGTCCTGTCTTTTCACTTACCCCTAATATATTTTCTACACTTTTATAGTTCATTCCCATATTTATTCTTAAAAACTTCTTCATACTATATTTTTTATCCTTCACAGAATTCTTCATGTGGTGGCTTAAAGCCTTTCCCTTAGCAGCATAAGCAGCAGCGTTTTCTTTATTCAATTTAATAACTCCAACACTTACTAAAGCAAAAAACATAGTAATTGAAAATATTATTTTCATCTTACTTTTCATTTTAAACACCCCCATTTTATAGGGTATTAAATAATAATGGATATCATTCCTCTGTTTTTATCAAATAAATTAAAAGGATTTCTAAAATGATTTAACTTCATCCTAGAAATCCTTTTAATTTATTTATTATTTCTTTCGTATAATATCGGCTGTATCTTTCCATATATGTCACTTGCTATAGCATTCATTCCCTTGTCGTTAGGATTAAACTCATCACTTACACCATAATAAGTTTTTTCTCCCGAAGGACCTATATTGGTTTTATCCGACCATATTGGTTTTAAATTAACTACAGGTATATTTCTTTTTTGCCCTACACTATTTATTACCTGATCATAATTTTCTCCATAATTAACATTCCAAGTTGTCATTAAAACTATAATTGGATTACGTTTTACCTTTATTGTAACATCATCTATAAAATTATTAAGCTGATTCTCAAAAGCAACTGCTGATATGTTATTTGCACTATTTGAATCATTGGTACCATATTCTATAGTTATAACATCAGGCGCAGCACTATTTATTTCATTAACATTATTAATTGCCTCTGAAATAAGTGAACCACGCTTTCCCATATTATTTTTTTCAACCTGAAATCCCATATTGTTTGTAATTAAGGAGCTTAACTTATTAACAAAAAAGTTATCTTGAGATGTTGCCGAATATCCAGCTGTAACACTATCACCAACAGCTATATATTTAAGAACTTTTCCCTTGCCAACGTCCTTTGTATTCTTAGGTGTATCCTGCTTTTCTTGTGTCTTTTTGTCTTTTGGTTGACCTAGCTCTTTTTTTTGATACGCCTCAACAACTTTTTCATTATCCTTGTCTCTTTTTTTATCATGTATTATCCCGCTAATTATTACTGTAATAGTAATAATTAAAAGCACAAGTACCGTAACCGTCATTTTCTTATCAGATTTGTATCCATTACCCATTATATTGCTTCCTCCGCTAATATTAATAAATTCACAAATAAATGATATCTTATTTGCAGATAATTTTCAACATGAAATGTATAATTTAGTATTTCATAGAGATCAAAGGTTAAATTTAAGTGCAGTTAAATACTCATAATATTTTTTCTTTCAAGTTTATTACTTATTCTGCCAGTTTTTTTAAATGCAAAATTAAATACAAATAAAAAAAGGAGGAAACATAGGCAAAATTATATTAAAAAAGTATTTAGAATTATATTTTCATTACGATAACATATACATAACTGTTATTTATTACTAATAATATTTATTATTACCTAAGGGGTGAGAGATTATATGTCAAAACAAAAAAAATTATTGCCAATCTATGAGTTACAGCCTGGCATGATATCTGCAAATAATATAAAATTTGCAGAAAAGTCGCTTTTAACAGAGGGTGTTGAGATAACAGATACAGCTATAAGGAAATTAAAAGAAACTTATATAATAGATAAAGTAGAAGTGTATATTGATGAAGATAAACCTTTGAAATACAAGGCTGAAACCATGGATGAACTTGAATATTCGCTAAATGAATTTTCATCTAATTTAGAGGATATATTTAATGATATCGATAATTTAAAGAGTAATGGTATTAGTAGTTTAAGAAACTTTTCTCAAAAAGTACAAGGTGAATTTGAATCAGCTGGTCTAGTAATCAAAAATATAATTTTTTATGGAAGTAAAAATAACATCTACAGACACAGTGTTAATGTTGCTGCTATAAGTTTTATACTTGGAAAATGGCTTGGTATGAATGAAGAAGAAATAAACTTATTAACTTATGCTTCTCTTCTTCACGATTTTGGTAAAACCCAATTAGACAACAGTATATTAAAAAAAGAAAGTTCATTAACGCCAGAAGAATATGCAGTATACAAAACACATCCTGTTATAGCTTATCACCTGATAAAAGAAATTCCTGATATTAATGCTTCAGTTGGACTAGGAGTACTAATGCACCATGAACAAATTGATGGTTCTGGTTATCCTCTAGGAATTAAAGACAATAAAATTCATAAATTTGCAAAAATTATAGCTATAGCAGATATTTTTGATAAAGTTAATTCAGACAATACAAATGGTCCTTTTGAAGGTTTAAAAGCAATTAAAGATCTAAGTCTCGGTAAATTAGATTGCTCGTATAGCAATATGTTCATAAATCATGCAGTAAATTACTATATGGGAGAAAGTGTAACTTTAAGCGACAATAGATCTTGCAAAATTATAAAACTTGATACTGAAAATCTGACAAAACCTCTTCTTCTTGCGGATGACGGCTTTTTAGATTTAAAAAGTGAAAAAGACTTATATGTTAAATCTTTAATAGTATAGATAAAAAGCAGCTCAAATTTTCGAGCTGCTTAAAAATATACTTCCTTACTTTGTTGCACACAAGATATATTTAAGAATTTTCATTTAATAGCTTATTCCATGTGTCATTTCCAACAATTCCATCTGCATTTAAACCATGATTTGATTGCCATACCTTTACATTAGCCTCAGTTTGAGGTCCATACACTCCATCTAATTTGCCGCCTACTCTGTATTGAATATATCTTGTGGCATACTCATAATGCTTGAATTTAACACCATCTGTTGGCTTAGAATAAATTTCTGTAACTGCTGCAACCGTTTTCGGTCCCCAAATTCCATCCTGTGCTAACCCCATAGCTCCTTGGAATTCTTTAATAGCAGCTGTGGTACTTGCTCCACTTATCCCATCTACTATAAGACCTTTCTTAAGAAGTGTATTAAGCTGCTGCTGTATAATTTTAACTGTATCTGATCCTGTTATTATAAATTCACCTCTGCTGTCTGAATTTATAAAAATACCATCATTAAATTCATTCAAATCTACAGCACCAGACACTCCGCTTATAGAACCATTTTCAGTGTATTGAAATCCAACATATGGAGTATTTATACTAGGCCTTGTAACACCATATTCAGCTACCCATAAAGGTAAATCCTTAACACTATTATTTAAATTATTTTTATAGAAGTTAGTATAAGTGTAAATACAAACATCCAGTCCTTTTCCCTTTAAATAATCTGCAAATTTTCTTACATTTGAGCTTATTTGATTTGTGGTTTGACCTAAAGTAGCTTCAACATCAATAGCCAGCTTGCAATCGTAGCTTAACCCAGAAATAGCAGATAAAAAATTATCCGCTTCATTTATAGGATTATTAGCTCTTAAAAAATGATAAAATCCAACTTTAAGTCCTGCATTTTTAGCATCACTTTGAAACTGCCTAATTGTTTTATCTACATACGTTACACCCTCAGTAGCTTTTATATAAACAATCTCTACACCACTAAGCTTAACTTTGGAGAACTCAACATTGCCTTGTCCCGAATAAATATCTATACCCTTCAAATTCATCCCTCCTATCTCACAATATATCCTTTGTTGCCTACATTTAATTCTATTAGTGTACTGCACTTATATCATAGGAATTCTAAATACTTGACCGCCTTAATTTAAATTGTAGTATCTTAATAAATTTAACATTTTGGAATATGCGTATCAAAATTTAAACATAAAGAAATCCTATAGATTATATATGCATCTCTATAGGATATTGGTACATTTTATTTACTATATCTATTCTTTCTACTTCCCATCTTATAGTCTCCAGGACTACAACTAAACTTTATGGTACTACCATCACTAACACATATTATAGTGCCATTCTCGTCTGTTCTATACAAAGGTATGTTTCTGTTCTTAAGTTTTTCTACTGTGCTTTTATGTGGATGACCGTAATCATTATCTCTTCCACAGCTTATAACTGCATATTTAGGACTTACGTAATTTAAAAAATCATCTGTAGATGAAGTTCTGCTCCCATGATGAGCAATTTTTAAAACATCGCATTTGAGATCATATCCCTTCTCAATCATAGCTTCTTCATTTGAACTTTGAGTATCTCCTGTAAACAAAAATTTGTTTTGTCCATATGTAACTTTTACAACTATAGAGTATGTATTGAGATTACCCTCAGTTGGATTAACCGGCCCGTATACATTACAATCAGCTTTATTTAATTTAAAATTTTCACTATCAGGTTCATCAGCCTTTAATCCTTTTTCCTTCATAGCATAAATTAGATCCCTAAATGTTTTAGTATTAGTACTAACACTATTCATGTATATTTTATCAACTATAAAATTTTTTATAACCTTATCTGCTCCGCCTATATGATCTTCATGCGGATGCGTTAAAACCATATAATTTATCTCTTTAATATTTTGCTTTTTTAAATAGCTTATAAGATAATTTTGAGATTCATTAGTCCCTGTATCTATAAGCATATTTTTATCTCCATCCTGAACAAGTATACTATCTCCCTGACCTACATCTATGTAATGAACTTTAAATTGAGAATTGGATATTCTCCCACTTATATTAGTATCCTTTCCAAAGGTACTAATATCTTTTGAACATCCACTAATTAATATTAAAATACAGACTAGAGTAATAACACACTTTAATAATCTTTTCAATGAATTCATTAAATTTCCTCCATAATTAACCAGAAAACAATATTTTTATATAATTTTAAGAAAAAAGTAAAATTTAATATTTACTTTTTGATAATAAAAAAGTATAATAGAATTGCAGTTAGAAATACATTTTAATAAATTACCTTTAAAGAGTAACTTTATTCACTTTACATTTTATTATTTTTTATGGGTTGCCATTGAGAAAATATTTGTGAGAGGTACTTTTTAGTAATTACCTATAATTTTTAACTTTATAGTCAATTTCCCCTCGATTTTTTAACTTTTATACAAAAGCACTGGATTACAAGCAGCGCTTTTGTATATCTTTTTAAATAAGTGCTGCCACAATATTGGAAATTGCACTTGCAAAATTAAATTCCTCAAACTTAAATTCCTTTATCTTCGTTGGTACCTTAAAATAAAGTATACCTTTAATTATTCCCTTGTTATTTAGGGGAATAACCATTATAGAATCCCAATCTGGCATGCCTGTAGTCTCATCAAATCCACTTATGTTATCCCAATCAATCATGTATAAACCAACTTTTTTCTCTAAAACTTCTTGAACAATCTTATCATTGATATATGTCTTTTTAACAAACTCAGTTTTAAATATCTTTCTTGTATAAATGTGAGAAATTTGTTTGTCATCTAACAATATTATACTACAATATGCTGCCTCAAAAAATTCGACTAATCTACCTAGTACATTATATATCTTTTCCTCTACATTGCTGCTACTTCTAAGCAGTTCCATAAATTCAACTGTGACAAGTACATTTCTAGAATCTTTAACAGGATTACCAGTTACTATCCCTGTTATTTTATTTGTAACTTTAGCTTTATAGTTAAATCGTTCATTCCATATAACACATTTATTTCTTCCCGTATTCTTTGCTATATAAAGCGCTTTATCTACTTTTTCAAAAATTTCTTCTCTAGACCTTGCCATATCAGGATATGACACCAATCCAACGCTTATTGTTACACTTCTCTTATTTCCAAGTATTTTAGCTCTATCTATTTTCTCTCTTATACCATCTGCAATTTCATATGCCTTTAACACGTTATAGCTTGGTAATATAACTATAAACTCTTCTCCACCATATCTGGCA
The DNA here is from genome assembly GCF_000008765.1 of Clostridium acetobutylicum ATCC 824. Classification (NCBI taxonomy): domain Bacteria; kingdom Bacillati; phylum Bacillota; class Clostridia; order Eubacteriales; family Clostridiaceae; genus Clostridium; species Clostridium acetobutylicum. Next base: position 2,728,760 of record NC_003030.1, read on the forward strand.
CAAATAGATTCTCCATCTATATTATTTTTAACTATTCTACTAACTTCTTTTAATACCGTATCTCCTGTGCCGTGTCCAAACTTATCATTTATTGCTTTAAAGTTATCAAGATCATACATAAAAACAGTGAATTCCTTATTGGAATTTCTCTCTTTCTGAAACATTTCGTCGATATAAACATCCAGATATCTTCTTGTCATTACACCAGTAAGTGAATCAATAGTGGCACTGATTTTTAGTGTGTATTTATCAACATTTAAACTCAAAAGACCATTAAGCTCTATACATTTATTAATAGCATCCACATTAAAATTATTTAATATTTTATCCGTCTCAATATACAGTATACCAGATAGAATTTTATTATCTTGTTTATTGAAATTGGATAGTAGCTTATATACAGGCATGCATATTACTGCCTTTATATCATCCTCTAGTTTTTTTTCTGGTTTAAATCCAAATCTCTTTATAAAAATAAGCTTTTTCCTGGTATTAACATCATTAATTACCCAGTTTTCTTTAAGTATGTTATTATCAATAAAATTTCTATTTTGAGTAAATACTACTGTATCTTCATCTTGGGCTTGATTAAGAATAAAATAAATTTTTTTAGCAACTAAGCTGTGCTTTAAATATCTAAGTATATTTTGTATATTGGTTATAGATGAATCCACTTGATTTTTCATTACATCTATCCTGCTACTTACTTCCCTAGGAATAAATGACTGATAATATTTCTTCAAATCCTTTTTAAACTTTCTTGTATAAAACAACCTTTTTAAATTTGTACCTTCATAAAATTTATCTATTCCATCACCGTTAAGTATGACATCAACACTTTTGGAGAAAATTATTTCTTGACCAGCATATTCATTTACAATGCCTATATATTTTATTAAATCATCTCTTATACTATAACACATCGCAAAATCTTTCTTATATTTATCTGGAACACTCAAAAAATAACGCCATATAAAATCTATATAGTCAAAAAAATAGTTTATAGCCCTAATGTAATTTCCATTCTTTAAGTAATACTGTGCAATATTAGCATATAAGAATTTAAACACCTTTATATCCTTTTCATTTTCTCTAATAGCATTGATAGAGTACTTAAGCATTTTTTCACCAGATGCATTTAATGCTTTGATTACTTTCATAGCACCTTTCATTACATCATTTTTCATATGATAACTGGATAACTTTTTATAGATGATATAAAATATCTCTAAATCCTTTTTCCAATAAACTATTACCGCCAATTGTATTATTGTAGTTATGCTATTGACGCTTTTATTATTAATATTCATCTCATGTACAGCTTTTTGAAAATTACTAACCGACTTCTCATTTTTTTCAATCAGGTAATCTATAAAGCATTCAACTACTTCTTCCTTTTTTTTAATATTCTCAGACCCGTATTTCTCTTTAAATTTTTCCATGTATTCCTTAGACTTTTTAGGTAAACCAATCTTTAAATACGTTTCTATAGCTGCTATATAATACATATTCATAATATCCAAATCATTTTCAAAATCGACTATCCTTATAGATGCCTTAATAAAATATTCATATGCACTTTTTATATCATACATCACTAGACAAACCTTACATAACCTGCAGTAACAATATACTTCTATGTATTTGTCATTAGTTTTTTCAGAAAGATCTAAAACATTTTTAAACGCTTTATATGACTCTTTATAATTTCCCTGCTTAAAATCCAAAGTTGCTATTTGAGACAAAGATAATAGTTTAAAATGAGAATAATTAAAATTTGTTGCTATTTGAAATATCTCCAAAAGATAATTTTTACATTGTGAAAAATCCTCATAATAGTTACCATATATATATGCTATATTATTGAGCGAATCCAATACATAGGTTAAATTCTCCATAAAATATTTTTTATTAGTACAAATTTTATTATATTTTAAAGCTTTCTGCATATCTCTTTTTTCTATGAACGTGTTACTCAAAATATAGTACGCATAGAATTGAACATCTTCCATTCCTTTATTACATTTCTCAAGTACATTATTACATATAGAGATAGCTCTCTCAAATTCTTTATTAATGTAAAAATTAAATGCTTCTTCAGTATAAATCAAAAGTTCAAATTCTAACTTATAATATTTTTTCAAAAGCTTTTCTTGATTACGTATATATTTTCTGCTTTCTTTTAATTTAGAATTGGTTTGAAGTATACGCACTATTCTTTTTAATGCTTGAAACTGCACATCATACTCTTCTATACTTTCAGCAAGTGTTACAGCCAAGTTAAAGTATATTTGTGCCTCCTCTATTTTTTCATCTATAAGTAATAAATCTCCTAAAATAATTAAAAGCCTAATTCCACTTAAACTACAATCAGTTCTAATTGTCTTTACTAACCTTTTTATTTTGCTTATTACTTTTTCTCTATTATCAACATAGATTATATGCTTATATTTCCCCAAATAATATTCAATAATTTTATTAATATTTAGAGAATTTTCAAAATGATAAAGTATTTCTTCTCTATATTTATCAGGATCTATTTTTTCTAATACCTCCGCTGCCCTTTCATTAATACTACTTTTGTAATATGCATCCATTTTTTCTGTTAGGGTTGTTTTAATTACCTTATTAGAAATATTATAATATATACCCGAATCTTCTTCTATGTACTCTACTGCACCCCTTTTTATTAACTTTGCTACTGTTGCTTCAATAATTCCATCATCATATTCCTTAAAAAACATTTTTATAATACCTATATTCAAGCGTACATTAAATATACTCATAGCATTAACTACTTCTAATTCAATTCCATCCATGTCATTTATCTGATTTTGTATATTTTTCACAAGAGAACTGTGTATAGGTATCTCATTTATCTTATCATAAGATGTTACCCATAACCCATCTTCCTCATTTACATATATATACTTTCTCACATAAAGTCCTTTTAATACTTCAATTATAAATCCTGGATTTCCCTTGGTTTTCTCAAAAATTTTTTTAGCAAATTCCTTTGGAGGTGTAATTGTTCCAAGCACAGATCCTATAAGTTCATTAGTACCATTGAAGTTCAACTCATTAAGTGTAATATCTGTAAAACTAATTTTAAATAAATTTATAAATTGACTTATATTATTATTTACATAAATTGACTCATCCGAATATGAAAACATAATTACTATATTCTTAGTATTTCTTATTCTTCTATAGAAGTATCTTATGAAATCAATGCTGAAATCATCTATCTTATCTAAGTTATCTACTATAATAACTAACTTCTTCCTCTCAGCCATAATATTCATAAAATTTATGCATCTATCAAATAGTTCATCCTTTTGTTTCATATCTACTGAATCCTTTTTAATATCTTTAAGTATCTCGAATATCTCGTTTCCAAGTTCTCTTTCGTAGGTTTTTATTACTCTATAATCATAACTCACAAGAATTTGTTTAAAAATTTCATCAAAAACATTTCTTTTTATATAGTCTCTGCTGCCAAAACTGTAGTAAACATTATCCATATTAAACTTAAAAATATATTTAATTTCCTTTAAAAACCTTGTTTTTCCGATCCCGCTTTTCCCATGTACGATAAATAAATTAGATTTACTAATCCCACCTTTTGAAAAATTACATAGATTAAGAACCTTTTTTATTTCCTTGTCTCTTCCTACTATTTTTACATTATAATTTAATTTTTCAAGAGCTCTTACTTCATAAGTATCTACATATTTTTCAAACGCATCATTAATATGATTTACTATGTCTTTTATATTTGTGTATCTACGACCAATATTAGAAACCATCTTGTCAATAATTGGTGCTATTTTTAGCAAAAATTTTTTATGTGGGTTTTCCGAACACATTATATCATCCGTATTAGTTTTATCATCACATAATAACGACAAATCATCAATTTCAATATTCTTGACAAACTTACTCCTGCATAATTCAAATAGCAAAATGCCTAACTTATGTATTTGTTCTATTATATCCCTTTGATAGTCATTATAATTATCCAAATTAAGCTTAAAATTTATTGCTTCAATTCTGCTCTTGTACTTCTTATTAATTCTATCTAATTCAGCTGAGATTAGGTCATTAAGTTTAATATTAAACTTACCATCTTTATAATCAACATATATATTTTTAATGTCAATGTTCTTGTATACATATCCACTGCAATTTAAATATTGAATAGCAACACACACTTGTAAAAATATATCTAAAATACTATTCTCGTCTAAAGATTCTACTATATCTGAAAGTCTATCGGCTTCTCTATTTATTTCGCACGTGTAGTACCATTTCATATCATCTGTAAATTTATTATCTATACTATTTATTACATTCAAACTATACAATCTATATATACTTTTTTCATTTAAGTTCACTAAATTTATAAATTCATTTTTTATATAATCCTTTGCACTATCTGAAAAATTCTTTAAGTCTATTATACTAAGTCTTAATTTTGAGTCATTTCTTAAAAGATCTATAACTTCAAGTGATGTTAAAATTTGTTTATCATCTATTGTATCTACTATTCTATATCTATTATTAATAATGTTCACAAGACTCACTTCCAATACCATTATAAAGCTTTTTAAAACTCACCTTATATAATTATACCCTTTTGTAATTTTAAATGATAGCTATTTTTACCTATTATTCCATTTTTTATTCGTTACCTTTGTAAACATTTCTTGGAAATAGGAGGTAATAACCTATATTACCTCCTACATAATTCTTTACCTTCAATCGATTATTATATTAATCTACTTACAATTTTTTCTTGTATATTCGAAAAATTCATTATATGAATTAGTTTCTTTCTCAAACTTACTTTCATCTATTGTAAACTGTTCTATTTTCCTTTTATCAAGCTCCATAGTTCCTTCAAATATAAAAGTTGCATTTCCTATAAAATCAACTGAATAATTCCCATTACTATCTTTATGAACTATAGTCTTTATGGCTCCACCATCATTGTATACATTTATAGCATTATCAAACTGAACCTTTTCTCCTATGCAACTTACTATACTAGATGCCGTCATTGCTGTCCCACAGGATTTAGTTAAGCCAACTCCTCTTTCGTAAGTTTTAACATAAATATTACTACTATCTATAACTTTTACAAAGCTTACATTTACCCCTTGAGGTAAAACAGATTTTGTGCTGTTGCCCTTCTTTCCGATTTCAACTAACTTATCACTATCTATATTGTTAACTATAGCTATTAAGTGCGGATTTGTTATGCTAACCGCAGTAAAATCAAACTCATCAGATAATTCAGGTATTTTATCAAAAATTAATTTTTCTTTTTTATAGTTCAACGGAAGAGTTTTTACATCCAGGGAAACAGATTTTATATCAATTTTAACTGTTTTTACTCCTTCATATATATCTTCCTGTAATTTTACCCAATACTTGGATTTTAAAGTTTCTATCTCCACACTTTCTTTATTTAACATTTCAATAACATATCTTCCAACACATCTAAGTCCATTGCCACACATTTCAGCCTCTGAACCATCTGCATTAAATATTCTCATTTTAGCATCGCATATATCGCTCTTCTGGACAAACAAAATTCCATCTCCGCCTATAAATTTTGCTCTATTACATGCCTGAATTGCAATATCTCTTCTTGTTTCATCATCTAGATTATAATTATTATTGTACTCATCAATTAAAATAAAATCATTCCCAGTACCATGACACTTTAATATATTAATTTCCACTATAAATGCATCCTCTCTAATATTTATTTCCATATATACTTCATTTACTAACAATTATAGCATTAAATTTTTGTACTGCACAATAATCAATGACATATTTAGTCCTTATTAGCACTTACATCGGAAGTTATTTTAATTAAAATATACCCATTAGCATCGTAACCTATTTTAATTTTATGATCATATATGCTGTTTCCTTTAATATTTTTATCATAGGAATCTATATTAGCATACCCCTTCACATTCTTAGGTAATTTCAGACTTAAAGTAATACCATCCTCATCTTTTTCACTTTCTGTCTCTATACCAAATAAGCTCTGTTTCTCTTTCATAACCTCAGGCAGTGTAGTACTTTTCTTCACATCATTCACAGCCTTAACCCTATCCGTTATTTCCTTATCCAAATTTGTTTTTTCGATAGAATTATCTGCATACTGAATGTTATCTATGTTATACCTTCCAACAACATTTAGAATATTATCAGCTGACTTGTACTGTGCTGAACTAAGTATAAGCATATCTATTTTTTTTATATTGTGTGAACTTAGAACATTGAACATGTTATTCTTATCATTAACTTCTGATAAATATGCCGGTACATCTATTAGTATATTTTTATCATTATACTGTATTACTATACTTTGGCCATTCTCTAAACTATATAAATTAAGAATACCACTTTTACTTTCTTTAATAACCTTATTACTTACTATCTTACTCTTTTGAGATGCATCCTCAGAATAGTCCTTTACTGGTATTTCAATAAAGCTCACTATTATTGTAGCAATAGCCACTACCAAAAATGATAGATTTATATATCCAATTCTTTTTCTTCTTATTTTTCTTATTACACATATAATTATAACTACTAAAAACAAAAGTAGTCCCAAAATCAAAAAAAATATTGCCATAATACCACCTTCTTACAATGTTTATATTGGTATTATTGACAATATTTATTATATATATTCATTTACAGCATACCACCGTCTGCAGTTATTACTTGAGCTGTTATATAAGATGCTTCTTCACTAGCTAAAAATATAGCAATTTTCGCAATTTCTGAAGTCTTTCCAAATCTGCACATTGGTATTTCATTTTCTAAATCATTCTTCTCATCATTTGAAAAAGATCCATTCATCTCTGTATCTATAACACCTGGTGAAATTGCATTAACCCTAATTCCTGAAGGTGCCAATTCTTTTCCTAATGCCTTTGTAAATGAATTGACTGCACCTTTAGCAGCTGAATATAATACTTCACAGGAAGCTCCCACGTTTCCCCATATAGATGATATATTTATTATACTTCCTGATTTTCTTTCTAACATATACTTAACTGCTAGGCTAGTACAATTAAAAACTCCTCTAAAATCATTATCCATGATTTCATTGTAGTCATTTTCTTTCATATCTATAAAAAGTCCAATTTTAGAAATGCCCGCATTATTTACAAGTAAGTCTATTTTCCCAAACTTGCTAATTATAAATTCAAACATATTTTTCACTTCACTATATGACGTTATATCACATTTATAAACTTCTGCAATTCCACCACTATTCTTAATACTTTTTAGTGTGTCAAGCGCCCCTTTTTCATCATTCCTATAATTTATTACAACCTCTATCCCCATCTTCGCCATTTCCTCGGCAATACTTTTTCCAATTCCACGTGATGAACCTGTTATAAGCGCTACCTTACCTACTAAATCTTCAAACATAAAATCACCTTTACTTTAACTCTGCAATTAAGAATTTTATATTTATGCCTAATTTTAAAAACTTAGATTCATATTCAGTTACAATATTTTTATCGAATCCACTTTTATGTAGATCATAGGTCATAAATTTTATTTGAAAACCACACTCCTTAAAATAATCTAAAGACTCAACAAAAAGACCATCATCATCAGTTTTAAACCATATTTGACTATTGGGTTTTAAAAATTCCTTATATTTTGTTAAAAATTTAGTGTGCGTTAGTCTTCTTTTCTTATGCCTATCCTTAGGCCAAGGGTTACAAAAGTTTATATATATTCTTGCTATTTCATCCTTATCAAACACTTCATTTATAAAAGCTATTTGAAGTGGTGCTATTCTAACATTTTGTACTTCACTTTCAGTTATTTTTCTAAGTGCAATTGCTATTACCTCATCTTTTAGGTCAATTGCTACATAATTCTTTTCTGGATGCTTATTAGCTATATTGGTTACAAAATCTCCTCTTCCACATCCAAGCTCAAGATAAATCTCATTATCATTTTTAAATTCTTCTCTCCATTTGCCTTTATAATCTTTAGGGTTTACTATACACAATGGACTTGCTTCCATTTCAGGTCGCGCCCACCATTTTTTTCTAAGTCTCATCTTATCCTCCTAGTTATTATCTCGTAATTATATCAATGCCGCTATTTTCATAAAAAAATTAAACATCATGTCTACTGGTTTATCTATAATAAGATTTGCTATGGATAGTGTTCCAGAAGCTGTAGGAATGATTGGGAATATAACTGCTAAAAGTATAATAGTACCATACCTGTATACAGAATCCGGTATTGCTTTAGGAAACAAATCCCTTAACACATGAAATCCATCAAAACCAGGTATAGGAATTAAATTAAATAAAGCAAGCAAACAATTCATTCTTACAATTTCTATTATTAACCTATATATTATAGATGTAATTAATGTACTTGGTAAAAACCTTAAAAACAGACTGCATACAATAGAAAAAACAAATGCAACAATCAAGTTTGCTATAGGACCTGCTATAGAAACCTTTAAATCATCCCTTCGATAGTTCTTATAAGCTGCCGGATTTGTTTGTACGGGTTTTGCATAACCAAATCCCACTAATATAATCGCTGCAAATCCAAATGGATCTAAATGCGCCATCGGATTAAGTGTAATCCTTCCTTGAAATCTAGGCGTTTTATCTCCTAACTTATCCGCTACAATGGCATGTGCATACTCATGAAAAGTGAATCCAATAAGTACTGCTGGTATCATTATTAATCTATAAATTATCTCTTGTCTTATATCCATAAACTTCCCCCTTAATCACCTAAAAATAAAAATTGAAAGGATTTAATAATTATACCTTCCATCTTGAAACAATATTACATAAAATTTATAAGTCCTCATATAATGTGAGAACTTATAAATTTATAATTTACTTTATTGGTGTTTCAATAAGTTTGTTATTATCTACATCTCTACTTATTATTCCACCTTTTTCTGAATCTCCGTACATAGTTACATACATATTATTAAATGAAACACTTTTGTTATTCTTAATATTTATAGCCTTACCTTTAAGGTGATCCACTGCATATATATCGCCCAAATCAGATATGTATACATATTTGGGATCAGCAGGTTCCTTTAAGGTTATCTTATTCCAACTAGCTTTAAAATTTGAATCTTGGCCACTTGAACTATTATTCGCTCTATTATTTAGACTAGCAGTATATATTTCTACTATTTTATCATTCACAACATTTGCAACATATAAATTTCCCTGTCCGTCCACATATAGAAGTTTTGGATTATTTACTCCTGGAATTTCTATAGTTTGAGAATTATCAGATGTAGCCATCATTATTTTATTATCTGCTAAATCTTCTAATACAACCTTATCCTCTGCCTTAAATACATAGTAATCCCCAACCTTTGTAATTCCTAAAGGCATTTTTGTAATCCCTTCTGATATATCAAGCCTATCAATATATGACGCTCCGCTTCCAGTTTGTTCCTTTATATACATTATAGTATTTAAATCATTAGATTGAAGTTGAACAACATTAGAACTGCTCCTAGTTAAGTCATAAGTTCTTCCTTTGTTATTAAAATCCAACGCTTGCTGTTTTTCTCCAGTTAAAGGATCGCACTTATATACTTTTATACCCGAGTCAACTTTTTCAATAACTACTAATACATCCTCTGAAACACGCCACTTTGCATAAACATCTGATAGATCACAGTCAATCTGAACTTTCTTATCTACTCCATTACTCATTTGCACAACATGTAATGCATTGTTTGATATATAAGATACATATTTTCCTGTAGATGACACTTGGATTTTATCAGCATCCTGTGGAATCGAAATTGAAAGAACCTTTTTCTTTTCCTCTGTCTTAATTATCCTATACGTTACTTTTGTAATATTTTTAAACATATAAGCATTCATGTAATAAAGCAATCCACTTTGAATAATTATAGAAATTAGTACACATATAATTACGTTTCTTAATTTTTTCATCCTACAGTCCTCCCACTATTTCGGCTCAACATAAATTATGTCAGGTACCGCTCTTTCACCCGTTGCATTGGAAGGATTGTTTATTATCTCGCCATTGTAGTACATAGCTGTCGAGCCTCCACCATCAAGACATGCAGCATTTACCGCACCTAGCTTATGCATCAAAACCTGAACATCGCCAACTGTTGCTCCTAATTTGACACCTTGTCGTCCATCTATAACCATAAATATTATACTTTTATCTGCTCTTTGACCTATTGCTGTTCTTGGATTTGTTCCCGAAACACTATTCGCCTGTATAGTATTCTTACCATTCTTAATAAGATATGGCTCTGTTATAACAGCTTCTCTGATACCACTTTTAATCAATTGATCAGGTGAATATGTTCCTCCAACCTGCAAATTGCCATCTTTATCTATAGTTAAGGCACGATTTTCTTCCTCTGAAGTAATTTCACTCCAATTACTATTATCTTGAGGATAGACTATTTGCCCATTAGACATAATAAAACCAGTTGGAATAGCACCAACTCCACCACTTTGTTTATTAGGGGAGGTATCCTTAAAATATCCACCATTTATGGCTGCTACGGCTTTATATCTCTTTGCCATTTCGCGAGTCGTTTCTCCTACATATCCTATCTGTGCTGCATAACCTATTTTAACTCTATTTGGATCTTTGATTATAAGAACATTAGCAGTAAACTTTCCATCACCATCAACCTGCATTCGTGTTATATCACTATCTGTATTAATTTTTATAACGTCATTCTTAGATTGCTTCGTTGTCGCTTCACTCTTACTGGATTCCTGTAATATACTCTGGATCTTAGCATCACTAAAAAACCACTTAGCCATATATTTGTGTGCACCTGTTCCCATTAATGTACTTATTATAGTATTTCTAACATTTGTAAACGGACCATATAATGAATATGGAACAACAGTAACACCTGTAAATATAATTTCAAAAGCTAAAAAAAGAATTATGGTCTTAACTATGCTTTTCTTTTTCTTATATCTAGTTCTTTTATCGGCCTTACGACTTTTTTTACTCATTGATATCCCTTTCCCACATCATTTTATTTTATATTCACCAAAGTTCCCCTTGGTATATTGTCATATATCCATTTTGCATTATCTATTGGAAGCCTTATACATCCATGAGACGCCTTATTCCCAAGTTTATTTACTTCATTTGGCTCTATATTCTTATTCTTATCAAAAGGCACACTATGAAATAAATAATTTCCCATAAATTGTACCCAATAGTATGCACCTTCATTATATTTTTGACTATAAAAAGAATATCCTCTTTCCTTTATGGTATACTCACCTTTAGGTGTATCGTATCCATTCATACCAGAAGAACAAACAAAAGAATTAACTAATCTACTTTTAGCATCATATATATTAACTCTTTGCTTTTCTAAATCCACATCTATTCTAAGTGGTTTTTCTGCTTGATTTAAAGCTATAAATGCAGTATTGCTTGAAGCGTCATTTTGATTACTAGGTTGTGTCACTGTAGTACTCTTAGCAGGTACTGCCTCTTTCTTTTTCTGCTTTTTTACGTGCTTTTTAGCAATTACTCTTTTAGACTCACCCAAAGTCGTATACTTATGTATTTCATTATAAGCTAAAACCCCAATTAAACATAATAATACTAAACTTGATATTATAAATATAACTTTCTTCTTTCTCTTCCTTGCCTTACGAATATCCAAATCCCTGTTTTTTATATCTTCTTCATTATAATTATCATAAATCAAAAGTACCAACTCTCCTCATGATATATATCTCCAATATTTGTATATATATTACGATGCATATTATTCTACTATTCAACATATTATACAATATATATTATCTTTAAAATCTTACTAAGTCAACATCATGGCTGTTTATTTACAATTTATACATACAACCTTAATCTATCTTTTGTAGAACTAATTTACCACCACTTACAGAAGCTATTCTATTATTAAATAGACCTTCAAACGTACCTTTATACTGATATTTTGTATTGTTCTTTAAATTTATCAATCTCGAAGACGCTAAATCTTTAAAATATATATTCCCACCTGATGAAATAAATATATTATCTGAATCATAACTACCATCTAAATTAACTGTTTTAAACTTTGTTGCTGCCGCCGCAACTTCCCCATAATATATTTTATTTATTTTACCACTTCTAGCAGAAACATAAACATTATTGTTTTCATCAACACCTAAAAACTTTAAACTAGCATTTCCATCTACAACTATATTATTTTTAATTTTGGTAGACCTTACCGTGCCATTTATTGAATCCTCATATATAAGATTATCTTCTCTTGATGTTACATTGAATCTTCCTATTTGATTATTTAGTGTTCTAATTTGAGTTAGCTCTTCATCTACATCTAATCTATATACTCTTGAACCTGCACCTGCGTATGACACTTTTATATACATTACTCCTGTAGAAACTGACATTCTCATATTAACTTCAGTACCTCGTCTTGAAGCTGATATTACATTTGATTTACCATTTATATAGTCTTTTACTTCTTCCTTATATTTTTTTTCAGCATTATAGGAATAGAACCTTAGCTGCCCAGAAACATTCTCTGCTATTATCATTCTATTAGTATCCGGAACCCATCTATATGCTAGACATTGTACGCCATTTACAAAATTCAAGTTCAGCTGCTTTCCTGTATTAGTATCGAAAACCTTAACGATGCTGTTTTCCATATATGCTGTATAACTTCCATCATCTGATATAGTTATATCACTTGCTGAAGATGGCACTGCAACATTAGGTTTTATTTCTTTCTCTGTGTCGAAGTTACCCATATTAGATATCTTTATATTATTCTCTTCTCCAAAATAAAATCTATCAAGATAAAAATATACTGATAATTGGACAACTAAGGATATAGAAGCCCATACAATAATTTTTTTTGATGCTCTCATTTTTTCACCCCTAGTGTTTTACAATTATTGTTGTTGCCACAGTTCTCTCTCCAAATTTATCACAAGGATTGTTAATAACATGTCCATTGTAATACATTGTAGTAGATGCTCCACCGTCTAGGTTTACAGCATTATATGCATTTTCTTGCTCCATTATTTTTTGTATATCCTTTATTGTTGCTCCCATTTGAAGTCCTTGTCTTCCGTCCACAGTTAAAAGCAAAATCGCTCCATCTTTTCTTTGACCTATGGCTGTTCTTGGTTGTGCTCCCTGGCTGTCTATTGAATTTCCGAAAGAATCTCTAGTCTGATCAACACCATTAACTATAAGTGTTGGTCCAAAATTTATAGCTTCAACCACATTTTCATTTAAAAGCTCACGAATACTATGATCTCCTACCACTAAAACACCACTTTTAGTAATTGCAGCTGTTCCTTTTTGAATAGAAAGCTGATCTGGATTTTTAGGATAAACCACTTTTCCATCACTTATAATTATTCCAGTCGGTAAAGCTCCTGTACCTGTCCATACAACTTTAGAGCCAGAACTATTTTCTTGGAATCCACCACCATTTACTGCTGCAAGTGCATTATTATGTTTAGCTATTTCACTTGTGGTTTCTCCTTCTACCCCAAGTTTTGAAGTGTAACCTATCTTAACTTTAGTAGGGTCATGTATTACAAGCATAAGCCCACTGAATTTATTTCCTTGTATTTTTTTGCATTCTATTTGTTCATTATGATTAGCTGTATTTATATCATTTAAGTTTTGATTTTGTGCTCCACTTGAGGTCCCACCACCAACGCCTCTAATTTTTGCAATCTGTGCATCTGAAAGAAATAATGTTGCTAAATATTGGTGTGTAAATGATGACATAGCTGTACCTACTATTATCTTCTTTAAGTTATTAAACGGACCATAATATACTATCCAGGGTGCAGTGCCTATGCCAAATAAGAATTGAAACATTAGGAAATATATAAAAAGTTTAATTTTTGATGTTTTTTTACGTTTTAAATTCTTCCTATGTTTTTTCCCTCTTGAGTTTTTAATATTTCTATTATTGGAATACATATATTTCTCCTTTCCCTATGTTAATTGAGAAATAATTATTGATTTAATGATACAAGCTTCCTAATTCTAAGCATAGCTTATATTATACAACATTTTTTAAAATTTTCACAGTAAATTTTGTAAAGTTTTATTAAAACCATTTTCTTTTAAATTTATTTTTTGACAACCGATAATTTTTATTATATAATATACATAATTAAACAATACACGTTTTCGAAAGCAAGGGTGGTGAACATGAACGATATATCTACAATTTTCAAAGAAAAAAAATTAAAATTAACACCTCAAAGAATAGCTGTTTATAAATATTTGAAATCAACACACGAGCATCCATCTGCTGAAACAATTTATAAGGCAATTCAATCAGATTATCCGACTATGAGTTTAGCAACAGTATATAAAGCATTAAAGACTTTAGCTGAAGTACACCTAATCCAAGAATTAAATGTAGGTGAAGGTAATTTTAGATACGATGCTAATTCATCATCTCATCCACACATACAGTGTTTATCCTGTGGTAAAGTGGATGACATTATGGGGATAACCTTTGATAACTTAAACAAAGATGTTTCTTCTCATACAGATTACGATGTCATATCAAATAAACTTTACTTTTATGGGATATGTAAAGACTGTAAGGATAAAGCTTAATTATATCAAATATTGCTAGTTGTAATAATTTTAAACATTCCGCATATATAATAAACATAACAATATGTGCGGGGTGTTTTTTATATGAAATTTAAAATTTTTTTTCTTAGACTAAAACATATATATTATATAATTTTAGCAATAGTTTTCATAGTTCTTTTTACAATTTTTTTAGTTTCGAGAAAATCCATAGAAACGTTCAACATTTTTACAGAAAATAAAATTATAAAAAAATATGATGTTACCGGAGACGGATTGAAAGATAATATTTACATAAAAATAAACAATAATAAATATTCTATAGCTGTAAAATCTAAAGATAAAATCTATACTTTGCAGCCAAGTCACAAACTCAATAGTTTAGGAACATATAAAAGTTATTCGCCTTTGAAACTAATCTTAACAGATGTCTCAAGAGATAATATAAGCGAACTCTTCACTCAAAGTTCAGAAAACAATACTAACTTGCAGCACCTATTCATATGGGACAAAACAAAATTTAAGGACATACTTCACACCACTAATAACATAATAGGATTTATCGACGTTCACAACAATAAAACACCTAAAATAATATCTTCAAATTTTAATAACAACGATTTAGTATTTTCAAACTATATACTTGTTAAGGATAAACTTAAACCTTATTACTGTAATTATCCATCAAACTTTATTGGTAAAGATACAATATCAACCTTTATAAATTATATACAAAGTCTTCCATACAGTAGCAATACAAAACCAAATGATTTATTTCATGAATCCGGAAAAATCTCCTGTTTTAATATAATTGATAAATTAGCTAGTGCAAATAGAAAATATGTTTTTCAAGATGGCTCTTTCTCTGATAGTGATTATGATAAAAATGGTGAAATATCTGATGTAAAATGGATTTTAAACTTCAAATCGACCTCTAATTTAGTAAAAGAAGATTGCAAAAATATGTCTGTTAAGCTGTTCTTAAAAAGCATAGGCGATTCAAAATCTCAATTCTATTTTAAAATATACTCAATAAATGTAATTTCTAATTAAAATTAAAAAATGGGACCGCAGTTTGGCGATCCCAAGGGGGATGGGGGGTTTAGCATAAAACAAAAGCCTAAGCCCTTATCTTATACTAAATGGAGAATTATTTCTCCACTTACATTTTATATAATACCCAATTTCCTTTATTATATTCATTTGCTTATAATTTATCACAAAGAATTTTCACTGTAGTTAATTCCTGAACAAATGTTATTTATTAATTCATCTCTTCCTTGTTTTGTAGCAGATGAGAAGAAATAAAACTCGTCACTATCATTAAACTTCAGAGTTTCTTTTATTAATTTTTCATTTTTAACTTTTTCACTTCTTTTGATCTTATCACTCTTAGTAGCTATTACTATACATTTGTAATCATAATACTTAATCCAATTATACATAGTAATATCATCTTTTGTTGGCTTGTGTCTTGAATCTACAAGGAGTATTACCTTCTTTAATTGTTCTCTTCCGACCAAATAACCTTCTATAGTTTGAGACCACTTTTCAAGTTCCTTTTTAGAAACCTTGGCATATCCATACCCTGGCAAATCAACAAAATAAAAATCATTATTAATCATGAAAAAATTAACAAGTCTTGTTTTTCCTGGTGTTCCACTAACCTTAACAAGTTTTCTTCTATTTGTAATTGCATTTATTAAAGATGATTTTCCTACATTTGATCTTCCAACAAAAGCTATTTCATCTTTTCCATCTATAGGAAACTGCTTTTTCCATGCTGCCGAAATTATAAATTCAGCTTGTTTAATTATCATTATTAATACCACCAATCAATGCATTTTCTAATACCGTATCTACTTCTTCTGCAAGTATAAATTTAATTTTTCCCCTAATCGCCTTAGGAACCTTGTTTATATCTTTTTCATTTTGTTTAGGTATTATAATAGTATCCACTCCAGCTCTATATGCCGCTAGTGTCTTCTCTTTAAGTCCACCTATAGCTAGCACTCTTCCTGTAAGTGTTATTTCTCCTGTCATAGCCACATTGTGTTTTACCTTTTTATCGCTTAATGCTGAGACCATTGCTGTTATCATAGTCACACCTGCTGAAGGTCCATCTTTAGGAACTGCACCTTCTGGAACATGTACATGAATATCCTTATTCTTATAAAATTCTTTGTCTATTCCATACTTCACTGAATTAGCTCTAACATAACTGTAACCAGCCTGTGCTGATTCCTTCATAACATCTCCAAGTTGCCCTGTAAGTTGAAGCTTTCCATTTCCCGGCATTATAACTGCTTCAACAGGAAGAGTATCTCCACCATAAGCCGTCCATGCCATTCCTGTTACAACTCCAATTTTATCTTCCTTATCTATCTTATCAGCTGAAAAAACATCTTCGCCTAAGTACTTTTTAACAGTTCTTGAATTTACGCTAATACTACTCTTATCCTTTTCTACTATTTCAGTTATAATTTTTCTTATAATAGCAGCTATTTTCCTTTCAAGACTTCTTACTCCTGATTCTCTTGTATAGTTTTCTATAATATAATATATAGAAGAATCCATAAAAGTTATTTTTTTATCCTCAGGCATATTATGTTCTTCTAACTGCTTAGGTATTAAATGTTCTTTTGCAATATGGAATTTCTCCTCATAGGTATATCCTGAAACCTCAATAATCTCCATTCTATCCATAAGAGGTCTCGGTATAGTCTCAAGCGTATTTGCTGTAGTAACAAACATAACGTCAGATAAATCGAAATCCAACTCTAAGTAGTTATCCCTAAACTTATTATTTTCAGAAGTATCAAGTACCTCTAAAAGAGCATCTGCTGATTCCCCTTTATAGCTTGAGCTCATCTTGTCTATTTCATCCAATAGCATAAGTGGGTTGTTTGACTTCGCCTGCTTCATTCCATAAATTATTCTTCCAGGAATAGCTCCAACATATGTTCTTCTGTGACCTCTTATCTCAGCCTCATCATTTACTCCACCAAGAGATATTCGTACAAAATTTCTATTAACAGCATTTGCTATTGATTTTGCTATCGAAGTTTTTCCCACTCCTGGAGGCCCAACCAAACACAGTATAGGTCCTTTTAAACTTTTGCTCATTTTCTTTACTGCGAGGTATTCTATTATTCTATCTTTAACATCTGAAAGTCCATAGTGTTCTTTATTTAATATTTCTCTTGCTCTTTTTATATCAAGATTATCCTTTGTTTTATCTTTCCACGGCAATGAAAGAATCCAATCTAGGTAGGTTTTTATTCCCGCGCCCTCAGGTGAATATGCCCCCGCATTTTCTAATTTTTTAAGTTCATGCAAAGCTTTTTCCTTGGCTTCCTTAGTTAACTTTCCTTTTTTAATTTTTTGTGTATACTCTTTTATTTCTGCTTTTTCTTCATCATCATCACCAAGTTGATCCTGCATAACCTTTATTTGCTCTCTTAAGTAGTATTCCCTCTGTGACTTATCTATTTTTTCTTTAACCTTAACCCCTATATTTCTTTCAAGTTCCAATATCTGCAATTCATCTTTAATTACTGTTAAAACGTTTTCCAACCTTTCCTTTTCATCAATGGAATTAAGTACTGATTGTTTTTGTTCTTGTTTTATAATAAGATATGAACTAACTATATCTGCAAATTTGCCTGGCTCTTTTATATCCTTTAAAAAATCAACTGCATCTTTGGTAACTGCTCCTGAAAGTTTTACATATTTTCCAAATTCCTTAGTTATAATTCTCATCAAAGCCTTAATTTCGTACTCTTCGTAATTATCTTCATCTTTAAATTCAGTAATTTCTGCTTCTATAAATGGCTCCTGTTTTAAATACTTATCAATCTTTCCACGACTAATTCCTTCCACCAATACTCTTACAGCATCACCTGGAAGTCTAAGTATTTGTTTTATACTACAAATTGTTCCTACTGAATTTATATCATCTTCATTTGGTTCCTCTATCTTTGCATCCTTTTGTGTTGATAAAAATATTTGTTGATCATTCATCATAGCCTTTTCCAAAGCCTCAATAGATTTATCCCTACCAACATCAAAATGCACCACCATATAAGGAAATACTATAAGGCCTCTTAGAGGAATTAAAGGAAGAACTTTATTCTCTTGATTCATATTTCTCCCCTGCCTTTCAATAAAGTATAGCTAGTCTAATATATTATACTATAAAATAACATTTTTTCAACTTTTAAAAGTTATATTCATTCATATTTATACCATCTGCAGTTAATACACTTTTTGTATTTTTTTTATTTAATTCAATACTTTTATCGTTACATTCCTTTTTTACTAAAACATAACTTAATATTTCTTTAATATTTTTCACACCTATTACTTTTATATTAGAGTAACTATCAAAAGATTTATTCCAATTATCATATGGTATTATAACCAATTCAGCACCAGCCTTTGCTGCCGCTGTAACCTTAGAACTTACTCCACCAACTGGTTTTACAATTCCATTTAAGGTTATTTCACCAGTCATAGCAACCTTACTTTTAATAGGTAATTTTTTCAGTGCACTAAATATAGCACATGCAATACTTACACCGGCAGATGGACCATCCACGGCATATCCTCCTTGAAAATCTATATGAATATCATAATTTTTAATGTTAATATTAAACACATTTTCTATCATTGATATTGCATTTTCTGCTGATGCCATTATACTACTTTTCTTTTTTACTTTTTTATTGTACCCACTTATTTCCTCTTCTTCTATTATCCCTGTTATTTTTATTTGACCAACGGAGTTTTCTACTCTCACTGCTGTAGCTTCAACATCCATAACAATTCCATTGTCTATCCCAAAAACCCCCAAACCATTAACGCACCCAATCCTTGAAACACTGCTCAACTTTTTGTATGACCTTAAAGAATATCTACCATTTTCAGCAATCCACAAAATATCCTCTGCTTCTATTCTTCCTCTATTTTCGTTTATTACAATGCCACAAGCTAACTGTATTAAATTGATTACATCCCTTCCATTTGATGAATACATAGCTATAAGCTCTAATGCTTTTGAATCTATATTTACATTTATTTTCTCAACAGCATTTTTAGCTATAATTTTTATCTCCTCAGCATCAAGTGCCCTAAAGAATATCTCTATACATCTTGACCTTATAGCTGGATTAATTTCCTCAGGATTTTTTGTCGTTGCCCCTATCAGCCTAAAATCTGCTGGAAACCCTTCTTCAAAAACCTCTCTTATGTACTCAGGCATATTTTCACTTGATGAATTGTAGTATGCACTATCAAAAAAAACCTTTCTATCCTCCATAACCTTTAAAAGTTTATTCATTTCTATTGGATTAAGTTCTCCTATTTCATCTATAAATAGTACTCCTCCATGAGCTCTCGAGACTGCCCCCATTTTAGGTTGAGGTATTCCCGCATTTCCAAATTTCCCTGCGCCTTGATATATAGGATCATGCACAGAACCTATCAATGGGTCCGCTATTCCTCTTTCATCAAACCTCAAAGTAGTTGCATCTATTTCAACAAATTTTGCCTTATCATTAAATGGTGAAAAGGCACATGTTTTTGCATACTCAAGCGCAAGTCTTGCTGCCGCAGTTTTGCCTACACCAGGAGGGCCATAAATAATTACATGTTGTGGGTTAGGTCCACATATAGATGCCTTTAAAGTTTTTATACCATTTTTTTGACCGATTATCTCATCAAAGCTTTTAGGTCTACTTTCCTCACATAAGGGAATAGATAGTCTAATCTTTCTCATATCATTAAGTTTCTCTAATTCTTTTTTATTTTCTTTGTCAATACTAATCCTACCAAACTGTTGATTTTTTAATGCATAGAAAAAATATATTCCTATAATAATATTAAAAATCATCTCAACTATAATAATAACATTATACATAAACAACCTCCCTTAGGTATAAGCTAGTAGATATACTAACAGTTATTTCATATAATAATATTATGTGATATTTGAATTTTAATATACAAAAAATCGAATGGAATAAATCCATTCGATTTTACTCAATTAAAAGTTGCATCTTATCTATGCACTTTCTATATCTTTTTTAGTTTTTGATTTTTCTTTTTTCTTAGGAGCTTCTATAGCTTTTGCTCCTTCTTCTAAAACTAATTCAGGTTGTTTTGTATTTATAGTATTTTCTGTAACTATAACCTTTTTAACATCTTCTCTAGATGGTATATCAAACATTATATCTTTCATTATATCTTCAACTATAGCTCTAAGACCTCTTGCTCCTGTACTTCTTGATATTGCCTCAGAAGCAATTGCTTTAAGCGCACCATCTTTAAATTCAAGTTCTACATTATCCATTTGAAGTAATTTTTCATACTGCTTTACAAGAGCATTTTTAGGTTCTGATAACACCTTAACAAGT
This sequence comes from Clostridium acetobutylicum ATCC 824, assembly GCF_000008765.1. NCBI lineage: Bacteria > Bacillati > Bacillota > Clostridia > Eubacteriales > Clostridiaceae > Clostridium > Clostridium acetobutylicum. The sequence goes on from NC_003030.1 coordinate 2,749,858, forward strand.
GCACCTTGATCAAGTGAATTAAGCGTTACTATTATAGGAAGTCTTCCTATAAATTCAGGTATTAGACCAAACTTCAATAGGTCACCTGGCATTATCTTCTTAAGAATTGCCCCTATATCCTTTTGTTGTTTAGACTGAATAGAAGCACCAAATCCAATTGTACTTACTCTTGTTCTATTTTCAATTATCTTGTCTACTCCATCAAACGCTCCACCACAAATAAATAATATATTAGTTGTATTTATTTGTATAAATTCTTGATGTGGATGTTTTCTTCCACCCTGAGGCGGAACTGATGCAACCGTACCTTCAAGTATCTTAAGAAGAGCTTGTTGAACACCCTCTCCTGACACATCTCTTGTTATTGAAGGATTCTCTGATTTTCTTGCAATCTTATCAATTTCATCAATATATATTATTCCTTTTTCTGCTCTCTCAACGTCGTAATCGGCATTTTGTATAAGCTTCAAAAGTATATTTTCAACATCTTCACCAACATATCCTGCTTCTGTTAATGTAGTAGCATCTGCTATTGCAAAAGGAACATTTAAAAATTTAGCTAACGTTTGTGCAAGAAATGTCTTACCACAACCTGTAGGTCCAAGTAAAAGTATATTACTTTTTTGAAGTTCTATATCATCATTATTTGATAAATTTGAGTTAATCCTCTTATAATGATTATACACAGCAACTGATAATGATTTTTTTGCATCTTCTTGACCTACAACATATTGATCTAAATAATCCTTAATTTCACTAGGTTTAGGTAAACTACCAACATTTATCTGAGGAGTTTCTTCAAATTCGTCTGCAATTATTTCAGAACATAATTCTATGCACTCATCACAAATATACACACCAGGACCTGCAATTAATCTCTTTACTTGATCTTGACTTTTTCCACAAAACGAACAACGTAACTGCTTTTTATTATCGTATTTTGCCATTTGAACACCTCACTTAAAAGGTTATTTTAACATGCACTTGGTACATGAATTTTCCATATCTGGATTTAATATTTTACAATCTTTCATAGAGTTATTTATCATTAATCAATAAAGCTCTATGTACCTTACACAAAATGTAATTAATTTAATTACTACAATAGTGAAATCAATAAATCATACCTTAGAATATTCCCAAAGGATATCAATTTATTCAGCTTTAATAGAGAATTCATATATTTTATATTATGAACAATTCCATATAACCACTTGCTCACAAAAATCACTACTGTAGTAATCACGTATTAACAGTAACTTTATAATCAATGAAAGCATGGTGTTCACCTTACAAAATATTATTGATAATGAAACCTATGAATTCAATTGTTACAAAATCCATTCCTTGGGATACCTTAATACTGCTTAGATGTTTTTATCTATTTTATATTCAAAAAATATTTTTCTAATGTTTAGTTATAACTTCGTCGATTAACCCATATTCTTTAGCTTCTTCAGCACTAAGGAAGTGATCTCTATCCGTATCCTTTTCTATAACTTCGATAGGCTTTCCTGTTCTCTCACTGTATATTGAATTTAATTTTTTCTTAATCTCAAGTATTCTTTGAGCATGTATTCCTATATCAGTAGCCTGACCTTTGAATCCACCTAGAGGTTGATGTATCATTATCTCACTGTTAGGAAGAGCAAATCTCTTACCTGGTGCTCCTGCTGTAAGTAAAAATGACCCCATTGATGCAGCCATTCCTATACATATTGTTGATACATCCGGTTTTACATACTGCATTGTATCGTAAATAGCCATTCCTGATGTTATAGAACCACCTGGACTGTTTATATAAAGATATATATCCTTATCAGGATCCTCGCTCTCCAAGAATAATAGCTGTGCCACAACTAAACTTGCAGTAGTATCATTTACTTCTTCGCCTAAAAATATTACTCTATCCTTTAATAGTCTAGAATATATATCGTAAGACCTTTCTCCTCTACTAGTCTGCTCAATTACATAAGGAACTAAACTCATTAAAATTCCCTCCTTAATTTTTCTAAACTTTTTTACTATATATTTAAAGTTAATTGCTGACTTTAAATCAACAATTAACTTCATTTATATATTATTATATATTTAACATTTTTTAAACATTTGTTATTCTACAACTTTTGCGTTTTCAACTAGTAAGTCTATTACTTTACCATTGATTACATCTTGTTCTATCATACTTCTTTGAGAATTTAGAACTAATTCTGCCATTTTATCTAAGTCTTTATTTGTATACTGTTGCGCCATTTCTTTAGCTTTTTCTTTTAATTCTTCCTCTGTTGCTTCTACTTTTTCAACTTCTGATATTTTTTCCATAACTAATTTTGTTCTAACTCTCTTGTCTGCAGTTTCTTTCATATAATCTCTTACTTTTTCTTCTGAACTATTTGTGTATTCATAGTAAGATTTAAGATCAAGTCCTTGATATCTCAATCTACTTTCTAATTCCTTAAGCATTTGATCTGTTTCGTTTTTAACCATAACTTCTGGAATCTCTATCTTAGCATTCTCTACTGCTGCATCAACAACTTTATCTTCGAATTCAATCTTAGCCTTTTCTTCATTTGCTTTTTCCATTTTGCTTCTAATGTCTGCTTTTACTTCATCTAAAGTATCGAATTCAGAAACTTCCTTTGCAAACTCATCATCTAAAGCTGGAAGCTCTTTTCTCTTTATCTCTTTTATTGTAACTTCAAATTTTGCTGGTTTTCCGTTTAATTCTTCTTTACCGTATTCCTCTGGGAACTTAACATTTACATCCTTACTTTCATCTTTTTTTAGTCCTACTAATTGGTCTTCGAAGTTATCTATGAAAGTTCCGCTTCCTATTTCTAAAGAATAGTCTTTTCCCTCGCCGCCTTCAAAAGCAACGTCATCTACATATCCTTTAAAGTCGATAACAGCAATATCTCCTTTTTCTACTGCTTCTCCATCTTCTTTTAATTCTATTCTAGCATTCTTTTCCTGCATACCTTTAAGCTCATTTTCAACATCTTCGTCAGTTACAGGATATTCAACCTTAGTTACTTCAACACCTTTGTATTCTCCAAGTTCAACCTCAGGTTTTACTGTAACCTTAGCTGTATATACGAAATCTTTTCCTTCTTCTAATGTTACTATATCTATTTCAGGATAAGCAACTGGATGTATATCATTCTCTTTAATTACTTCTGGATATGTATCATCTATACAAAAATTAATAGCATCTTCATATAGAACTCCTACTCCATAATAGTTTTTTATAATATTAAGAGGAGCTTTTCCTTTTCTAAAACCTGGAACATTGAATCTTCTACGATTCTTGTTATAAGATTTTATTACTGCTTCATTAAACTTGCTCTCATCTACAGTTATCTCAAATTTAATTACGTTTTTTTCTAATTTTTCCATTTTACTATTCATTATGAATATTCCTCCTACTCAAGTACCTATTAGCTTATATATTATAACATACTTAATTAATTATTTACAATTTAATTTTAACTTATATTTATATATTATAACATAAAGTTGTGGCTTTATAGAAATTTTTCTAATTTTTTTTTGCAGTCACTTATTTCATTATAGGAAAAAAAATTATTTCTGTAAACTTCTATTATTAAATTTCCATCATAATTTACATTATCAAGTTCATAAAATATTTCCTTATAGTTAACAGTGCCATCTAACGGCAATAAGCAAACATGGTCCTCATCTCTATCATTTATGTGAAAATTAACAAGTTTATTTCCCATTACTCTTATGTATTCCTTTGGTTCTTTATTAGCCTTATATGCCTGCTTTATATCAAAAGTAAAGAACAAATTATCTATAGATTTATCTTTTATAAAACTCAAATAATCAATATCACTCGACATACACCATGATACATTCTCCTGCGCTAGCTTTATATTATTCTCTCCAGCAATATATGCTATTTTTTTATATACTTCTACAGCTAATTCTCTATCTATACAACTAAAATCCTTATATTTCATGCCATGAAAAGTATAATAAGATGCGCCCAACTTACTTCCTGTCTTGCATATTTTCTCAAAGAGTAAAAGCATTTCATCACGTCTTCTTTTATACGGATCAAACAAAAAAGGCTCAAAAAGCGAGGAAAGTGCATGAACTGAATTTATGTCTATGTTAAGCTCATGCTTCTTCCTTAAAAGCTTATCCACAAAACCGTCTTCACATTCTAAAAAACTATTTATAAACACCTCGCAGGTATTAAACCCAAGTTTTTTTATTATTTCCAAAGTGTCTTCTGTATTTACTTCCGGATAAAAAACTGCCGAAGATAATCCTATTTCCATATATAAATCATCCTTTTATAGTATCTAATTTGAAGTTGTACCATCTGCCTTCATATAAGTTGTATTCCCATCTATAACTATTTCTATACCTTTATCTGTAAGGCTATTCATCTTAATATCATTTCCTGTTAGATTAGAATTTGTATAAGACTTATCGGTAATACTAAATTTCCATACATACTTGCTTTGTCTGTTATCAAACCATGGAAGTTGACTTATATATACTATTGTATTATCGTCCACAAACTTAGGAGACACACCCCATATATAACCTGGATTGCTACTCAAAATACTATCTTTATTAAAAGTAGTTCCACTTCCTGATGTATAGGCTTTGTATGTTATATCTTGGACTACTCCACTTGCATCAATAAAGAACATGTTTTGAGTATCTTTTTCATAGATAACAACATTCTTACTAGATGGACTTATGTTATACTCTCCATTCAAACCACTCAAATCCACTGATTTCACAATTCTTTGATTATTATTTTCTCCACAAACTAATGAAACTTGCTTTCCATCTGGCAAATTTACTTTAAGAGATTCATCTTGTGCTTTACTGTTTTTAGAAGAAGTTTTTTTGCTGTCCTTAACTATTGTCCCACCACTTTTCTTGCTAGGAGTTTTACTACTTACATTACTGGATGCACTGAGCTTCGGAACTTTTACATTCTTTAGATTAGTTTTAAAACCTAAATAAACTAAAACTAAAAATATTACACATATTAGGAGAAAGATACTGATATTTCTTCTTTGCTTTCTTTTTCTTTGCTGCTTTTCATAATCACTGCTAAATATACTTGGCTTAGCCATCTCACAACCTCCTTAAAAACATCTATTTTTAATTATACCTCATAACTGCCCATTTTAGTAATTTTTTTTTAACTGTAATAAATTAAAAAAGCTTGAACAACGCGAAGTTTTCAAGCTTTTTCACTCAATGCCTTTAATTTATTTAAAATACTCTTTCATTGCTCTATATTCTACCTTTGCCTCTTCCCTTTTAACCTTTATTGCTGTAAGAAAAGCTTTTGCTGTATCTATACAAGTGAAAGCCCCTACTTTATACTCAGCAGCTTTTCTTCTTATACTAAATCCTCTAGTGCCAACTGTGTTTCCTCTAGTTGGAGAATTTATTATAAGGTTTATCTTACCGTCGCCTATAGCCTTCATTAAATCATCTGTGCGAAGAACTTCACAGTCTATTCCTTGTTTTTGAAGAAACTTTCCTGTACCTAATGATGCATATATTTTATATCCAAACTCTGTATACTTTTTAATAATAGGCACACTTTCTTGTTTATCCACATCTTTTATGGATACATAAAGGTTGCCTCCGTCCTTTGGAACTTCTATTCCTGCCGCTCTAAATCCCTTATAAATTGCTACTTCAAAATCACTATCTATTCCCATTACCTCTCCTGTAGATCTCATCTCTGGGCCAAGATAAATATCAACATTTGCAAGCTTTTCATTAGAAAATACCGGAACCTTCACAGCATAGAGCTTATTATCTTTTTTAAGATCAACTCCATACCCTAGCTCCTTAAGATTTTTACCCGTTAAAATTTCAACCGCTAATTTAACCATTGGTACTCCAGTAACCTTACTTAATATAGGTACTGTTCTTGAAGCTCTTGGATTAACTTCTATTACATAAACATTTTCGCCATCATAAACATATTGTATGTTCATAAGCCCCTTAACTTCAAGCGCCTTAGCTAAGCTTTTAGTATACTTAACAAGTTTATCAACAACTTCTTTTGGCAATGTATGATAAGGATACATTGTTATACTATCTCCAGAATGTACTCCTGTCCTTTCAATATGCTCCATAATTCCAGGTATTAGTATATTTTCTCCATCAGAAATTGTGTCCACTTCTATTTCTGTTCCCTTTATATATTTATCAATTAAAACAGGATGTTCCGTTGAAAGTGTTACTGCCTCAGTCATATATTTTTGAAGAGCCAGTTTATCATAAACTACCTGCATTGCTCTTCCTCCTATTACATAAGAAGGTCTTACAATAACAGGGTAGCCTATTTCCTTAACAGCCTCGTACGCTTCCTCCATACTTGTTACTGCCATTCCCTTTGCTTGTGGAATATTTAGTTCTTTTAGGAGCTCACTGAATTTTTCTCTATCCTCTGCTAGATCTATTGATTCAAATGAAGTTCCCAGTATTTTCACTCCATTTTTATAAAGCTTATCGGCCAAGTTTATAGCCGTCTGCCCCCCAAACTGAACTATTACCCCTTCTGGTTTTTCCTTTTCTATAATATTCATTACATTATCTATATATAAGGATTCAAAATAAAGTTTATCAGCCGTATCAAAATCCGTACTTACAGTCTCAGGATTGTTATTAATAATAATTGATTTATACCCTGCTTCTTTTATAGCCCATACACCATGAACACAGCAGTAATCAAATTCTATTCCTTGGCCTATCCTTATAGGTCCTGAACCTATTACAACTATCTTCTTATCATCAGTAACTTCGTTTTCATCCTCATTCTCATATGAAGAATAGTAATATGGAGTTTCCGCTTCAAATTCTCCACTGCAGGTATCAACCATTTTAAATACAGGCTTAACATTATTAACGTTTAATATATTTTTTATTTTCCCTTCTTCAAGGCTAGTTATCCTAGCTATTTCTGCAACTGTAAAACCCATTTTTTTAGCTTTAATTATACTTTTATCTTTATCTTTATTGTTCTTATCTTGAAGTTCCTTTTCCATATCTATTATTCTATTTATTCCGTTAAGATACCAATTATCTATTTCTGTAACTTCATGAATTTGTTTTACATCCACACCACGTCTAAATGCCTCTGCTATTGCAAAAATTCTCTCATCATCCTGCTTTTTTATTTTTTCAAGAAGCTCTCTTACTGTAGTATATTCAAATTTTTCAAGTCTAAGCCCTGATATTTTTCCTTCAAGAGAAGTTACCGCTTTTAAGAGGGCACTTTCAAAATCTCTGTCAATTGCCATAACCTCTCCTGTTGCCTTCATCTGAGTACCAAGATGCCTTTCTGCTGTGTTGAATTTATCAAATGGCCATTTAGGTATTTTTACAACAACATAATCTAGCGCTGGTTCAAAGCACGCACTTGAATTTTTAGTAACATAATTTTTAAGTTCATCTAAACTGTAGCCTACAGCTATCTTAGCTGCTATTTTAGCAATTGGATATCCAGCTGCCTTAGACGCAAGAGCACTTGAACGACTAACTCTTGGGTTAACCTCTATAACTATATAATCATTACTTTTAGGATTAAGCGCAAATTGTATATTACATCCACCTTCTATTTTAAGGTTTCTTATTATCTTAAGAGCTGAATGTCTTAACATATGGTATTCTTTATCTGTAAGTGTTTGTGATGGAGCTGTAACTATGCTATCTCCTGTATGTACTCCAACGGGGTCTAGGTTCTCCATATTACATACTATTATGCAGTTATCTTTAGCATCACGCATAACTTCGTATTCAAGTTCCTTCCAACCGGCAACACTCTGCTCTAAAAGTATTTGTCCTATAGGGCTCATTTTTATTCCCCTGTCACAAATTTCCTTAAGTTCCTCCATAGTTGAAGCTATTCCGCCTCCAGTACCTCCTAGGGTAAATGCCGGTCTTATTATAACTGGGAGCCCAAATTTATTCACAAAATCAATACATTCATCTATGTGAGTTGCTATTATACTTTTAGGTACAGGCTCATCTATTTCTTCCATAAGATTTTTAAACTCTTCTCTATCCTCTGCTTTTTTTATAGCCTCACTATTTATACCAAGAAGTCTAACATTATATTTATCAAGAACACCAGCATCATTTAAATTCATAGCTAAATTAAGAGCGGTTTGCCCTCCAAACCCAGCTAAAATTCCATCTGGTCTCTCCTTTTCTATTATCTTCTCTACAGCTTCCTCTGTTAATGGTTCAATATAAACCTTATCCGCTATATGCGAATCTGTCATTATAGTAGCTGGATTACTGTTTACAAGGACAGTTTCTATCCCCTCTTCTTTTACAGCTTTACATGCTTGTGTACCTGAATAATCAAACTCAGCTGCCTGACCTATATTATTGGGTCCTGAACCTATTATTAATACTTTCTTAATTGTCTTATCTAATGGCATAATTATCCTCCTTCAGTGTCTTAAAATAATCCATATATACAATAAGCTTAAAATCTTCTAAAGAGCTCTTTCTAAACACTTTACTGAATCAACCTTAACAATTTTATCTTCATTCATAAGTTTACAAATTGGTCGAATAAGTAAGTTGTATCTGTTGGTCCTGGCGCACCTTCAGGATGAAATTGTACTGAAAACAGTGGAATACTTTTATGCTTCATTCCTTCTACAGTGCCATCATTTAAATTTCTGTGCGTTATTATCATACCATTTTCTAATACACTTTCTTCATCTACCGCATATCCATGGTTTTGTGCTGTTATATATGCTTTATCTCTTTGTACATCATAAATACCATGATTTCCGCCTCTATGACCATATTTCAATTTGTAGGTATTTCCTCCTGATGCAAGTGCTATTATTTGATGTCCTAAACATATACCAAACATAGGACGTTTTCCTATAAGTTTTTTAACATTTTCAATAGCTTCTGGTATAGATTTAGGATCCCCTGGTCCGTTACTTAAGAAAATCCCATCAGGATTAATGTTTAAAATTTCATTATAGTCGGTATCATAAGGGAATATAGTTATATCACACTGTCTCTCTTTTAAATTTTCAATTATATCATTTTTAATTCCAAAATCCATTACTGCTACTTTATTTCCGTTTCCAGCAATATGAATTATTTCTTTGGTACTTACAGTATTAACATAATCATCTACTATATTGGAGGCATCCATCATTTTCTTCAACTCTTCAATTGATAATTCTCCATTTGAAATTATGCATTTCATAGTACCATAACTTCTTATCTTCTTTGTTATACTTCTTGTATCCACACCAAAAACTCCAACTACTCCCATGTTTTTTAGCATCTGATCTATATTTATTTCACTAGTATAATTCGATGGATTTTCATCTATATTTTTAACAATAAATCCTTTCGCATACACACATTTTGATTGATTAACCGATTCATTTACTCCATAGTTTCCTATTAAAGGATATGTCATATTTATTATTTGGCCAGCATAGGAAGGGTCTGTTAATATCTCTTGATATCCTGTCATTGAAGTGTTAAATACAATTTCACCAAATTCATTTCCCTCTTTTCCAAATCCTGTTCCATAAAAAACTGTTCCATCTTCTAAATATATTATGCCTTTCATCAAACAATCCACCTCTTCTTTATTTTAAGCTTCCCAGCACGATTTTTAATACAATATACATATATTTTTATATTTATACATATATTATCTCATACTTTACCATACTGTCAATGCTTGTTTTATGATATTTTCTTTTAAATTGAAGGATTAGTTTTATGTATTCATTATTTATATTTATGCATCACTATTCATAAAAAAACCTTCCGCCTTTAAGACAGAAGGTTTTTTGCTAAAATACTCTAATTACATTTTAGCTATATCATAAATATATACTTAACCTCTTGTTGGTTAAATATTACATTTAATAAATTCTCTTTGAAAAATAAAAAGTCTTTTGCCAGACGCAAAAGACTATAATACTCTCCATAAAACAAAACTTTTAATCCTTCTTAGCCTCTCTGGACCAATCATTAAAGGTATATTAAATTTTTAACTTACTTTAATAAATACTACCACTATTCATATGCTCTGTCAATAGCATTATTAAAATCTTTTCATACTATTAAAAGGATATGCTCTAAATATTACATGACCATATAAAGATTTAAGCGATATTGGTCCTATATATCTACTATCCTTGCTCACAGGTCTATTATCGCCTAAAACAAAAATATTACCATCAGGCACCTTGTATTTAGTATTTTCAGCTAAAAAGCTTCCGCCTCCAGTATAAACATCAGGGGCAAGATAGTCTTCCTTTAGTGCTTTTCCATTCACATACACTTTACCATTCTTTAATTCAATTACATCTCCTGCTAATCCGATAACTCTTTTTATATAAATATTATTTTCAGCATCTCCAGAATAAAATGTAACTACTTCGCCTTTTTTTATAGAATGTGTATATAGGCTTAATTTTTCTACAAATATAACATCCTTATCCTTAAAAGTTGGCATCATAGACGGCCCATCTACATTTGCTCTTGCAAATACAAACGTCCTAAAAATCACTGCAATACCTAATGCCACCACTAATAATATAGCATACTCTTTTACATTTTGCCCCAAGCTTTTACTTTCCTCATTTTCTTTTCCCATCATTTTACCTCCATATTTCGCATAACATAAATTATAAAGTTTTCAATTTAAATATTTATATCTAACAATAATATAAATAATCAAGTCTTTCTGATAAATTAATATCTTTAGGCTTCCACTGCCTCAAAGAGCAATTCTCTTTTACTATTTTTCTTTTAGAAGCTCCTACAAAATCAAAAAAATATTTATCAAGCCAAGGTGGTGTCCACATCCCCGATCTACATACATGTATACTGTAAACATTATTATAACTTTCAATATTAGTAAGTTTACAATAATCAACATGAAATTCTTTATTTATTTCATTAAAAATTTCTTTATTTTCATAAGTATATGGACTATATATTATCGATGCATTTTTAATTATATTATCCCCTAAAAGTTTTCCCAGCCAATTAGAGCAATTAACCTCAAACATTAAAGATTTAAGTCCCTCATATCCAAGGTCCGAATGGGCATCTATGTTAAAAACATATTTGCAATCATTTTCTTTAGCTATTCTATAAGACCATTTATGCGAATCGGTTACATAAACTTTTGCATCTCTTCTTATATTAAAAATCCTATTTATCTTCTCCCAAAAACCATCTATTATTTTACCCACTTTAACTTCATTAGCTATATCTATTCCAATATTATTATATTTAAAGTATCTCTTGTACCATATGGCTTGTACATTTTTGTTGCTTTCTAAATAAGAACCACACCACTCCCTCTTTATTGGAATAAAATAATCCCAGTCAATACTTAGAAGTACATTATTCATGAAATAAATCACCTCTAAAATTAATTATACTACAAAATGCAGCTAACTGTATAAAAAAACAAGCAAATTACCATACATTGTAATATTATTAGATAAAATATGCAATAGTACAAATTAAAGGTATTGTAAAATTAATAAAAATTTCACAATACCTTTTTTTATTTTACTCTTCTACTTTCAATGCTTTTAACCTCTCATAAAAATTAGCACTAGCCGTCTCTATATATACTAAGAGGAAAATCATACTTGCAATTAGTATTAAAAAAACTAATATGCCAAATACAATTATAACCAGCGGACTAATAGTTTCCTTAAATGCTATTATAAGCACTAAATAAATTACGATAGGAATAAATGCCATTATCTCCCATCCTATAAAGGTTAAATGCAGCAAAAATAATTTCCACTTATTGCCTTTCATCATTTTTTTACTTTCATTTAAAGCTTGATATGCTCCTAAACCAGGGTTATCTATTAATATATAATACCCCATATAATATCTATATGCCGCTATCATTGCAGGTATCAAAGCTATAAGAAACATAATATAAGCAGTAATAATCCACATTACAATATTAACATCTTCTATACTACTTCCATGATTTAAATATGAATAATAGGCTAATACTGCAATAATTACTATTGGTACTAATGCTATAAGCGACCATAAAAGCATGAATACATATATTAACAAGTAAAGCACTAATGAAGGAACAAAGTTTTTAAAGCCCACAAATAATTTTTCAACTTTTGGTTTTTCTCCTCTAACAATTTTAAGAAAACAAAACCTTGCTCCAAATGATAATGCTCCAGTTAATGCAATTTGTATTACATATCCCACATATGGTATTGCAAAAGACAGGGATATAAGAAAGAGCAATAATAGAATTAAAGCCGAAGCTCCCCATTTTCCCTTAAGCTGCTGTCTAGCCATTTTTCTAAGCTCTTTACTGCTCTTGTCTATTTTAATATTTTGTTCCATAGGCTTCCTCCTATTAACAAATTAGGTACTGCAATAAAGCATCACAGTACCTAATTAAAAATAAAATATTTATTCTTCTACACCTAACTTATTTTCTTTAAGTTGTCTTAAATTTTCATAAAAATTAGCTTTAGACGTTTCTATATATGGAAGAAGAAATAAGCTGGCTACTAAAATTACTATATAAGATAATATTATTAATACAATAGCTATAGGAATACGCTCTGAATCCCCTGCAACAACTATCAAATATATAAAACTACATATTAAAGGTACTCCACTTAAAAGATTCCATCCTATAAATGTTAAACGTAGCCAGAATAATCTCCACTTGTTGCCCTTCATCATTTTCTTACTTTCAACAATAGCCTCATAAGCTCCCATATCAGGATTATCATTTAAAATATAATATGCCATAGAATATCTAAATCCTGCTATAATTGCTGGTATTAAAAGTACAATAAGTAAAAAGTATGCTAAAACTAATTTCACTCCAACACTTGGATCATAGGCAGCATCACTTATGCTTATACCTATTGATATAAGAATTATTATAAATGGTATTATAGCTATAAGCGCCCATAAAAACTGAAATATTGCCATTAATAATTGAAGCACTAATGCAGACCCAAAGTTTTTAAAGCCGCTAAATAGATTTTCAATCTCAAAATTTTCTCTCCTTGCGATTCTAACAAAACATGACTTGAATCCAAGAGTTAACGCTCCTCCTATTAAAAGACGTATTACTGTTGGCCCTATATATGGTATTGCGAATGCAATAGATACAATTCCAAACACAAATATAAGTAAAACTGCAGCTCCCCATTTTCCTTTGAGCTGCTCTCTTGACATACGTCTAAGTTCACTGCTACTTTTAACTGATTGATTTTGTTCCATAAAAATCCTCCTAAATATAATTTCAATTAATAAACTAAATATCATAACAATCAAAAATACTGTGAGATTAATTATACCATCACAGTATTATATGACTAATTATCACTTTTCTGCGTATTTGATTTTTATTTGCTTTGTCCATCTTTCAGCCATATATAAAAATTAGCTATAGCTGTTTGCATATATGTCACAACAAATATTTAACTAGCTACTTTAGAATTTGCTTTAAGTTGCTGTCTTGACAATTCTTTAATCTTTCCTATTGTCATACTTTTTTTCTTTTGTTCCATAAAAATCCTTCTGTAACTGATTTTATTCCGTACCTACAGGAAGTTTTTATAAATTTTTTAATACATTTTAAATTCCTATTATATATTATAATATTCCGCGTATATTTTCAATATGTTTTATTCCTTCTTCGTCCAAAAACTTCTCAATTCCGTTTATTATATCAATGCAAATATCTGGTTTTATAAAATTAGCTGTTCCAACTTGAACTGCAAAAGCCCCTGCCATTATAAATTCTATGGCATCTTCAGCTGTATATATTCCGCCCATACCAACTACAGGCACACTAACATTTTTGCATACCTCATATACCATTCTTAGTGCTATTGGTTTTATCGCTCTTCCAGAAAGACCTGCGCTTATATTATCGAAGATAGGCTTTTTTTTCTTTATATCTATTGCCATCCCTTTAAATGTATTAACAAGAGATATTGCATCTGCTCCCGCTTCCTCACATTTTACAGCCATATCCACTATATCCTCTGCATTAGGAGACAATTTCACCATAAGTGGTTTTGTACAGACCTTTCTAACTTGTGATACAACATTATAAGCAACTTCTGATTTTATTCCAAAAGCCATGCCGCCGTGCTTTACATTAGGACAGGATATATTAAGTTCTATCATATCAGCATCTGTATTCTCAAGAAGCTCCATGCCCCTTAAATAATCATCCTCACAGCTTCCACCAAGGTTAACAATACATACTGTATCTATTTTTTTCATCTTAGGAAGTTCTTTTTTTATAAACTCTTTAACTCCAGGATTTTGAAGTCCTACACTATTCATCATTCCGCCTGTGACCTCAAAAACTCTTGCACCATCATTACCTTCCTTAGGATTCAATGTAAGTCCCTTTGAAGATATGCCACCAAGCCTTGAAACATCAAAATACTTACTAAACTCTTCTCCAAATCCAAAGGTGCCAGAAGCAGCAATAACGGGGTTCTTAAAATCTATTCCACAAATATTTACTTTAGTCATTTAATATCAACTCACTTCCTAAAAATACTGGGCCCTCTTTACAAGCTCTTCTTCTTCCACCCTTAGTTTTACAAGTGCATACAAGGCATGCACCTATTCCACATGCCATTTTTTTCTCCATTGAAATATATACAGGAACATTCTTTTGTTCACACATTTTAACAACTTTATACATCATTATCTCAGGTCCGCAGCATAAAACATAATCGTATTCTTCTGGCTTAAAGTTATCTGTTACATACCCCTTATGTCCAATACTTCCATCTTCTGTGGACAACTTTAACTCTTTAACATATTTTTCCACATTATCCACAGTTTTACTCACAGTTTTGAAGCCAGCATAAAAATCAACATTACAATTTTTTAAGTTTTTAGCCAGATATACCATTGGTGCTACACCTATACCACCACAAACTATAGCCACTTTTCCACTTATCCTTTTTACGTTAAATCCATTTCCTAAAGGTCCTGTTATCTTTATTTCATCGCCGCTCTTTAATTTAGATAAAATTTCAGTTCCTTTTCCAACAACAGAGTATAAGAACGATATTTTTTCGTCATCTGCATCATATATACTAATAGGTCTAGAAAGTGTTGGTTCTATATCCCAAGCTCTTAAAAGATAAAATTGTCCTGGCCTCACCTCAAATTCACCCTTTATACTAAGTTTGTATATACCATCTTCAACTTTTATATTTTCATATACTTTTTCTACTGTATACTTTTCCTTCATCAAAATTCCCCCAAAATTCATAAAGTTTTTCTGATCTCGTCTCTCATATTAATCGCTGCAAGCCTTGCACACTCATCAAATATTTTTTCACCGTTTTCTTCTTTTTTATAAGCAAGAAGTATTCCCCTTGAGGAATTTACCACTCCACCATTACCTTCTCTTAAATACAAACTTACTTCCTTTGCAGTTCCACCTTGTGCTCCATAGCCTGGAATTAGAAAAAACATATTTTTAAATTTATTTCTAATTTCAACGCCTTCTTCAACGTGAGTACATCCAACTACTGCTCCTATTGAAGAATACTTGCTCCTTCCCGTAGCCTTTTGACCTAAATCATATATTTTTTCTCCAACCTCATCATATACGTTTTTTCCGCCCTGAGTCTTTATATATTGTATATCATAGGCTCCTTTATTCGATGTTCTAAGCAAAATAAATAATCCTTTTTCCATTTTTTCAATATAAGGCATATAAGGCTCTATACCATCTAACCCCATGTAAGGATTTAACGTAACAAAATCCGCTTCAAAATCACCTTCAAAGTGAGCTTTAGCATACATTTCAGCTGTTTTAGCTATATCTCCTCTTTTTATATCAGCAATTGCAATAGCCTTTTTTTCTCTCAAATATTCAAGTGTCCTTTTATAGGCCAAAAGTCCTTTTAAACCATAAGCTTCATAATATGCAATTTGCACCTTATAACATGAAACAACATCTAAAGTCGCATCAATTATTTTCTTATTAAAATTAAATATAGCATCTTCTATACTATTAAATTTCTTACAAAACTCTTCTGGTACATATGTAATATCAGTATCAAGTCCTAAACACACATGTCCCTTTTTCTCAACACTATCAAATAATCTATCTATAATCATATCTTTTCCCCCACATTAAGTTAAATTTCTAGCGCCTTTGCTCCCTTATATATTTCATCACAATATTCACACTTATACTCACCTTTTTCTTCGTCTACAAGCTTAAATTTATGAGGAATATAACTTTCTACAGAAGTTACACATCTAGGATTGCTGCACTTTATAATATTATTAACTTCACTTGGAAGCTTTAGCTGTATTTTTTGCCTTATTTTTTCATCTTCTATTATATTTACAGTTATATTTGGATCTAAAAACCCAAGTACTGCAAGGTCTAAATCCATTACATTTTCAATTTTTATTATATCTTTAGCTTTATTCTTTTTACTTATTGCGTTCATTATAAGGGCTGTTGGAAATTCCGCCTCTCCAAGCTTAAGATAATTATATATTTTTATTCCATGTCCTGCTTTTATGTGATCAATTACTATGCCATTTTTTATGCTGTTAATTGTAAGCATATTATAACACCCCCATTAATTTTGCCATAAGAGCCATTCTGACATACATTCCGTTCTTTGCCTGTTTAAAATAGTATGCCCTTTCATCATTATCTACTTCATATGAAATTTCATTGACTCTAGGAAGCGGATGAAGTATTATCATATCTTTTTTTGCAGTTTTTAATTTATTTTCGTTAAGTATATAGCTATCTTTAAGCCTTATATAATCTTCCTCATTAAAAAATCTTTCCTTTTGTACTCTTGTCATATAGAGCACATCTAATTCTTCAATAACATCCTCGATTCTTTTAGCCTCTTTATATTCTATATTGTTCTTATCGAGTATCTCTTTTTTTATGTATTCTGGAACTTTAAGCTCATCAGGAGAAATCAATACTATTTTATTATTATCATATCTGGACATTGCTTTTATTAAAGAATGGACCGTTCTTCCAAATTTTAAATCTCCACACATACCTATGGTCAAATTTGAAAGTCTCTTTTTTGTTCTTCTCATTGTTAATAGATCTGTTAGGGTTTGAGTCGGATGTTGATGTCCGCCATCTCCCGCATTTATTACTGGAATTGATGAATACATGGAAGCGACCTTTGGAGCACCTTCTTTAGGATGCCTCATCGCTGCAATATCTGCATAACAAGAAACTACTCTTATAGTATCTGCAATAGTTTCTCCTTTTGACACGGAACTTGAGTTCGGCTCAGAAAAACCAACAACCTGACCTCCAAGTCTTAACATTGCTGTTTCAAAACTAAATCTAGTCCTTGTACTAGGTTCATAAAATAAAGTGGCAAGTATTTTACCTTCTGCTGCATGCATATATTCCTTAGGACACGCTATTATATCGTCTGCAAGTTTAAATATTTCTTCCAGCTCATCTACAGTGAAATCCATAGGATCAATTAAACTTCTACCTTTTAACATAGTCAAACCCCCTTCTTAGTTTCTCTGAACTAAATTTAAAGGTATTTTTTACAAAATAAAAACCTTCCTCAATTAAAGGAAGGTATAATACACCTATTACTAGCTTATCAGCACCTTCCAGGCCTCACAGGACCTTAATTAAAGGTTTATTCTATTCTCAGCTCATATTAACACTTTAAAATTTATTTGTCAATAAGCAGTTTACAATAAATTAATTTCAGTATATATCTAATATATGATATAATCTTAGTATATTTTAAATAATACTGTTGAAAGTAGTGATAATATTGATTGAACACATTATTGACATCATAATAGTTCTACTTGCTAAATTGGGCTATGCAGGAACTTTTTTCGGAATGTTATTTGAAAGTGCTTGTATACCAATTCCTAGTGAAATAGTTCTTCCCTTTGGAGGATATCTAAGTTCTAGTTCTGCACCACAAGGACATACTTTAAATCTAGTTTTAGTAATAATTTCTGCAACCTTAGGCGGAACTGTTGGATCCATTCTTGCTTATACCATTGGTGCTAAAGGTGGACGAATTCTTGTTTACAAATACGCCTCAAAACTTCATCTTTCAAAGGAAAAGATTGAAAAAAGTGAAGCTGTTTTTGACAAATATGGAGATAAAATAATTTTCTTATCAAGGCTTTTACCTATAATAAGAACTTTCATTTCATTACCTGCTGGAATTGCAAAAATGGACTTTACTAAATTTACCATTTACACTCTTGTAGGATCAGCAATTTGGAGCACACTTCTAGTATACGCTGGATTTGTAATGGGCAAAAATTGGGAATCAATTCGTTCTTATTTCCACATAGCAGATTACTTAGTTGCTGGAGCTATAATTTTATTTATAGTATACAGAATTATAGTGTACATAAAAAAGAAAACAAAAAAATAATTCATATGAAGTTGCCTCTAATTGTTTAAGGCAACTTTTATTTATCAAAAAAATATATTTGCTTTACATCATACCCACTTTTCTTCATTTCTGATGATATGACATCAACCCTCTCAAGTTTCACCTTAATCACATGAAGCATTATATTTAATCTCTTTATATTATTTAAATTTAATTTTTTCATAGCTATAGCATATTCATATTCTTTAGAGTAATCCTCAATAACTTCTGCCTTTCCAAAACACTGGTATCCATTCAGTTTGTTGAATCCACTATATTCTTCATAAACTGAAATTAATACTTTATCATTTTTCAAAATGTTGAAGTATTTTCTACCTCCTTCAGTTATAAAGTACATAAATCCATTTTCATAGATATACTCTATTGGTGTTCCAATAGGCCTGCCTTCACTGCAACTGCACAAAGTACATGTATTGTGCTTTAGAAAAAATTCCTCAATTTTATCCTTAAGCAGCTCATTAGGACATTCCTTACCTTCATTGTCTATAATATCTTTTATATCCATAAAAAAATCCAAAGCTGCATTTTCATCTCTTTCACTTTTGCTAAAGTTTTTCTCAAGCACAACATCAAATTTTATAAATATATTTCTAACTTTCAAAATCAAATTTTCTTTATTAGGATAGTATAATATAACTTTCTTTTTACTAAGCCACTGTAGATTTGAACTTATAAAATCCTGCAAATTTTTTTCTATCTTACTTATAATAAAGGCTACATAATAAAATTCGCTATATTTTTTTTCAAATGTATCTACAGTACAGTATCTTGAGTTTCCTGTTATCAAAGCCGCTTTAAATGCAAAATCCTTAGTAATTTCGTCATGTATAATTAATATATCCTTAATAATATCAACTCCTTTAATCTACATTTGATTGAAATGTTTATTTTTATATAAGAATGCATTTGCTGGACATTTTTGAACACATCTAAAACATGATATGCACTTATTACTAAATTCTATTTCATCGCCAAATGTTATATTATTAGTAGGACATTCATTTACACACCTTTTACATTTTGTACACCTATTATAATCAACTTTTAGGCTCTTTTTAGGCCATTTATGAAAATGCTTAAGCGAAACCTTATATGCAGCTTTAGACACAGCTGTTAATAATGCTGATTGTTTTTCAATATATCCTTCATCCTTTAAAAATTTATCCACTATATTTTTAACCTCAAGAACAGCTTCTTCTTTCATTTCCTTTTTTCTATCTTTCGGAGTTTCTTTAAAAAACTTTGAAAGATAATAATTGTTTGGCATTGGTATTGATCTTGTGATCATTACATCATACCCTTTATTAGAGAGAAGTTTATTAATCTGCCTCCCACCATATCCAATATATGAAGCCTGAGTAGATACAATAATGCATCTTTTATTATCTACCGACGGTAGATTTTCCTTAATCCATCTTACAAATATATCAGGAAAAACCTCCACATGAATAGCTGAAGCTAAAACATAAAAATCATATTCTTTAGATACTCCCTTTTCCTTTAATATATCAATCATTTCGCACTGTATATTTTTTTCTTGAAATTCTTTAACTAATAACTCTACTACATATTTTGTATTTCCAGTACCAGAAAAATAAATCGCTGCACCTTTCATAATAACCTCCAAAATAAATACTGTTAAATTTAAATTTTATGCATGTATTTTTTAATAAACTATCTTGCTTCACTATATACTAATATTATATTTCTTTCAACAAAGATATATATTTAAACTTCAATATATATTAATAAAAAACTGCCTTAAAATGATTTTAATCATCTTAAGGCAGCTCTATGAATTTACAAGTTATAGGATTATCTATACATTAAATAATAAATCTGAGTAAGTTGGGAAAGGCCATGCCTTCTTATCAACTAATACTTCAAGAGCATCTGCGGCTTCTCTTAAAGCTGACATTTTTTCAAAAACATCAAATTTATAAGCATATGCTTGATCATAAGCATCAGTAATAGCTGAAGCTTTTTCTGTTGATGCTTTTAGTTCTTTAAGATCAAAATTAAGCTTTCCTGTAAGCGATGAAATTTTATTAATAAGATCACTTTCAGTAGAAACATCTGCAGTTGGAACCGCTGCTTTTATAGCATTTAGAGAATTTGCTAATTCAGCTGTATATTTTATAACTGCTGGAATA
Source organism: Clostridium acetobutylicum ATCC 824 (assembly GCF_000008765.1). Taxonomy (NCBI): domain Bacteria; kingdom Bacillati; phylum Bacillota; class Clostridia; order Eubacteriales; family Clostridiaceae; genus Clostridium; species Clostridium acetobutylicum. The sequence goes on from NC_003030.1 coordinate 2,770,523, forward strand.
ATCTTTTTTGAAGCCATATCTATCATTGTTAAAGCTTCTATATTTATTGCTTTTGAATAATTTTCAAGAGCAACTTCATAACGTGATTCTAATTCCTTCTTAGTTAAAACTCCAAATTTCTCAAATATAGCAACGTTTTTGTCTGCTATTAATGCTTTTGTTGCTTCTACAGTTGTTTTTATATTTGGAAGTCCTCTTTTTTCAGCCTCTTTAACCCACTCATCTGAATATCCATTTCCATTGAATACAACCTTTTTATGATCTTTAACTGTTTCTGTTAAAATTGCTTCAATCTCTGCATCTACATTACTAGCTTTTTCCAGTCTATCTGCTATTTCAGATAAAACCTCTGCTACTATTACGTTTAATACAGTATTAGGTTCTGCTACAGATTTTGAAGAAGGAGGCATTCTAAATTCAAATTTATTTCCTGTAAATGCAAATGGTGATGTTCTGTTTCTATCAGTTGCATCCTTCTCTACAGCAGGTACTGTAGAAATAGCTAAATCTAATTTTGAATTTCCTTTAGTACTTGTAGCTTTTCCTTTCTCTAACTGTTCAAGGATATCCTCAAGCTGATCTCCAACAAATACTGATATTATAGCTGGTGGTGCTTCGTTTGCACCTAAACGATGATCGTTTCCTGCATTAGAAGCAGAAAATCTAAGTAAATCAGCATATTTATCAACAGCCTTTATAGTTGCTGTAAAGAACAATAAGAATTGTTTATTATCATGAGGCATATCAGTTGGCTCAAGAAGATTAAGTCCGTCATCTGTACCCATTGACCAGTTGTTATGCTTTCCTGAACCATTTATTCCTGCAAATGGCTTTTCATGAAGTAAACATACAAGTCCATGTTTTAAAGCAATTTTCTTCAAGATTTCCATTACAAGCTGATTATTATCTGTTGCTAAATTTCCACTTGTATATATAGTGGCAATCTCGTGTTGTGCTGGTGCAACCTCATTATGCTTTGTTTTAGCCGTTATTCCAAGAGCCCATAATTCTTTATCAACATCTTTCATAAACGCTGAAACTCTTTCTTTAAGAACACCAAAATAATGATCATCTAGTTCTTGACCCTTTGGAGATGGTGCTCCAAATAATGTTCTTCCAGTAAATATAAGGTCTTCTCTTTCGTCATAAGATTTTTTATCAACTATAAAATATTCTTGTTCAGGTCCTACATTAGGGAAAACTTTTTGGGAAGTAGTATTACCAAGACATCTTAAAACACGTATTGCTTGTCTTGATAAAGCATCAACAGAACGAAGAAGAGGTCCTTTTGTATCTAGTATTTCTCCTGTATATGAACAAAATACTGTTGGAATACAAAGAGTTCCATCCTTTATGAAGGCTGGTGAAGTACAGTCCCATATAGTATATCCTCTAGCTGCACAAGTAGCTCTAAGTCCTCCTGAAGGGAATGAAGATGCATCAGGCTCTCCTTTGATTAACTCTTTACCAGAAAACTTAAGGATTACTTTTCCTGAACCTTCTGGATCTATAAATGCATCGTGTTTTTCTGCAGTTAAACCAGTTAACGGTTGAAACCAATGAGTAAAGTGTGTAGCTCCTTTTTCTATTGCCCACTCCTTCATTACTTTTGCTATCTCATCAGCAACAGTAACATCAAGTGACTCACCTTTATCTATAGTCTTTTTTAAAGCTTTATAAGTTGGCTTAGTAAGACGTTCTTTCATAACAGCATCATTAAATACATTTTCACCAAACATCTTGTCTATTCTTTCCATTTTTAATCCCCTTTCAAATCTTATGTAATATGTAATTCGTATTTACCTAACAATAATATTATAATAATGCAATTATCAAAAATATGCAACATAAAATAGAACTTTTTTAATTTTTATTGTATATCTTTTATTATTTATTTTAAGAAAACGTTTACTATTTTTTTACCCTAAATATTTTTTTACTGTTTGTAAATTTTTTCATATTAAACTATTAATTTTAGCAGCCTTATTTTTTTAAATTAAAAATCAATCTAATGTTTTTTTGATAATTTCAATGTCGAATTTTCAAAATATTTTTTTGAAAATTTCGAATTTTATCTATATATGTCTCAATCACTTTAACAAAGGCTTATTGGCATTATATGTATACAATCCTTTTTAGGTGCCATCATATTTATTCAAAATAATTATAAAAAAAGATGACTTCTGATTAACACAGAAATCATCTTTCTTACTATAAAGAGTTTTTATTGTTATTAATAATTAGGATCATTTGGCATAACAATTGCACATACTATATATGCTAATATACCCGTGCCAAATACAAATAAAAGTACTATCCATAGAAGTCTAATTATAGTAGGGTCTATATTTAAATACTCTCCTATACCTCCGCATACACCACAAATTTTCTTATTTCTACTAGACAAGTAGAGTTTTCTGTCCATAATTTAATACCTCCGCCAAGTGCTATCATAAAGCCTTTTATTTTGTAGCACAATTTAATCATAAAGTTTTCTAGAAATCACTTCTAATCTAATTTAACTAATAATTGTCCTGATTGTACTTGGTCCCCCTCTTTAACAAATATACCTCCTACAGTTCCATCTTCACTTACTGATACATTTGTCTCCATTTTCATTGCCTCTATTACCATAAGGCTGTCACCTTTTTTTACTTTATCTCCAGGTTTAACAAATACCTTAACTACATTTCCTGGTATACTTGCTCCTATCTCCTTTTTATTGGAGCTATCTGCTATAACTATCTCTTCAACTATTTCAGACTTAGTACTGCTAACCTTATCTTTGATTTTAATCTCTCGTCTATTACCATTAACCTCAAATACAAGAGTTCTATTTCCTTGTTTATCTAATTTACCTATGTGCAAAAGCTGCACTACTAAAGTTTTTCCCTCTGCTATCTCAAGTTCAGATATTTCACCTTCAGCTAATCCATGGAAAAATACATCACTACCCATTCTACTTAAATCACCATACTCATTTTTATATTTTAAGTATTCTTCAAAAACATCAGGGTACAATGCATAACTTATTACATCTTTATCTGTCGGTTCAATTTTATTTTCTTTTTTAAGACGAACTCTTATCTTATCAAAATCTTCATCTGGTAAAAGCTCTCCAGGTCTGCAGGTAATAGCTTCTTCATCCTTAAGAACAATTTTTTGAAGTTCTTTTGGAAATCCACCCTTAGGCTGCCCCATCATACCCTTAAAATATGATACTACAGAGTCTGGGAAAGGCATATCTTTAGCTTTTTCAAGAATATTCTCTGACGTCAACTCATTTTGAACCATAAATATAGCTAAATCTCCCACCATTTTTGAAGATGGAGTAACCTTTACTATATCGCCTAACATTATATTTACTTCTCTATACATCTCTTTTACTTGCTCAAATCTATGGCCTAAACCAAAGCTTTCAACTTGAGGTTTTAAATTTGAATATTGTCCTCCTGGTATCTCGTACTTATATATTTCAGCCGAAACCGCTTTTAATCCAGACTCAAATTTACTATATACAGGTCTTACTGTACTCCAATAGTCAGATATCTTCTGTAAATCTCCTATATCCATCTTAGTGTCTCTGTCAGTGTTTTTAAGAGCTGCTACTACTGAATTAAGAGCTGGTTGACTTGTAAGTCCTGACATACTATTGAAAGCAGTATCTGCTATATCAACACCTGCATGAGCCGCCATTAACACCGTAGCAACACCATTTCCTGTTGTATCATGCGTATGAAGATGTATAGGAATAGATATTTCGTTTTTAAGTGCTCTTATAAGTTTAAGGGCAGCATATGGCTTAAGAAGCGCTGACATATCCTTTATTCCTAAGATGTGTGCTCCTGATTTCTCTATTTCCTTAGCTAAATTAACATAATAATTTAAAGTGTATTTATCTCTATTTGTATCAAGTATATCACCTGTATAACACATACAAGCTTCTGCTACTTTACCTTGATTTAATACTTCATCTATGGCAACTTCCATTCCCTTTACCCAATTCAATGAATCAAATATTCTAAATACATCTATTCCTGATTTGCTAGATTGTTTTATAAACTCTCTTATAACATTATCAGGATAGTTTTTATATCCTACTGCATTAGCTCCTCTTAAAAGCATCTGGAACAATACGTTAGGAACTCTTTTTCTAAGTCTCTCTAATCTTTCCCATGGAGATTCCTTTAAAAATCTATAAGCGGTATCAAATGTTGCTCCTCCCCACATTTCCATTGAAAATAAATCCTTTGCAAGGACAGATTCTGCCTTTGCTATTTTTACCATATCAACGGTTCTAAGCCTAGTTGCCATTAATGATTGATGGGCATCTCTCATAGTTGTATCAGTAAGTAGAAGTTTATCTTGATCCTTTATCCATTCAACAAGACCTTTGGGACCTTTTTCATCAAGTATCTGCTTTGTTCCTCTTAATGGTTCCTTTATCTCGTATTTAGGAACAGATGGAACATCAACTTCAATTTTATGTCCATGAGTTTCATTTACAACTTTTTCTCCTATAAACTTAAGAACTCTTAATTCAGTATCTATTCTAGGCGTAATTTCAAAAAGTTCTGGATTATTAGCTATAAAGTTTGTATCACATAAACCTTTTCTAAATGTTTCATGATTCAATACATTTATAAGAAAATCTATGTTTGTTTTAACCCCTGATATGTAGGTTTCTTTTATAGCACGTATAGCTTTTCTTATTGCATCCTCAAAAGTCCTAGACCAAGAAGTAGATTTAACAAGTAAACTATCATAATAAGGGCTTATTACCGCACCAGTAAATCCATTTCCACCATCAAGTCTTATACCAAAACCGGAACCAGTTCTATAGACATCTATTTTTCCAGTGTCTGGAGCAAAACTATTAGACGGATCTTCTGTTGTTATTCTACACTGTATAGCATAGCCATTTACGTGTATATCTTCTTGACTATTTATTCCGACTTCAGGTGAGTTAAGTTTATAACCTTCTGCTATTAAAATTTGACTTTGTACTATATCTATTCCAGTAACCATTTCAGTTATTGTGTGTTCTACCTGTACTCTAGGATTCATTTCTATAAAGTAATGATTTCCATGTTTATCTAGTAAGAACTCTAATGTTCCCGCACTTCTATAACCTATTGATCGTGCGATTTTAAGTGCATCTTCACAAATTTCAAGTCTCTTTTCTTCAGACATTGAAACCGCTGGAGTTAGTTCTATTACCTTCTGATGTCTCCTTTGAACAGAGCAATCTCTTTCATATAAATGAACAATATTACCATACTTATCTCCAAGCACCTGAACTTCAATATGTTTTGGTCCTTCAAGATACTTTTCTATAAATATGTCTTCTATTCCAAAAGCCTTTTTGGCTTCACTTTTTGCACTTCTACAAGCAGCAATTAAATCTTCTTCTTTTTCAACTATTCTCATACCTCTTCCGCCGCCGCCTGCTGCTGCTTTAACCATAACAGGATATCCGCATGTTCTTGCGAATTCAATAGCCTGCTGTTCTGTCTCTATTGGTTTTTCAACTCCAGGTATCGTCTTTACACCTGCTGCTTTAGCTGCTAGCTTTGAGTTAATTTTATCACCAAGCTTATCCATCATATCCCCAGTTGGACCTATAAATTCTATTCCAGCCTCAGTACATCTTCTAGAGAACTCTGAGTTTTCTGATAAAAATCCATATCCAGGATGTATAGCGTCTACCCCTTTTTTTAACGCTAAATTAATTATTTCATCAATATTTAAGTATGCATCTACTGGACCTTTGTTTTGTCCTATAAGATAAGATTCATCTGCCTTAGTTCTAAACAGAGCAAGTTTGTCTTCTTCTGAGTATATAGCCACAGTTCTTATACCTAGTTCGTGACAAGCTCTAAAAATTCTTATTGCTATTTCTCCTCTATTTGCCACTAATACTCTTTTAAACTTTTTAACCACTTTTTTGCCCCCTTGATAAAAATAAATTTGTATATGATTAATTATATATAAGCGTTAAAATTATTTCAAATAAATTTTAAATTTAATAACCTATTATTTTTAATAATAAAACTTAAAAGAGAGAACTTTAATATGAATATAGTCTCCCGATGTTATAAAATTTTTAATAAATGCTTTTTGTTGTATAATTTATAAATAAAATCAAATATATTTGATAAGTTAAAAATGTACTATTCTCTAGAAAAAGGAGGCAGCAATACCTATGATAATTAACACCTTGAAATTATTTTTTAAAGATGCATTAAAAAATAGTATTAGAAATATCTCTATTACTATTGCTTCTATAACTACGGTTTTATGCAGCATATTTATTTTAGAAATATTTTTTCTTTTGCTATGTAATATTAAACTAGGAATTTCCGGAGCTGCCCCTAACCGAGAAATACAGGTGTTTCTAAATAACAATATAAAAGTCGCAGATAGGCAAAGAATACATAATAAAATAATGGCATTAGATGGTATCGTTAATATTGATTTTGAGAGCAAACAGAAAATCTCATACTATTTAAAAAAGCACTTAGGTAACAGATACAAAAATATATTATTAAATTCTCTACCCGAATCATATACGGTTAGAGTTAATAGTGAAGAAAACATTCCGATTATAATTGCTAAGATTAGTTGTTTAAAAGGAATATCAGAGGTTGATAAAAATGCTTCTATCGAAAAAGAACTTACGGCTATTATTAGAGTAGCTCAATTGATTGGAATTCCTCTTTTTATTATATTCTCAGTAATATCAATTTTTTTGATTAAAAACACAATATTACTTACTATATATTCAAGACGTGAAGAAATTAGTGTAATGAAGTACCTTGGTGCAACAGATTGGTTTATTAGATGGCCCTTCATTTTTCAAGGAATGATAATTTGTTTTTCAGGCACTATGATATCATTAATAATAATTTTTTTATTGTACAGTTTTATATATAAAAATATCGCTTCTTATTCAATAGAAGTATTCTTAACTTTAATACCCCCATCTTTTATACTTACAACCATGTCATGGTTTTTTTTGCTTACTGGAACAATTATAGGAGCTCTAATAAGTGGCTTTACTATAAAAAAGTTCTTAAATATATAAAAAGCATATTTCTTTAAGTGCAAAAAATAATATAAGCCCAAACGTTCTATTTTGAGTTGAAGCTTATATTTAACCTAAAGTAAACTTTTTATTTTGTAAGCAAAATTTTCAACATTATATGCTCCTCCTCCCCAATAATATTGTGATGTAAACTTGCCATAGCTTTTAAATTCAACTATATCTTTTTCATTTGCCTCCTCATTTTTACCTCCTTGTATTAGTAAATGTATTTTAATTGTACCAATTATGTATTCATATGTAAAACAAACCATTAATTAAAAAAGCATTATACTACATTATTAAATAGATTTTAGTATCTTTCATACTATTACTATATATCTTACCATTTTTCGTCGCTTGACACTTACATATATTGGTATATAATGTAAATATATCATATATTGAAAGGAAGGTAAAAAATGAAAAACACAAAAAAAATTATTAGTTTATTATTTTTTTTAGTAGCTTTTGTAATTATCACACCGTCTATAAGTTCTAAGGCTGATAATTTGATTCCTAGAACAAACTTAGAAATTTCTAATGGACAAGTATTCAACGAATCCCAAATAAGATTAAGAGGCTGGGGATTAAATGCTTCTGGTATAAAGGCAATCGATATATATGTTGATGGTACCTGGAAAAAAACTTTAGTTAAAGGTGACGGCTTTGGATTATCAAGACCTGATGTTAAACAAGCATTTCCTGAGTATCCTGATGCCGATTATTCTGGATATGATTATTATATGTACCTACCTGACGGTAATCATACCTTAAGAGTTTGGGCTATAGGAAATGATAATTCTAAAGTTTACTCTGAAGCTAATATTACTGTTGACACCTCTAACTCAAAAGGAACACAGCTAGTAAACTATGCAAGAAAATTTATAGGTGTACCTTATGTATGGGGTGGTGATACTCCTAATGGCTTTGATTGCTCAGGCTTAGTTATGTATTGTTATGCACACTTTGGAGTAAATCTCCCACATTATACAGGAGATCAAGTTAAATATGGAACTGTTGTTACAGATTTGCAACCGGGAGATTTATTATTCTTTGGTTCTACATCTGATCCTTACCATGTAGCTATTTATTCTGGTAATGGTTATATGATAGAAGCTCCAAAAACTGGTGAAAATGTTCATGAAACACCTGTTAGGTCATATTCTATAGCAAAGAGAATATTTTAATTTAAATTATGTAACATTGTAATAAATAGCATGTCATAATGTTTTTAAAGCATCCTTTGACATGCTATTATTCTATTAAAATTTTTATATTATTTTTAAAGATATTTGTTACTTATATTTGAGTCTCCTTTGCAAACTAAAAAAGCTACATACAAATATCAGCATATTAAATCCAAATAAAAAAAGGCTGATATAAATATCAACCTTACGTAATGCCTTAATTCAGTTATATTCTGGTGCACCCAGAGGGAATCGAACCCCCGACCTTCAGATTCGAAGTCTGCGACTCTATCCAACTGAGCTATGGGCACTAAAATACGTTCAAAAAATTGGAGCGGGTAGAGGGAATCGAACCCTCGTAAACTAGCTTGGAAAGGCTAGCACTCTACCATTGAGTTACACCCGCTTATATATATTGGTCGGGGTGACAGGGATTGAACCTGCGACCTCATGGTCCCAAACCACGCGCGCTCCCATCTGCGCCACACCCCGTTGCATTCAATTAAAAAATGGTGCGTCATCAGGGATTCGAACCCTGGGCACCCTGATTAAGAGTCAGGTGCTCTACCAACTGAGCTAATAACGCACATTAAGACTTTTAAAAATATATGGTGCGTTTTAAGGGATTCGAACCCCTGGCCCACGGCTTAGAAGGCCGTTGCTCTATCCAACTGAGCTAAAAACGCACGCTTGGAGCGGGTAGAGGGAATCGAACCCTCGTAACTAGCTTGGAAGGCTAGCACTCTACCATTGAGTTACACCCGCATATTTGGAGCGGAAGACGAGATTCGAACTCGCGACGTTCACCTTGGCAAGGTGACGCTCTACCACTGAGCCACTCCCGCTTATTTTATTTTAATTGGTGCAGGTGAAGGGAGTCGAACCCCCACGCCGTAGGCGCTAGATCCTAAGTCTAGTGCGTCTGCCAATTCCGCCACACCTGCATTTGGTGGCTTATCGGGGAGTCGAACCCCGGACACCATGATTAAAAGTCATGTGCTCTACCAACTGAGCTAATAAACCATATATTTTATATTTTTTAAATTGGCTGGGATGGCAGGATTCGAACCTACGGAATGCAGGAGTCAAAGTCCTGTGCCTTACCACTTGGCTACATCCCAACAACAGGGTGAATATAGGGTCTCGAACCCTAGACATCCAGAACCACAATCTGGCGCTCTACCAACTGAGCTATACCCACCAAGGTTTTAAAAATGGTGCGTCATCAGGGATTCGAACCCTGGGCACCCTGATTAAGAGTCAGGTGCTCTACCAACTGAGCTAATAACGCATATTTTGGAGCGGGTAGAGGGAATCGAACCCTCGTAACTAGCTTGGAAGGCTAGCACTCTACCATTGAGTTACACCCGCAGGTTTATGGTGCGTTTTAAGGGATTCGAACCCCTGGCCCACGGCTTAGAAGGCCGTTGCTCTATCCAACTGAGCTAAAAACGCACGCTTGGAGCGGGTAGAGGGAATCGAACCCTCGTAACTAGCTTGGAAGGCTAGCACTCTACCATTGAGTTACACCCGCATATTTGGAGCGGAAGACGAGATTCGAACTCGCGACGTTCACCTTGGCAAGGTGACGCTCTACCACTGAGCCACTCCCGCTTATTTTATTTTAATTGGTGCAGGTGAAGGGAGTCGAACCCCCACGCCGTAGGCGCTAGATCCTAAGTCTAGTGCGTCTGCCAATTCCGCCACACCTGCATTTGGTGGCTTATCGGGGAGTCGAACCCCGGACACCATGATTAAAAGTCATGTGCTCTACCAACTGAGCTAATAAACCATATATTTTATATTTTTTAAATTGGCTGGGATGGCAGGATTCGAACCTACGGAATGCAGGAGTCAAAGTCCTGTGCCTTACCACTTGGCTACATCCCAACAACAGGGTGAATATAGGGTCTCGAACCCTAGACATCCAGAACCACAATCTGGCGCTCTACCAACTGAGCTATACCCACCAAAGTTTTAAAATGGTGCGTTTTAAGGGATTCGAACCCCTGGCCCACGGCTTAGAAGGCCGTTGCTCTATCCAACTGAGCTAAAAACGCATATTTTGGAGCGGGTAGAGGGAATCGAACCCTCGTAACTAGCTTGGAAGGCTAGCACTCTACCATTGAGTTACACCCGCTTGTATTGGTCGGGGTGACAGGGATTGAACCTGCGACCTCATGGTCCCAAACCACGCGCGCTCCCATCTGCGCCACACCCCGATGTCGTCTTCGTTTTGTTTATCGCTTGACGACAAAAATTATTCTACACTATATCCCGACTTTCGTCAACCCTTTTTTTTATTTTTTTTATAAATTATTTATTTTAGGGTGTATTTCACCATCAACTATTTCTATGTAAGCCGTGCTATTACTAGCATTTCTTGGGTATGATACACTTCCCGGATTTATATACCATATTCCATCATTAAAATCGATTTGAGAAATGTGTGTATGACCAAATAAGACTATGTCTGCCTCTAATTCTTTTGCTCTATACTCTAATTTCATCATACTATACTTAACTCCATATCTATCTCCATGTGTTATAAAAAACTTCTTTCCTCCCAATAAAAAAGTTTTTTCAGAAGGTATTTTCTCATCATCACAATTTCCTCTAATATATATTAATTCCCCATTATAGTATTTTTTAATCTCATCTATATCTTGAACATTATCCCCTAAATGTATGAGAACATCAACATTTGTTAAATTACTACATGCTTTCTTTATATAGTGTTTTGAAAGATGTGTATCACTCATAACTGATATAATCATTTTATTCACCCCAATTCAACTTTTTCATTTCACTGCATAGTTTTTCCAAAGCAATTGCTCTATGACTTATAGAATTTTTCTCATCCTCTGTAAGCTCAGCAAATGTCTTTTTAAATTCCGGAACATAGAACAAAGGATCATAACCAAAACCCTTAGTTCCGATTTCTTTATCTGTTATAAACCCACTTATTTCACCTTCTACTTTTATTGAATTTGCCTCATCTATAATCAGTACTATAGAGCATACAAACTGAGCATTTCTTTTCTCAAACGGAACACCTTCTAAAAGTGAGAGGAGCTTTTCATTATTTTTTTTATCATCTCCATGTATTCCTGCAAATCTAGCCGAATATATTCCAGGTGCGCCCTCAAGCTCATCAACTGTAAGACCTGAATCATCTGCTATTACCATGCAGTCTTTTCTCATTTTATATATTTCATATGCTTTTTTATATGCATTTTCTATAAAAGTTTTTCCATCTTCCTCTACGTCAATATCTATGTTTTCTTCCTTAAGTGATACTATATTAAAATCAAATTCTTTTAATATTTGTTTTATCTCACGTATTTTATTTTGGTTGTTACTTGCAATTATTATTTTTTTCACTTTTCCCTCTCCTTTTAGATTTTAATTTTTTTAAGCAACTTAGCACAATTTTTAAATTAAACTCATATTATATAATAGATTAATTATACTAGGATGGTGCAGCCTTTGAAATATATAGGACCATTTTTCAGGCTTAATTCACTTAATAAGAATTCCATAAAAAATCAGTTGGTTCACCTATCAAAAGAATCCATAAAGGATATAATTTTTAATTCTAATTGTGGAATTAAAATACCTACAAAGGACTTAAAATTAAAGCAGTCCTCTTTAAATGATATTAACACATTTAAATCCGTTTCTCCACTTATAAGTTTGTATAGAAAATCAAGTTGTAAACTTTATTCTTTAAACAATAAATTAAAGTGGAAAAATTCAAACATAAAAAAAGATATTTTAATTTCATCTAATGCTTATATGAGTTTAAGTCTTTTAGAATTATGTGACTACTATAACAATTTTAAAGACACAAACCCCAAAAAATTCAATATGAGTAATTTATATTTAATAATCATAAAAAAGCAATTAGATTTTTATAATTCTTACCTGAGGAATTTCGAGGGAGTTTTTGTGGATAAAGCCGATATTTCAAGTGATTTAATATCAGAAATCAAGCTCGAAAATAAAGATGAAAATTTCAAATTTTCCAATCAAGCATTTTTAATGTGTGCATATTACAAATATTCCATAATGTCAGATGAAAAGCTTTCTAAGGAATATAAAAACTTTTCTTTAGATATTCTGGATATGTTTATTAATTTCAGAAATGACTTATACAGTTTATCATTTACAGAATTAAACAAACTAACCTTAGCTCTAAACATATTTTATGATTATAGTAAAAATCAGAAATGCTATGAACTATTGATGGATGTGTTTGAATATTTAAGCGAAAACTACAGTGACATAAATTTAAACGACAATATAGAAAATCACTCTTTACTATGTTTAAATTCTATTTTATTATACAATAACTCCAATATATTTAAGTTTAAGGAATATGCTTTAAATATATATTCATCCTTAAGTGATTTATACAATCCATCATTAGGTATTTTCATAAAAGACTCTGATAAAAAGGAAATTAAATTTTCTTGCAATGAAGTTGTTCTTTATGTTGTGAATTGTATATTAATATCCGAACTCTGTGAAAATAAAAGTCCTTATGAAAGCATGCTCGTAAATGTCTTTAAACATCAAATTATAGAATCCGGAATTATACCATCCTGGCCAGAAGTTCCATCAATACAGGATGCTGAGAGGTATAAAAACTTCTCCTTAAAATCCGACGATTTACTAGAAGAGAGTAATTTTAAAATGCCTACTATCGCAACACCAAAAAGTGCTGAAATAGCTTCAATATTTTTCAAAAAAATAACTTACAATAAGAAAAAGAGAACCTTTGCAGTATCAAAAAAATCCTTTTACAGTGATAATAACATGTTCTTATTTTTTCTAATTATGTATTTATTCAAAAATCATTATAATTGTTAATCTAAGGCGATTCAAACAGCATTACACTATAAATGATGTAATGCTGTTTTTATATTTAACAATATTACCTTAATGAATTTACTATAAGCTCTCCATATTTATTTTCTTTCAAACCTTTTAACTGCATCTTTCTACATACCACATCATTTTTTAACGCTAAAGGTATTACTGGTAAATCATTTACTAGTTGTTCCTCCATTTTTTTCAGAATATTATCACTATCTCCATCTATATTATGAAGTGAATATATATAATCATCATAATTAACATTTTTATAATTTATATTCAATGGTGATTTTGAATCCCACATATCAAAAAAACTTACTGCGCTATTATACCATATATTGTAATCACCAAGGTAAATATCATATCTACCTTTTTTTATAGCATCATTTAGTGCTTTTTCGTCATATCCTCTAATATCAAAATTCAACTTATTTCTGTTTTGCTCTTCCAGGATATCATTTACTTCATTTACAAAATTTTTGCACATTTCTCTTTCAATTTGATTGTCTTTATAAATTAATACTATTTTTTTACCTGATGCATAGTTTGTTTTATCAATACACTGCATTGCTAAATTTATATTAGGCTGTTTAAATACATCCTCACATTTTCCTGATTTAAAAAGTTCATACGGAACAAATGTATTTTCACTTGTTAAAATATCAGTAGACAAGGACTTTAAAATTTTATTTCTATCAACAAGGTATGTGATAGCTTTTCTAAAATTAATATCACTTCCTATACTTAAATTATTCATATTAAAATAAAGCGCCTCTGTTCTCCATGTTTTAAATACATCTATTTCTCCCTTATCTTTAAGCTTATTAACTTCACTGAGCGGAGGATTTGAAAAAGCATCTATATTTTTAGAGTTTTCAAAATCAGTAGTTGAATATGCACTTACATCTTTTTCATTATAGTGATACTTAACCTTAAACTCTTCTTTTTTAACTTCATCTTTTGAAAAAAAGTTATTATTCTTTTTAAGTAAAGCTGTATTATTAGATATCTTATCAATTATATATGGCCCAGAATACTTTAATTTAGCGTAATCTCTAGTCCAATTTTTTAAATCTCCATTAGTTTTTCTTATATTATAAATAGGTTGAGCTAATTTTTTCAGAAAGTAATCACAGGGTGAATTAAGCCTTATCTGAAAAGTATTGTTGTCTTCCGCACTTATAGCAACTCCATCAAAAGAAGTTTTTCCATTAACATAGCCATTAACTCCATATATACAATTCAGATCATATGCATATAATTTATTATTTTTAGAAGATAATATTTGTTTAAAAAAATCATATACATCTTGTGCTGTTAAATCATCCCCATCGCTCCATTTAAGCCCCTCTCTAATGTGAAACGTGTATTGCAGCTTATTAGGAGATAGAGACCATTTATCTGCTAATCCCGGCTTTATTTCCATAGTATTGTAGTCCTCTCTTACAAGTCCACTAAACAACATGTTAAGAAGTTCATTATTTTTAACACTCTTATTCTTCATTGAATATAAATTTTCTGAAATTTCTCCAATATCGTAAACTAAGTATTTTTTTTCACTGGAGGTCTTTATACTTTCGTCCTTTTTTTCAACACATCCTGTTAATATCAAACACACAAGCATAAATGCAATACATACTCTTATAAAATTCTTCATATATATCTACCTTTATATAAAATTTATTGTTTATATATGATTATTTCCATCTACATAGTAAATAAACATTTATAGTGAATTTTATGCTATAATAATGTTTGTATAATTACATAATATTATTACTTTGGAGGTACTAAAATGCAAATTGCTTTAGAAATAGCAGGTCTTTCAGCAATACTAATTTTTACTTTTATTGGAATATGGAGCTTTATATTATTCCATAAGGTATTATCACAATTAAAATACCAAAATTATTTAATGGAAAAATTAATCCGAAGTTTAGTTATTGTTTCTAAAAGCAAAGATATAGAAAGTAACAACATAGATGGTATTTCTGAAGACCAAAATGAAGAAAATAATTTATAAACCTATATAATGAAAAAGGTTAAGCACCTAAAATGCTTAACCTTTTTTTATTGCTTATTTAATTCATCAATCATTAATTTGTTAACTATTTTAGGGTTTGCCTTCCCCTTTGTCTTTTTCATAACAAGGCCTATTAAAAATCCAACAACCCTATTCTTGCCATTCTTATAATCTTCAATAGATTTTTCATTTTCACTCAAAACTTCTTTAACAATGTTCAAAATTTCATCTTCATTACTATTTTGTATAAGTCCTTCTTCTTCAATTATATTTTTAGGAGACTTACCTGTTTCAAACATTTTTATAATAACCTTTTTGCCTATAGCATTAGAAACCGTTCCTTCATTTATAAGCTTTATAAGCTCTGAAAGCTGTTCTGGTGTGAATTTCAAATCTTCAATCCATACATAATTTTCTTTCATTATCTTTGAGATGTCACCCATAAGCCAGTTTGAAGCTGACTTAGCATCTCCACTTATTTTTGCAGTTTTCTCGAAGAAATCAGCCATAGACATAGTAAGTGTAAGAACTGATGCATCATATTTAGGTATTCCAAATTCTTTTATGAATCTTTCCCTTTTCTGATATGGTAATTCCGGTATAGTTTTCCTTATACTTTCAATCCACTCATCATCTATGTTTAAAGTAACAAGGTCACCTTCAGGGAAGTATCTGTAATCATTTGCCTCTTCCTTGCTTCTCATTGGTGCTGTCTCATTTTTAGCGTCATCCCATCTTCTTGTTTCTTGAGTTAACTTTTCTCCACTTTCTATCGCTTTTATATGTCTCTCATATTCATAATTAAGAGCTTTTTCAACAGCTTTAAAGGAATTCATATTCTTTATTTCCGTTCTAACACCAAATTCCTTAGCACCTTTTTTCATTACTGAAATATTGGCATCACATCTAAGTGATCCTTCTTCCATTTTGCAATCAGATACTCCTACACATGAAAGTATACTCTTTAATTCTTCAAGATAGGTTACAGCTTCTCTAGGACTTCTCATATCAGGCTTTGATACTATCTCTGCAAGAGGAACTCCGCATCTATTAAAATCAACTAAAGTTCCTGCATTCGTATGAAGTAATTTACCTGCATCTTCTTCTATGTGTATTCTCTCTACTCCAATTTTCTTCTTTGATCCATCCTCAAGCTCTATCTCTATATATCCATTTGTACACAATGGAAGTTCGTCTTGCGTTATCTGATAGTTTCTGGAGTTATCTGGATAAAATATATGCTTTCTATCCATTCTTCCAATATGAGTTATTGAGCAGTTTAATGCCAAACCAGCCTTAATACCGTAATCAACTGCTCTTTTATTTATATGAGGAAGTGCGCCTGGAAGGCCCATACATACGGGACAAACATGCGTATTAGGCTGTCCTCCGAATTCTGCAGTACATCCACAATACATTTTTGTCTTTGTAGCCAACTCTGCATGCACTTCAAGACCTATAACAATTTCGTATTCCATTATCTTTTCACCCTCCTACCTATAAATTAGCAATCTTATCATGCCATTTAGTAGATTGTTCGTAACTATAAGCTAAATTAAATAATGTATCTTCTTTAAAATAATTTCCCATTATCTGAAGTCCAACTGGAAGACCTGAAACAAATCCACAAGGTACAGATATAGATGGAATTCCAGCTATATTAACTGGTACTGTATATATATCTGACATATACATTGAAAGTACATCCTTTGTCTTCTCACCTATTCTAAATGCTGGTGTAGGCGTTGTAGGTGTTATTATTGCATCAAATTCTTTAAATGCTCTTTGAAAATCATTTTTTATTAAACTTCTAACCTTTAAAGCTTTTTTATAATATGCATCATAATAGCCCTTTGAAAGCACATATGTACCAAGCATAATTCTTCTTTTAGCTTCTTCTCCAAAGCCTTTGCTTCTAGACTTTACATATAAATCCAAAGCATTTTCCGCTTCTGCATCTCTATATCCATATCTTACGCCATCGAATCTTGCAAGATTTGATGAAGCTTCTGCCGAGGAAATAATATAGTATGCAGCAAGTGCATAGTCTGATAACGGAAGTGAACACTCCTTAACCTCTGCACCGTTTTCCTCAAAAACCTTTATAGCTTCTTTAACTGCCTCTCTAACACCTTCATCTAAACCTTCTTCAAAGAACTCCTTAGGAATACCTATCTTTCTACCTTTTAAGTCCTTATTTAAACTTTTTGAATAATCTTGAACAGGAGTGTCTACTGTTGTAAAATCCATCTTATCAAGTCCTGCTATATTTTGTGTTAAAAGTGCACAGTCCTCTACATCTCTAGCAAACATTCCAACCTGATCTAAAGTTGATCCAAAAGCAACAACTCCATATCTTGATATTCTTCCATATGTTGGTTTAAGACCAACTAGACCACAAAAGGATGCTGGCTGTCTTACAGAACCTCCAGTTTCAGTACCAAGTGATATTGGTGCTTCAAGAGAGGCTACTGCAACAGCGGAACCTCCTGAAGAACCTCCTGGAACTCTTTCTAAACTCCATGGATTTTTAGATACTTTGAATGCGCTATTTTCAGTAGATGATCCCATAGCGAATTCATCCATATTAGCTTTACCGATTATAACACCATTATTTTTCTTTAAATTTTCTATAACTGTAGCATCATAAGGTGACACATATCCTTCAAGTATTTTAGATGCACATGTGTTTTGCATATTCTTTACACTTATATTGTCCTTTATTGCTACAGGTACTCCTGAAAGTCCACTTAAGCTTTCTCCGCTTTCAATTTTCTTATCTAATTCTTTTGCAGTATTAACAGCTTCTTCTTTTGCAACATATAGAAGAGCATTTACCTTTTCATCAACTTCTTCAATTCTATTAAGAAAGGAATTGGTAACTTCTTCAACCTTAACTTCCTTTTTTGAAATCATATCTTTAAGCTCATGCGCTTTTAGCTTATACAGCTCCATATTTATACCTCCCGAAAAAAATTAATCTATTATCTTAGGTACTACTATGTATTCTTCAAGATTCTTAGGTGCATTTTTAATAACATCCTTTAAATCCATAGATTCTTCCACTTCATCTTCTCTGAATTTATTTTCAATATAATATGGGTTTACAATTATATCAACATTATCGGTATCTAATTCACTTAATTTATCTACATAGCCAAGTATGCTATTAAGATCCTCCATAAATCCCTCTTTTTGTTCTTCACTAAAGCTAAGTCTTGCAAGTTCAGCCACGTATTCAACATCTTTTTTAGAAACAGACATAATATACCTCACTTTCTTTATTCCCAATATAAATGTACTAAATTAAATTATACAATTATTATCATATAATCTCAAATTTTTTTAACAATTTTATTTGCTTAATTAAATAGAAAACCCTAACAAATGACATCCTTAAATAGCAAATAACAAATCAAGTATATTATAAATATCCCCAATCTACTATTTACCTATGTCAATCGCTAAGGTTTCTAAATAAAAACATAGTATGTAAATTCCTGTTTAAAACACTCCAATATACATAAAAAATGCAGTTCCAACTGCTATAGCAGCACAACACAAAGAATAGACCAAACTTTTTATCTTGTCAGTTTTATCGTAAATCTTAATGGCCCAAATAAGCATAGTGCATATCATAAAACTTTGAAACATTTTATAGTTATTGAAATATTGTATAGTTACAAGTTGATATGTAGTTAATACAGTAAAAATTAGAGCTAGTGTAGTCAAAGAAACAAATACCCATCCTAAACACTCTACTGTTTTCTTAACCATATTATTTCCCCCTAACACAACCTGTTCATATATTATAACATTTTTTATTATTTGTAAACAGTTTATTCTGTTTTTTACATATTATTTATTAATTGTTCAAATTCCTCTTCTGTTAATATCTTAACTCCAAGTTGAACTGCCTTATCATATTTAGAACCAGCATTTTCACCAGCTATCACATAATCAGTTTTTTTACTAACACTTCCTGCTACATTAGCTCCAAGACTCTCTAACTTTTCCTTTATTGCTGTTCTACTGTAGTTTTGAAGCGTTCCTGTTGCAACTACGGTTTTGCCTGTAAATGCATTTTCAACAACTTCACTTTCTTCATAAAATGGAGTTACTCCAAGTTCAAATAATTCATTAAGACTTTTCTCTATTTTTTCCTGTTTAAAGAATTCAACAATACTTTCTGCAACAATTGAGCCTATATCTTGAACTAAAATAAGTTCATCATAGGAAGCTTTTTTTATGTTCTCAAAGCTTTTAAATTGCTTGCATAAATCTGTAGCTGTCTTCTTACCTACATTTGGTATACCGAGAGAGTAAACAAAAGACGCAAGATCACATTTTTTACTTTTCTCTATAGCATTTATAAGATTACTAGCCTTTTTATCTTTAAACTTATCCAATGACATTAATTCTTCTTTAGTTATTCTATATAAGTCAGATATACTTTTTATGTTTAATTTCTCAAATAATTGTTCTGCTGTTTTCTCACTAAAGCCTTCTATATTCATAGCTTCTCTGCTAGCAAAATGAACTATACTTTTTACCATTTGAGGTTTACAGGACAAAGTATTTTCACAAAATAAATGTACACCTTCTTTTACTATTTCACTGCCGCAATATGGGCATATTGTTGGTGCTTCTATTTCATTCGTTTCTCCCTCTGTCTCTTCTGTAACTCCCATAATTTCCGGTATTACATCATTTGATCTTCTTACAAAAACTCTTGAACCTATCTTAACTTTTTTTCTTCCTATGTCATCCATATTATTTAATGTAGCTCTTTTTACAATTACTCCTGCTAGCTCTACAGGCTCTAAAATTGCCGTTGGACTAACTCTTCCACTTCTTCCAACGTTCCATTCAACATCCAAAAGCTTTGTTGTAGCTTCTTCTGCCTCAAACTTATAGGCTATTGCCCACTTTGGGAATTTTACGGTATATCCAAGATATTCTCTTGTTCTATAGTCATCAATTACTATTACAACTCCATCTATATCATAATCAAGACTACTTCTTATATCTCCTACATATTGAATTTCTTTATTTATCTCTTCAATAGTATTACACTCTTTTAAATATTCATCAACTGGAAATCCCATCTCTTTTATGAAATTCATCATTTCCATGTAGGATTTAAAGGCTTTACCTTCATTATATCCAACATCGTAAAAAAAAGCCGATAGATTTCTTCTTGCAGTTTCTCTTACATTTAGATTTCTAAGTGCTCCTGCTGCACCATTTCTCAAATTCTTAAGAGGTACTTCTGCTTTTTTATTATACTCATTAAAAGCAGTTTTAGTCATTATTGCTTCTCCATGTACCTCAACCACAGAGCCATTTTTTATCTTAAGTGGTATAGATTTTATAGTCTTTGCTTGACTAGTTATGTCCTCACCTATAACTCCAGTTCCACGTGTAGCAGCTTTTATCATAACACCGCTCTCATCATATGTGCAGTTTATAGTAAGTCCGTCAAATTTTTTAGTTAAAACATATTTAAGCTCTGGAAGCTTATCTTCATGGTTACTATTATATTCAGCCACTGCCTTTTTATTCCTGTTGTGCCAATCTATGATTTCTTCAAAGCTTTGTGCCTTATCAAGACTCCAAAGCCTACTTTTATGTGTATACTTTTGAAATTGTTTTAAAATGACATCACCAACTCTATTTGTTGGTGAATAAGGATATGTTATACCCGTTTTTTCCTCAAGTTCTACAAGTTCATCATATCTCTTATCATATTCTTTATCTGCTACAATTGGATTATCCAATACATAATAGCTATATGAATATTTATTTAGTTCCTCTATAAGTTCCTGCATTCTTAAAATATTTGATTCTTTTTCGTTCATATTTACTACCTCACTAAAATTTTGTGAACCTACTACAAAAGTTGAAGCGGCGCCATATCAAGCCTTAAATTTTTAATTCCCATATTTTCAAAAGCTATTGTCAAGTTTATGTGTCCATCAGCTCTACTTGTAGTTATTATTGTACCTTTACCAAATTTCATGTGAACTACCTTAGCTCCTTTTACAGCATCTTCTTCATTTAAGGTTTTAATACTCTTCTTTTCTTCCTTCACTGACTTTTTAATCATTTCATTAGCATTAAACCCGCTTTTGGACATAAAATTTGAAAACATAGCATTTTTAGGTGGTATATCGCTACTTATTGTGGAGAACAAACCTGTAGTATCTTTTTTTCTTCTGCCTTCACCATCTAGAGTTACATACTCTTTTAAATTTTCATCTATTTCATTTATAAAATCAGATTCTTCAAAAGCTTGAGTTTTTCCAAATACTCTTCTTAATTTTGCAGATGTCATATATAACTTCTCTTTTGCACGCGTTATACCTACATAAGCAAGTCTTCTAGATTCCTCCATTTCATATTCACTATTAAACGAAGCCATGCCTGGGAATATTCCATTTTCCATTCCAGCCATAAATACAACTGGAAACTCTAATCCTTTTGCGCTATGGACAGTCATCATCACAACTGTATCAGCATCTTCATTATAATTATCCACATCTGCAACAAGTGCTGTTTTTTCCAAAAATGCTGCCAAAGTTTTATCATCTGAATTTTCCTCAAAATCTACTGCTGCATTTACCAATTCCTCTATATTTTCTATTCTAGCTTTATCTTGAATATCATCAGATGCTTTAAGTTCATTTAAATAACCTGTTTGTTCCAAAATTTCTTTTATTAAAACAGATACATTTATCTCATCTTTCCTTCTTATAAAACTATTTATCATTCCTGTAAATTCTTTAATTGAAGAGATAGCTCTCTTAGGTATGCCTGGTATATTTTCTATGTCTAAAAGTGCATCATATAAGCATTCTTCAACCTCATCTGCAAATTGCTGAAGCCTTCCTAAAGTAGTTTGCCCTATACTTCTTTTGGGAACATTAATTATTCTCTTAAGACTGATGTTATCAAGTGGATTTCCTATAAGCTTAAGATAAGACATTATGTCTTTTATTTCTTTTCTATCATAAAACTTAAGTCCACCAATAATTCTATATGGTATGTTTCTCTTTATAAAAATATCTTCAAAAACACGTGACTGTGCATTTGTTCTATATAGTATTGCAAAATCTTTGAAACTGCGCTTTTCTTCCTTTACTTCCTTATTTATTTTAAAGGCTGCGAAGCTTGCTTCATCAAGGTCAGTTTCTCCCCTATATACTTTAATCTTTGCTCCGTCCTCACTTCTTGTCCTAAGGCTCTTTAAATGCTCATGTGGATTATTCTTTATAACACCGTTAGCTGCTTTAAGTATGTTACCCTTAGATCTATAGTTTTCTTCTAGTTTAATTATTACAGCATTTCTGTAGTCTTTTTCAAAATTAAGTATATTTCTTATGTCTGCACCTCTCCAGCCATATATACATTGGTCATCGTCTCCAACAACACATAAATTTTTGTTAGCTGAAGCAAGCAGCCTTGCAAATTCATATTGAGACTTATTAGTATCTTGATACTCGTCTATCATTATGTATCTGAATTTCCTCTGATAAAATGCTAATACATCTGGAGCCTTCTTAAATAACTCTACTGTTTTGAATATCAAATCGTCAAAGTCTAATGCATTGTTCTCTTTAAGCTTTTTCTGGTAAAGGAGATACACATCTGCTATCTTATTTAATTTAAAATTACCTGAGTTTTGGTTTTTATATTGATTTGCAGATACAAGACCGTCTTTTGCCGAGCCTATTTTTGATATTATTTCTTTTTCTGTTATATCTTTTTCATTTATCCCAACCTGTTTTATACATTCTCTCATGAGAACCTTTTGGTCATCACTATCATATATAGTAAAGTTTTTATTATAACCTATTTTATCAATTTCTCTTCTAAGTATTCTTACACAGCAGGAGTGAAAAGTAGATATCCACATATTATCAATTTCATTTCCACCAATAAGTGCTTTAACCCTGTCCTTCATTTCCTTAGCTGCTTTATTTGTAAATGTTATAGCTAAAATTTGAGACGGATAAATTTCGAGATCTTTAACCATATGTGCTATTCTGTATGTAAGTACCCTAGTTTTTCCACTTCCTGCTCCTGCTAGTATAAGAATAGGTCCATCAATCTTTGTAGCAGCTTTATATTGTTCTTCATTAAGCAGTTTCTTTAAATCCATAAATTACTCCACTCCTCAATACGTAATATTTTATATTATAACATCTAAAAAAGTACACAATAATCATAAATCATAATTAAAAATCAGTATAAGCTATAGGGAAACCAAGGTATAATTTAATGGGTGAGTTGGTTTCCCTATATAGGATTTACCATAATGTTATTAGACTTATAAATCATTTTCATGTACTTACAAATCGTAATTTAATAGAAATCCTATAATTCCTCATACTGATTTTTTCTTAACAACTAATTTATTTTTCTAGTCTTCTTAAAACTATATTATATCCATCGCTTCCATAATTAATACATCTATTAACTCTACTTATGGTTGCAGTACTAGCTCCAGTTTCCGCGGAAATATCTGAATATGTATGTTTCTCCTTAAGCATCTTAGCCACTTGAAGCCTTTGTTCTATAGTTTTAATTTCATTGATAGTAAAAATATCATCAAAAAACCTATAGCATTCTTCTCGATTCTCTAATGTTAATATGGCATCACACAAGAAATCCAGAGTCTCACTTTCCAATTTCGATTTAAACTCAGACATGCTACACACCTCTTTCAAAACTATAGCATAATTTTATCATTATTCATTTCAAAATGCCACAAAAGTTTTATTAACATTTATGTCCAATGTAATAAAAGGCAAAATAAAAGACAGCCCTTGGGGCTGGGCTGCCATAATAAATAAAAAGGGGGCTATTCATTCTTTTTATTTATCTTACATACCTATTATAGTAAACAGTTTTAAAAAAATCAATAGCCTTTCCAAACTTTATTATAAATAGCTATTCAATGTATTATGTATTATAGGTAAACAATTTCAGCTATTAAATTCCCTAATATTCGACTTCTCCTATTGCATTTTTATTTTTTGTTTTATAGCCTTCATTTCATCTTCTGTAAGCTCTCTATACTCCCCTTCCTCAAGGTTTTCATCTAGCTTAATTCCTGCAAAACTTATTCTTTTAAGATATACTACTTTTTTACCTTGAGCTTCAAACATCCTTTTTACCTGATGGTATTTTCCCTCTCTTACAGTAACCTTAACCTCCGAACCCTCTTTAGAATTATTTAAAACCTCTAGTTTAGCACTCATACATTTATACCCATCGTCAAGTACTATGCCTTCTTTAAATGCCACTACATCCTCAGAGGTTACATCTTTGTCTATTTTGGCATAATACACTTTATCAACATGCCATTTAGGAGATATTAACCTATGATTGAAATCACCATCATTAGTTAAAAACAGAAGTCCAACAGTATCTTTATCAAGTCTTCCTATAGGAAATGGCTCAAATACTTGATCCTCCACCTCTAAAAGATCTATTACCGTCTTGTCATAATCATCAGAAGTAGCCGAAATTACTCCATCTGGCTTATTCATCATTAAATATATGTATTTTTTATAGGATATCTCTTCGCCATTTACAATTATCTTTGATTTTTGTGGATCTAATTGCTTGTTATTATCTTTTACAACTTCGCCATCTACCTTAACTCTTCCATCTTTTATTATTTTTTTCACATCTTTTCTAGACCCATATCCCATGTTTGATATGATTTTATCTAATCTTTCCATTATTTCTCCCTTTCCAATATGTAATATAAAAATCCCATAGAAAAATAAAAATCTTTTCCTATGGGAATATGCTCTATGAATTATAGTAGCCTAAAACCTTTGAAACATAATTTCTTGTCTCACTTGGAAGACTACCTATATTTCCATTGCTTCTTTGAACCGCTCCTGGACCAGCATTATAAGCAGCAACAGCAAGCTTCATATCAGAGAAATTATTTAAAAGCTGCTTTAAATATTTAGTTCCTCCATCTATGTTTTGCTGAACATCATAAGGGTTAGTTACTCCAAGCTCTCGCGCTGTTGACGGCATAAGCTGCATTAATCCCTCAGCTCCAACCCCTGATGTAGCATTAGGATCAAACCCAGACTCCTGCTGTATTACAGACATTATAAGTTTTTTATCCACACCATATTTTTTTGATGCTTCATCAACAGCCTGATCTATAGAAACATTTCCCGAACTAGTAGCATTTTTTACATAACTTGCTACATTTTGTACATCCTTAGCTTTAATAGTGTTCATGTTATACCCTTTATTATACCCAAGTTTGCTTAAATCACTACTACCACCAAATATATTATCTAATCCACTTAAGTCATATTTTCCATCAGCTTTTTGCATAGAATTAATAAGACCCTCCATCATAAACTCAAAGCTACTGGAATTTGTTTTACTACTATCACTTCCCGTCATACCTGACGAAGAACTCTTAAACATTTGTGTCAATAACTGAAGTTCAAGTAATCTCTGAGCATTTTGTACATTAGAATCATTACTTATAGACACAATATCACCTCTCAAATAAATTTTAAGCTTTAATAATTATCGTCCTAATTATTAAAAGACTTTAAACCTCTAGTTCCATTATATCATAATCTTCATAAGAAGCCATATTAAATTGGCTTTTACAAAGTGCTAAAACTTTATATTTTCCTTCGTTAAAAAGCATAAATGAGTAAAAACTTTTTCTACTGTATTTTTGCATAAGTTTCCATTCTCCATTTTCCATTAAGTAAAACTCATACAAAACATCTTTCCCTCCATCGCATTTAACCTTAAATGTAACAGTTTCATTAAGCTCAGGTTTTCCCTTATCACAAAGTATTTTTGTATCTGTTATTGGCATAACATCATGCACAAATACACTTACTATTTTTTTATCATCATAAACTTCAATGCTCTTTTTATTTTTTGCAAGCACATCAATCTCATATTTTCCAGTACACTTTGGGATAAACTTGTATTTTTTAGATTCTATATATCCAGTATCCTGAATAACTCTCTTATCAACCTTAAGTATATATCTAATGACCATATTTTGAGTGTTTTTTAATATAGTATCTACTTCTATATCATTTCCAACCATGTAATAATTGTTGTTATTTATAAGTACGTAATCTATACATGCTGGCATATAATCAAATACTTCTATAAAAACTTCTTCATGAGCATCATATTTCTTTTCCGAATACTTGTCCTTAACATACGCATTTATTTTATATGTACCTGGCACATTAAATTTAAATTTTGCTGAACAAAGATTTCCGTACGATATTTCTTGAACCTTTATTCCACTTTTCTCAACATCGAACCCATATCTTAACTCAAAGCCACCATCTGCTTTTACTTTAAGTTTTAAAGCTTCCCCCTTAATAATTTCTCTATCTCCATCAACTATTATATCTTTTATCTTTACAGCTGGCCTTCTTATTTCATCTATCACAAAGTTTATTTTTTTAATATCTTCATATTTTTCTTTAGAAGATTCATCTTTTACCATAAGCGTTATTATATAATCTCCAGCTATTTTTTCTTTCCAATTATATACACTTTCATACACATATCCACTATCTTCAATATCTTTTCCTTCTATAATATACCTATATACAAGTCTTTTTCCCCCACTTGCTAATGCCTTAAGCTGCACATCAGTATCTAAAAGCTGTGGCGAACTTAGGTCTGTAGTAAAACTTTTTATTTTAACATCTCTGTACTTTTTAACTGTATAGCTTATTACTGCCCTATCATCAAATTTATTTTGAGAATACATATCTTTAACAAAACATAATATTCTAAACTCACCATAACCTTTTTCTATGTAGCTTAATATCTTTTTAGTAGAATAGTCTTGAAGACATTTTATATTTCCATCCTTGTCCATTTTCATGAATTTATATAAGATCATCCTGTTATCTTCATGAACAGCATCAACCTCAAGAGTAATTTCAGAATCACAAAAAAGCTCATCATTCAAACATTTAAAATCCCTTATTTGAACCTTATTTATAACCTTAACCTCATAACTAACTTCTTTTTTAGAATCGAATTCATTAATTGAGTTACTATTTTTACACTCTGCCATCAAAGTATATTTTCCCGGTGCTGTAGCTGTCCACGATATATCATTTTTGCAACTGTAATCCCTTAAAATTTTTGTTTCAAAATCATTTTTTATACAATATCTATATAGTATATTTTCTGATGTTACCGCATCCACTCTAGCATTTATCTTTTCCCCTACAACTAGGCTTTTTTTATCTATAATAAGTGCTTTTATAATATTTTTATACTTATCTCCTATAACATAGTCTTCTCTTAAAACAAACTCAAAAGGTCCATTAATATCTTTTGATATCTGAACCATTATGGTATAAATACCCTCCTTTTTAGGTATCCATGAAATTTCATTTTCTTTTGAAAAATCTTGAACTATTGACCACTTTCCACGAAATCCCTCAATAAACTTATATAAAAATTCTCCCTCGGTATTTCCATGTACACATATTCTTATCTCCTGCTCTTTGTTTTGTGGGCTTTCTTTATCAAATTCAATATAAAAATCGCTCATAAGATCATCCCCTGAATACTAAGTATATTAATTATGCATGTTTAAAAATCCAAATTAGAGTATTTGAATTAGAAACACATGCCATAAATCACAAATTGTTTTATATATATTATACTACTTTTCCAAAAAATGTTATATAATTATTTACTTTTTACCCATAATTTTATATTATATAATGTATGAACTTATACATTTCTAAAAATTTTTATGGAGGAACTTATGGTAATTAGCAATGCATTTGTTACTCAATTTAATAAAATAGAATTCCAAATCGACGATTTTACTAATTTTCTTTTATCAAAAATTACTGTTCGAAATACTGATGGTGAAATTAAAATAAACGAATATAGACTTTATAAAAATAACGTATGTCTTTTGATTGATAATATTGATATAAAAAAAAATTATTATGTAAGTTATGATAAAGTAACCTTAAAGTGCAGCTATTATAAATTATTTTCTACTACAGAATTTAATAATAAATATGCTTATAACGGCAAGCTTGGAATCACCTATACAAGAGAAAAAACAACCTTCAGAATATGGTCTCCTGGTGCATCTAGTATAGAACTATTACTTTATAATCATGACATTACTTCAAACGAACCTGCAACTTCTATAAAAATGAAAGAGGACAATGGTTTATGGTTTTTAATATTAAAAGGAGATTTCAAAAACTTTTATTATAATTATAAGGTTACAATTTATAATTATACAAAAGAAGTAGTTGATCCCTATGCAAAAGCTGTAGGAATAAATGGGCTAAGGGGGGCAATACTAGATTCTTATAGCACGAATCCCCCAAATTGGAAAAAAGATTTCGTGCCCCAAAGTATAGAACATTTCACTGACGCTATAATATACGAAATAAGTATTAACGATATTTCACTAAATCCTAATAGCGGAATTCTTCACAAAGGAAAATACTTGGGTCTTTGCGAAGAAAACTCAAAAACCATAAATAATATTCCAACCGGAATTAAGTACTTAAAATCTCTCGGTATAACCCATGTTCAGATAATGCCAATATTCGATTTTTCCTATAAAAGTATAGACGAAACTAATCCTATTAACTACAATTGGGGTTATGACCCACAAAACTACAATGTACCAGAAGGAGCTTACTCTACAGATCCCTATAACCCAAGGTCAAGAATATACGAGCTTAAAACTCTTATAAAAACATTACATGAAAATGGGATATGCGTAAACATGGATGTGGTTTTCAATCATCTTTGGAATGAAAAAGAAAATAACTTCGAAAAAATTTTTCCAGAATATTATTTAAGGCGCAATGATGACAATTCCTTTTCAAATGGAACTGGATGCGGCAATGATACTGCATCAGAGCACTATATGTTTCAAAAATTTATATTAGATTCAATTAAATACTGGGTAAAAGAATATCATATAGATGGTTTTAGATTTGATCTCATGGGAATTCATGATATTGAAACCATGAATAAACTTCGAGACGAATTAAACAAAATAAACAGTAATATAATGTTGTATGGAGAAGGCTGGGATTTAACTACTAATATTGAAAAGACAAGAAAAGCAATTATATTAAATTCCTCAAAAACTCCTGAAATAGGTTATTTTAATGATGTAATACGCGATGCCTTAAAGGGAAGTGTTTTTATACCAAAAGATACTGGATTTATCAGCGGGAAATTTAATCTAGAAAAAACCATACTATACACTACATTAGGCTGTTGCTTAGATGTTAAAGATTATAAAAAAATTTTTTCTTCTCCTTCTCAGTCTATAAATTATGTTTCTTGCCATGATAATAACACTTTATACGATAAACTGTGTACTTCCAATCCCCATGACAATGATGATATACGTAAAGAAAAAATAAAATTAGCTATAGGCATTCTTTTAACTTCTCAAGGAATTCCCTTTCTCCACTGTGGCGTAGAGTTTGCAAGAACTAAATTTGGAATAACAAATAGTTATAACTCAGCTAAAGAAATAAATTGGATAGATTGGGATCTTAGAGATAAAAATAAAGACTTGGTAAATTACGTAATAAGCCTTATAGCCTTCAGAAAAAATCATTCTGCTTTTAGATTTGTATATCCTAATGATTTAAAAAATCACCTTGAAATAACACAAAATATGCCTAAAAACTCTATAGGATATATTCTTAAGAATCATGCAAACAACGATGCATTTAAAGATATAATGGTAATATACAACGCAAACACACATGATATTCAAATACCGCTAGACAGTACTTGGAATGTATGTATTGATAAATATAATGCTGGAAGCGAAAAAATTAGAACTGCAAGTAAATTCTATATCGCTGAAGCATTAAGTATAAATGTTCTTTTTAAGAATAGTGAAAACAGTTTTCTTCACTTATTATTATAAAAATAGGGAGCGTATAGCTCCCTATTTTTTACGTTACTATTTTAATTTATTGTTAAGCTCTTTAGCTAAATCTTCATAACCTGGTTTTCCTAATAGTGCAAACATGTTTTTCTTATAAGCTTCAACTCCTGGTTGATTAAATGGATTAACTCCTAATAAATATCCACTTATTCCACATGCCTTTTCGAAGAAATAAACCATGTATCCAAAATAATATGCTGTAAGTTCTGGAACATTTACAACCATTACTGGAACTCCTCCATCATGATGTGCTAAAACAGTTCCCATAAATGCCTGCTTATTAACAAAATCCATAGTTTTTCCTGCTACGAAGTTTAATCCATCAAGGTTTTCAGCATCCTTTTGTATTGTAACTTCTTTCTTAGGATTAACTACATTAATGAAGGTTTCAATTAATTGTCTTCTTCCTTCTTGTATATATTGTCCCATTGAATGCAAATCTGTTGAAAAATCTCCTGCTGCTGGGAATAATCCTTTACCATCTTTTCCTTCACTTTCTCCAAATAATTGCTTCCACCATTCTCCGAAATAATGAAGTGATGGTTCAAAATTAACAACCATTTCTATAGATTTACCTTTACTATAAAGTGCATTTCTAGCTGCGGCATATTGATAAGCCTCATTCTTTTCAAGATCAGGTTCTGAATATACTTCTCTAGCTTTAGCTGCACCTTTCATCATTTCATCTATATCTATTCCAGCAACTGCTATAGGTAAAAGTCCAACAGCTGTTAATACTGAATATCTTCCCCCAACATCATCAGGTACTACAAAAGTTTCATAGCCTTCATTATCTGATAGTGTTTTTAAAGCACCCTTCTTAGCGTCTGTTGTGGCAAATATTCTATTTTTAGCTTCTTCTTTTCCATATTTCTTTTCAAGTAATTCTTTAAATATTCTAAATGCAATAGCAGGTTCAGTTGTTGTTCCTGACTTTGATATTACATTAACTGCAATATCTTTTCCTTCTATTGCTTCAAGTAGATCAGCTAGGTAAGTTGAACTTATATTGTTACCACAGAAAAAGATTTCAGGGTTCTTTCTTTCTTCTTTAGAAATACTTGAGCTAAAGGAATGTGAAAACATCTCTATAGCAGCTCTTGCTCCTAAATATGAACCACCTATTCCTATTACAATAAATGCATCCACACTGTTTCTTATCTTTTCTGCTGATTTTTTTATTCTTTCAAATTCATCTTTATCATAATTCACAGGTAGATCAACCCATCCTAAAAAGTCATTACCTGCACCTGTTCCATTATGTATCGCCTCATGAGCAGCTGCTACCGCTGGCTTTAGATTCTTTAATTCTTCATCTTGAAGGTATGGTTTTGTATTTTTCAATTCTAACTTAAAACACTCTGACATAAGCTACAATCCTCCATATATTTTTATTGATATAGGTTCTCTACTTCTTCATTAATTTATACGTGTGTTAAATTATAAACATGTACAAATTGGCTTTTATTTTATAGACATCCTATATTTATTTCCTATAGCAATTTTAGACTATATAATGAAATAAATCAAGCTATTACTCCATAGTTAAAGTAATTTAAAATTCTTCTCAAATTACCAATGCTGGATTTATACTTATCTAGAGACAAAAAAATAATTGATTTTTTCCTTGTTAAAAGTTTGACAAATAGAACAAACTGTTATATAATAGATTCATAAGATAGATGTTAGATAATTTCTATAAAGGAGGTCTTTATTTATGGAAAAAGTAATAAATGTAAAAAGCATGTTAGGTGATAAATTCTCTTGTCAGGATGCTGTAGTACTAAAATACCACATTTTAAAGAGTAAAGGTGACGATATAACTTTAGATTTCTCAGGTTTAGGCGATGTTCCAACAACATTTTTTTATAACTTATTTTCAGAACTGTTATATAGCAACAACAGAAATTATATATTAGATCATATTAAAGTTAAAAATTTAGCAAATATGAAAGATTATAATCGAGTAGTAAAAGGTACTACTGTTTCCTCTTAACCTCTTAGCCTTCTCCCTGCTGTCTTAATTTAAGACGGCCTTTTTTATTTTTTGTTTTTTTAAATACATATTTCACTATCAAATACAAATAATATTTTTGTATTGTAATTTAAAAAGTAGGAGGTTTTAAAATGACAGGCACTCAAAGTAAACAAATAGAAAGCAATAATCTCAAGGTAATACAAGATACTATAGTTCTTGAAGCTCTTCTTAATAAAAAATGCAGCCAATATTCCAGCATATGCAGTGATCCACAATTAAAAGCTGTATTTGATGAAGGCTGTCAAATGCACAAACAAAATTTTAATTCACTAAAAGCTTATTTAGATTCACATCAATAATTATATATGGAGGTAAGTTATTATGAATGGTACATTAACTATGATGACTGAAAAGGATTTAATTGAAGATATTTTATCTTCTGAAAAACAATTAATATCATCTTACAGTTCAGGAATTACAGAATCTTCTTGTAAAAATTTAAGAAATGTATTAGTCAATAATCTTAAATGCAGCGAAGAAACACAGTACAGGGCTTTTGATACTATGAAACAAAAAGGTTGGTACCCTACTAAGGATGCTCAAGACAATGAAGTTCAAAAAGTAAAAGATGATGTTTATAATCTATCAAAGAATATAAAATAATTTTATTTATAAATTGCTGTAGCAATAACTTACTACAGCAATTTTTTATTGCACTTTATCTAAACATTTTATGTCTACCTATTAGAAACCGAGGAGATACAGAATTATCAAGTATAATATATGTAAATCGGTTAACAAAAACATTGAATTTTGTACTTATTTAATATATAATCAAACTACAATGTGGAGTATTTTACAGCTTGTTACATAGAGTAAAGATATTTTACACAAATATAGTAAACTTATTATTAAAATATCACAAGGAGTGAACAATATGGGTAGAATAGTAACATTAGGAGAAATTATGCTTAGACTTTCACCACAAGGTTATAATAGATTTGTTCAAGCTAAGCAGTTCAATGCATTTTATGGAGGAAGCGAAGCAAATGTTGCAGTTTCACTTGCTGTTTTCGGTAAAGATGTTAGCTACACAACTAAGCTTCCCGACAACGCTATAGCACAGTGTGCAATAAATGAATTAAGAAAGTACGGAGTAAACACAAAGGATATAGTTCGTGGTGGCGACAGAATTGGACTTTACTTTTGCGAAAATGGAGAATCTCAAAGACCTGCAAAATTAGTTTACGATAGAAAAGATTCTGCAATAGCTAAAGCTAAAAGAGAAGACTTCAATTGGGACAAAATATTTGATGGCGCAGACTGGTTCCACTTCTCAGGAATAACCCCAGCACTTTCAGATGAATGTGCAAAAATCACATTGGATGCGGTAAAAGCTGCTAAAGCAAAAGGCCTAACAGTAAGTATAGATTTAAATTATAGAGAAAACTTATGGGATGCAGCTGCCTTCAGCAAAGCAATAAGAGAACTTTTACAATATTGTGATGTAGCTCTTGGAAGCATAGAGGAAGCTGAACTGGCTATTGGAGAAGGTGACGGTGATGATTGTAACACCGTATTAAAGAAGCTTGTAGAAAAATTCCAGCTTAAATACGCTACTATTATATTACGAAACCGATTTACAGCCGAAGATGTGGATTGGACTGCTGTACTATATGATGGAAGTAAATTTTATAATGCAAAGAAATATGACATCCATGTTGTAGATAACATAGGTGGAGGAGACGCTTTTGCAGCATCACTTATATATGCTATAACCTCAAATTTTTCAAATCAAGAAATTATAGAATTTGCAACAGCAGGTTCATGTTTAAAATACAGTATGAATGGCGATGTTAACCTTTCAACAGTAGATGAAATTATAAAACTTATGAATGGTGACGGTTCAGGGAAAGTAAGTAGATAATCACCTTATATAAATTTATGGCAGCAATTATTTTTCATAAAAGCTGCCTTTTTCCTTATTTATGAATAACAGTTTTTCCTCCTTCAAGGTTATATGTCTTACCTTTAATTATTATATTTATAGCGTTTTCGCCTTCATTTTTAACTTCAATAAAATTTTTATCTACTTTCACCTTTATTAACTTCTCTCTAAACATTACATTAAAAGAAAAACCTCTCCAATTATCTGGCACTATAGGATCTAAGAAAATTAAATCTTTCCTAATATAAAAACCCCCAAAACCTTGAACCACTGCCATCCAAGTGCCAGCCATGCTTGTAATATGGCACCCATCATTAGTATCATTGTTATAGTTATCTAAATCCAATCTAGCTGTCCTAAGATAAAGCTCATATGCTTTGTCTATTTTTTTCAATTTGCAGGCTAAAATAGAATGTATACAAGGAGAAAGAGATGATTCATGCACAGTCTTAGGTTCATAAAATTCAAAATTTCTTCTTATTGTATCTATATCATATAAATGTTGAAAAAAGTATAGACCTTGAAGTACATCTGCCTGCTTTATAAAACAGGATCTTAAAATTCTATCCCAAGACCATTTTTGATTAATAGGCAATTCTTCTTTAGGTATATCTTTTACCGTTAGCTGCTCCTTATCTAAGTAACCATCTTGCTGCAAAAATATACCCAAGTTTTTATCAATTGGATAATACATGTTTTCTACAATATGCTTCCACTTATTCACTTCTTTTTCTTTAACCTTTAAAGCACTATAACTTTTAAACTCCTCTAATATTTCAATTGTATATTCCAAAGTCCACGCCGCAATTCTATTTGTGTACCAATTATTATTTACGTTATTTTCATATTCATTTGGCCCCGTTACTCCCAAAATAACATATTTATTCTTATCACAAGAAAAATTAACTCTCTCCTCCCAAAATCTTGATAGCTCAACCAACACCTCTATACCATATCTCTTTAAATATTCTTTATCTCCTGTATAATTTACATAATTATATATTGCATAAGCTATTGCTCCATTCCTATGAATTTCCTCAAAGGTAATCTCCCATTCATTATGGCACTCCTCTCCATTCATGGTAACCATGGGATAAAGTGCTCCTTTTTTTAAACCTATCTTTTTAGCATTTTCCTTTGCTTTTTCAAGTTGATTATATCTATACAACAAAAGATTACGTGCAACCTCTTTTCCTTGTGTTGCTAAATAAAAAGGTAGACAATAAGCTTCAGTATCCCAATAAGTACCCCCTCCATACTTTTCTCCAGTAAAGCCTTTTGGTCCAATATTAAGCCTTGAATCTTCTCCAGTATAGGTTTGATTCAATTGAAATATATTATACCTTATAGCCTGCTGAGCCTCTAAGTCATCCTCTATTACTATATCGCTTTTTTCCCACTTATTTATCCAAGCTTTGGCCTGTTCATAAAGAAGGCTATCAAAACCTTTTTTTACTGCACTGTCTAATATCTCTTTTCCCTTATTTATAAGTTCTTCTATTTTAAAATCTCTTGAAGTGACATTTGAAACATATTTGAAAAGTGATACCTCCTCTTCTTCTTTAAGCCATAACTTAATCTTGCTTCCAACAAATTTCTCTTTCGAAGCCTCCTTATATCTTAGTTTGTGTTTTTTACTTTCACTTACAATATAATATTTCATACAAGAACAAAGATAAAAATCTAGCTTTTTAGTTTTTATTAAAAGATGTGCTTCATTCTTTCTTATCCCTTTTGAAACTTCACTCCAAAACTTCTCCCCATAATTAGCATCTGCATTTCTTACATCTCCATCAAGATACGGAAAGAAACTTATTTCACCACTAAAATTGAGAGGTGTTATGGAATACTTTATAGCTCCAATTTCTTTACTTACTATACTTACAAATCTTTTAGTCTCAAGTTTTATCCTTTCACCATCTTTAAACGTTGCAATTACCTGCCTATAAAGATAGCCTTCCCTCATATTAAGAACTCTTTTAAAACTCTCAATTTTACATCTTGAAATATCAAAACATTTTCCATTAACGTTTACCTTAATACCAATCCAATTAGTAGAATTAAGCACCTTTGCAAAATACTTTGGATACCCATTTTTCCACCACCCAACTCTCGTTCTATCAGGATAGTATATTCCGGCCATATAAGTACCTTTAAGAGTTAATCCACTATAATCCTCTTCAAAATTTCCTCTTTGCCCCATATACCCATTGCCAATACTAAATATACTCTCACTTATCTTGTTTTTTTCCTCCATAAAATTATCCTCAACAATATTCCACGCGTCCACCTTAAAATACTTTTTCAAATAAATTCACCAACTTAAATCTCCGATCACTTTCATTATATTAATACAGTTATTTTTATAAAAGAATTACTATTATTATAAATTTTCTTTTTAACATAAGCTCTGCATATATATATATTAATACTATAGGGTCTTGCTATAAAGACTGTACATTAAACTTCACCTATATTTAAGGAGGTTAATTATGCCTTGGTTTAAAAAAGCAATTTTTTATCACATCTATCCTCTTGGTTTATGCGGAGCACCTTTAAGTAATGACTTCACTTCTAAACCAATACCAAGACTTAAGGAGATAGAAAACTGGATACCTTATTTAAAATCATTAGGAATAACTGCTTTATATCTTGGACCTGTTTTTGAATCCACATCTCATGGTTATGATACAGCAGATTACTATACAGTAGATAGAAGACTCGGGACAAATGACACTTTAAAAAAACTTATAAATAAGCTTCATAAAAATGGCATCAAGGTAGTTTTAGATGGTGTATTCAATCATGTTGGAAGGAACTTCCCCCAATTTATGGATTTGATTATAAATAAGCAAACTTCCAGCTTTGCTACTTGGTTTTCTGGTGTTGATTTTAACAGTAAAAGTCCTTATAATGATGATTTTTCCTACGATACCTGGAATGGTTGTTATGATTTAGTCAAACTAAACTTTAACAATAATGAGGTGAAAAGTTTTATTTTAAATGCAATAAACTTTTGGATAAGTGAATTCAAGATAGATGGTATCCGCCTTGATGCTGCTGACTGCATAGATATAAACTTTCTAAGAGAAATATCCAACTTCTCAAAAAGCATATCAGATGATTTCTTCCTTTTAGGGGAAATTATATTTGGTGATTATACACGCTTTGCAAGTAAAAATATATTGGACTCTGTTACCAACTACGAGTGTTACAAGGGACTCTATTCAAGTCATAATTCATTAAATTACTTTGAGATAGCTTACTCTTTAAATAGACAATTTGGCGATGGCGGTATATATAAAAATATTCCATTATACAATTTTGTTGATAATCATGATGTTAACCGTATTGCCAGCACTTTAATTGATGCAGCTAATATTTATCCTATATATACTATTTTGTTTACAATACCTGGTATCCCATCAATTTATTACGGAAGTGATTTTGGTATAACTGGTGTAAAACAAAATAACTCTGATAAGTATTTAAGACCTAGACTAAAAATTAATGAATTAAAAAACTCTAAAGAAAACAAACCTTTGAATAATTTTATAAAAAAGCTTTGCCATATTCGAATAAATTCTGAAGCATTAACAGAAGGTTTATACAAACAACTTTTCATTTCAAATAAACTATTTGCTTTTTTAAGATATACCGATAGTGAAAAAATAATAGTAGCTTTAAATTGTTCTAAAGAATGTTCTCAAATAGAGTTCTCAAATGATATGAATGCTACTTCTTTATTTGATCTTATAGAGAAAAAAAGCTTAAAGCTAGAACCTAATGGAACTATAAGTATAACCTTACAGGAAAACCAAGCAAGAATATTTAAAGTAAGTTTCTAAACTAGTTTATTTATTTTAATTTTTGTTTATAATTAAATATAGAGATCTTAGTTTACCTAATAACTTATTTATGTATGAAAATAATTAAAATTTCAATATTTTGAAATATACATGAGTTAAGTTTAACATATAGGGTTCTTAAAGTATCCTATATGTATTTTAGTTTTAAGGAGCATAATATGGACAAGAACATATTTAATATATTAAAGAAGTACTTCGGATATTCATCTTTTAGAAGAGGACAAGAAAACATAATACAAAGTATATTAGATGGGAATGACACCTTTGCTATTATGCCAACTGGTGGAGGTAAGTCCATCTGTTATCAGGTACCTGCACTTTATATGAAAGGACTAACAATTGTTATAACTCCTCTAATTTCCCTTATGAAGGACCAGGTTGACACCTTAAGAGAAAATGGAGTTAATGCAAGCTATATAAATAGTACCTTATCATCTAAAGAAACAAATGACATCTTAATGTCAGCACTTTCAGGACATTTAAAAATTTTGTATGTGGCCCCTGAAAGATTAGAGCAGGACTATTTTAGAAATGCAATTAAAGATTTAACTATATCAATGGTTGCTATAGACGAGGCTCATTGTGTATCTCAATGGGGTCATGATTTTAGAGTTAGTTATAAAAGAATTGTACCATTTATAAATATATTTGATAAAAGGCCTATTGTTGCAGCTTTCACTGCTACTGCAACAGATGAGGTAAAGAAAGATATAATAAATTTACTTGAGCTTAAAGAGCCAAATTGTTTTATTACTGGTTTTGATAGAGATAACTTATTCTTCTCAATAGTAAAAAATGAGAATAAATTTGATTTTATAACAAAATATCTTTCAAAACACAAGGAACTTTCAGGAATAATATATGCTGCGACTAGAAAAGAGGTTGATTCCCTTCATCAAAAGCTTATAAGTCAAGGATATTCTGTAGGGAAATATCATGCTGGCATGGGTGATAAGGAAAGAAGCGAAAGCCAAGACCTTTTTCTTTATGATGAAACAAAATTAATGATAGCCACAAATGCATTTGGAATGGGTATAGATAAATCAAATGTTCGTTTTGTAATACATTATAATATGCCAAAAAACTTAGAATCTTATTATCAAGAAGCCGGTCGTGCAGGTAGAGACGGTGAAAAAAGTGAATGTATAATCCTATTTAGTGGTCAAGATATACAAATACAAAAATTCTTAATAAAACAAAGTATACCTTCCTTTGATAGACAAAGAATAGAATTAAAAAAGCTAAATGATATGATTAACTACTGCATGACTACCTCCTGTCTTAGAAAATATATTTTAAACTATTTTGGAGAAAACTACGAAGTAGAAAACTGTGATAATTGTATAAATTGTACTGGCAATGTAGAAATAGTAGATATAACATTGGAAGCTCAAAAGATTATTTCCTGCATTTACAGAATGGGACAAAACTTTGGCGTAACTATGATCGCCGAGGTTCTAAAAGGCTCTAAAAATAGTAAGGTTTTGAGATTTAACTTTGATAAATTATCTACTTATGGAATAATGAAAGATTGTACGCTAAAACAAATTACTAATTTAATAAATACACTCATAGCTGATGGCTATTTGTACCTTTCAGATAGTGAATATGCTACAGTGAAAATGTCTCAAAAAAGCATAGAAGTGCTTAAGGGATACAAAAAAGTAGTGCAAAAAATCCATATTGTAGAAGAACTTTCATTAAGTACTGACAATACTTTATTTGAAATTTTAAAGGCTTTAAGATTAGAAATAGCGCGAAGAGAAAATGTTCCTCCTTACATAATTTTTTCTGATTCTGTATTAAGCGAAATGTGTAAATATTACCCTAAGGATAAGAATTCTATGCTTCAAATCAAAGGTGTTGGAGAAATAAAATACAACAAATACGGCGAAATATTTGAAGAGAAGATAAGAGAATACATTAAAGAAACAAATTTAACTCCAGAGGATAATAATAAAGGAACTCTTAAAGTGCCCGAACTCCTTTCTAAAAAGATACCTACACATATTGAAACTTTTAACTTATACAAAAAGGGAATTACAATAGCCGATATGGCTAAAATAAGGAATTTATCAATTCCAACAATACAAGAACATATTTTAAAGTGCGCAAATGAAGGTCTTAATGTAAATTTAGATGCCTACATACCAGCTGAATACAAAGATTTAATATATGAAAAAATAAGAATTCTTGGTACCTCTAAATTAAGACCTATAAAGGATGCACTGCCAGATGATGTTGATTACATGGCAATAAAAGCTGCTATTTGTAAATATACTTCTAAAAATAAAGCAATATAGAAAGATAAAAATAAAGTCTAGGAAGTAATGTTTCCTAGACTTCATTTTTATCTTTCTATAAATTTCATAAGCTCACTGTTAAGCCTATCCTTTTCATCATAAAATAATCCATGACCACTTTCTTCAAATCTTACAAGCTTGGAATTCTTTATGCCTCTTTTCTGTGCTTCAGCTAAAGGAAATAAACATACTTTATCATGAATTCCATGAAGAATTAGTGTTGGAACTGTTATCTTTTTGAGGTCAGAAAACAACTCTTCCTCTCCAAGCCAAGTTTTTGCTACTTCAGCAGTAGCCCATCCTGCTGCCTGAAGTCCTAAATTAAAAAACCAATCCGAAAAAGGCTCAGTTATATATTTATAAAAAAATGTATCACCAAATTGCCTTAACATTTTAGGTCTATCCTCATATGTGCCTTTAATAATATCCTCCACAGCATCTTTTGATAGCCCAAATGGAAAATAAGAGCGCTTAATAAGGCTAGGAGCTGCTGCCGCAAAAAGGGCTAACTTATTAACTCCATATTGCTTATGCCTTGCCATATACCTAATTGCAATAGCTCCACCTGTAGAATGTCCAGCTAAAGTAAAATTTCTTAAAGAAAGAGTTTCTACCACACATCTAACATCATCTGATAGTCTGTCATAATTGTAACCTGAATATGGCTTATCCGATTCACCAAATCCTCTTTGATCTATACCTATGCACCTATATCCTCTTTTAGGAAGCTGATCAAATTGATATTCAAATAACTTATGGCTTCCTGGCCAACCGTGCAAAAACAAAATTGTTTTATTTGCTCGCGGGTTAACATCCTCAATATAAAGTTTAACATCAGATTCTACTTTAATATAATATCCCATTTAACTTACCTCTATATTAAAATTTCTTCATTAATTAGTTTATCCTTGTTATTTAAATGTGTGAATTTATATGTTTAAAAAAATAGTGCAGGATAATCAACTTTTAAGTTAAAAATCATACACTATTTTTAAATCTATTATTACTTTATGAAAATAATTTTTCTCCATTTTCTAAGCTATCCCCGCAAACTCACACATATTATATTTTTTCTTTGGGTAAAAGCATAAACTCATCTTTTGCAAATCTATGCTGCCTTCTTTTTGCTTAAATCTTTATTCTTAATTTGTCCTATTCCATTTCTATTAGCATAACTTACAAGCTCTGGATCAAGAAAAAATCCTAACATCATCACACTATTCTTTAAAATATCTAAACTAAATAATTTTTTCATATAATTACCTCCTGCTAACTTTTAGTCTTTATTGATTAATTTCCCTTACATGTTTATAATATACGATTTTAGTTTATAAATCAAAATGGAAATCGTTTTAACTTATGAATAAGCAGTTAACATTTTTAAAATAAAAAGTAAATATTTCAGTAAGTTATTGAAACATTCTATGAAAACGTATATAATATTTTGTTAAAAATTAAACATAATTATTATAATTTTAATAAATGCACTTATTTGTATTTTTTCAGAAGAATATTACCACTTTTTCTTATAAATCATAATATATAATTGACAACACTTTTAAGGACTATGCTATGTATTATATATTTCCCTTTCAAAGAGAAAATAAATATTCAAGAACATCTGCTGTAAAATATGCACTTACCTACGGATTAACCCCTAACCCAAATTATAGATATTTTCCTTTGATAAATGATAAAAGTGGAGACTGCGCAAATTTTATATCTCAGTGTTTATTTACAGGAAATGCACCAATGGATTTCAATAAAGTTCGCCCTTGGTGGTATAAAAAAGGGTTAAATAGAGCCCTTGATACTTGGTCAATAAGTTGGTCGGTAGCTCACTCTTTATACTATTATCTAAGAGAAAATGCTGAAAAAAATTCTTCCTACACAAAAGGTATTGAAATCACAAATAAAAAAGAACTTGAAGTAGGTGATCTAATATTTTTCCAAGACAAAAAAGGGTTAATATTTCATTCAACCATTGTAACAAATTTTTCTAATGGTGAACCTCTTATTACCCAACATTCTCCTCAAGCAGTAAATATACCATATATAAAATCCTGGCCTGCCTTCAAGTATCATTACGTGAAAATTCGTATTTAAATTTCTTTAACAAATAAAGTAGTGCACATAAAAAACATATGAGGTTACTCTATGCGCACTATTTTTATACTAATATTTAATAATATGCAAACAGAAGCATACAATTTTAAACCTTCTCTTTCTATCATCAAATTTACTGCATCTATTGCTCTGCCTCTTTAATAATCTGAAGTACTCTTAATAACGCTGGATTATTATTTTCTTTATTCCATACAGCAGCAATATCAACATAGAAATTATTATTCTCTACTGCTATTATCATAAGATTTTGAGATTGACTTAAATATCGTACGCAGTAAGAAGGCATTACGGCAATCCCCATATTAGCTGATACCATTAAAAGAGTAACTTCTATATCCTGACCATCATTATATTTAAAAATAGTCTCCCCTCTTAATTCTTCAAACCGTACTGATTTTCTTGCTGCTAAAGGATGTGTTGGATGAACCACAACTTTTAAAGGATATTTATCTATTAATTTCATCTCTAAAGTTTTATC
This sequence comes from Clostridium acetobutylicum ATCC 824, assembly GCF_000008765.1. NCBI lineage: Bacteria > Bacillati > Bacillota > Clostridia > Eubacteriales > Clostridiaceae > Clostridium > Clostridium acetobutylicum. Next base: position 2,813,408 of record NC_003030.1, read on the forward strand.
AATGTTTTTGGGTTTTACACTATTAAATACAATATCCAATTCGGAGTTCAATACCTTCTCATATAGTTCACTTTCTGTTCCTCTAAAAAATGTAATTGATATATTAGGATATTTATTGTATAGCTGAAAAATCAAATCTGAAAAGGCGGTTTTTTCATAGCCCTTTATAAATCCAATGCGTAATAGTCCCACAAAGCCAATAGTTGTTAAATGTACTCTTTCTGTTGCTTCTTCAACTCTAAGTAGAATAGCTTTAGCTTCCATCAAGAACACATTCCCTGCTGGTGTTAACTCTACATAATGTTTATTTCTATTAAATAACTTCGTGTCTAAGGTGTTTTCTAATAATTTTATCTGTTTTGTTACAGCTGTTTGTGATATAAAGAACTTTTGAGCTGTTTTAGTAAAACTCAAGGTTTCAGACAATGTAACAAAGTATTCTAACTGTCTAAGATTCATAAATATCTCTCCATTATTTTTTGTTATAACTTTAAGTTATTATAGCTAAAAAAAATGATATTAGCAACCTATTCTATTATTTGCTATGCTTTTAATAAATTAATAGATATTCTAGGGGGACATTATGAAGATTTTAGCTTTTGAAGTACGTGAAGATGAAAAATTATATTTTGAAAAATATGCTGCACAATATAACTGTGAGATTACCTGCATAGAAGATCCTTTGACATTTAATAATTTAAAAATTGTAGAAGGTTATGATGGTATATCAATCTTGGGTAAAAGCCACATAACTTGCGACTTGGAGGACAGCCTTAAATCTTTAAATGTTAACTTCTGCTCTACACGAACAGTTGGTTTTGATCACATTGATATAACTCATGCTCATGAAATTGGTTTTAAAATAGCAAACACTAATTATCCACCAACAGGCGTAGCTGAACATACTGTAATGCTTATGTTAATGTCTTTAAGGCATTATAAACAAGCAATGTGGCGAGGTCATGTAAATGATTATTCTCTTGGCGGTTTACAGGGACGTGAACTTAATACATTAACTGTTGGAATCGTTGGCACAGGCAAAATTGGACAATGTGTTATAAAGTATCTATCTAACTTTGGTTGTAAAATACTTGCTTATGATATGCATGAAAATACTGATGTTACAAAATACGCTAAATATACTGATTTAGATACAATTATAACTTCCTCAGATATTATTTCATTACATACACCTTTATTAGAAGGTACATATCATCTTATTAATGATGAAAAAATTAATCGTATGAAAGATAACGTTGTTTTAATAAACTGCGCTAGAGGCGAACTTATGGATATTGATGCTTTAATAAGAGGCGTAGAGGCAAAAAAGATTGGAGCTTTAGGTCTAGATGTTATAGAAGGAGAAAAAGACCTATATCACCAAGATAAAAGAACTGATATTATTAGTAATCAAAAAATTGCATATCTTCGTCAATTCCCAAATGTAATACTTACACAGCACATGGCTTTTTATACCGATATTGCAGTAGAAAGTATGGTAAAATGCTCAATTGAGGCAATTCACGATTTTATAAAAACTGGTAACTCTAAGACTAGCATATAACTTTTGGTATTAAGTGACTAATTAATATAGAAAAGTGCCTATAAAAAAATCTTAAGGCACTTTCTATAAATTCACAAAACTTATTTTGTAAATTTATTAAACAGTATAATCATCAACATCAAACTCATAGTTTTTATAATAATATTTTCGGTCTTCTTCTGTAATTTCACGAATAACTTTACACGGATTTCCAACTGCTATTACATTATCAGGAATATCCTTTGTAACAACACTTCCTGAACCAACAACAACATTATCCCCTATATGGACCCCAGGATTTACAACAACATTTCCACCAAGCCAAACATTATTTCCTATAGTTATACTAATACCATACTCATATCCAGAATTACGTGAAGCAGGATGTATTGGATGTCCTGCTGTATATAGAGATACATTTGGAGCAAATTGTACATTGTCGCCTATAGTCACTTTTCCAACATCTAAAATAATACAGTTGTAGTTTGCAAAAAAATTATCTCCGATTTCAATATTTTTTCCATAATCACAATGAAACGGTGCTTCAATATGTGCACCTACACCTACTTTACCGAAAATATCCTTTATTAACTCATCTATTTTTTCACTTTCATCTGGTTTGCAATGATTATACTCATATATCTTCTTTTTATTATCCATTCGTTCCTCTAATAATCCATCTAGCCAAGCCTTATACGGAAGACCTGCCAGCATTCTTTCTTTTTGATTCATAGTTACACCTACCTTTCATTTTATAAGTATTCATAATATAAGTTATTTTATCACATCTTGTAAACATTATTGATTTACTTAAGGATCAAACCTCTTTTTTATAGAATTTTTCTTTCAGCACATTCTTGAAAAAAATCAAAACAATTCTTCTACATTTACTACTATTATTGCACGATCAAAATTATTTATAATTTTCATATAATCATACTTTAAAGTGTTTAATTAGATTTTTATCGCTTCTCCATAGTTTACATTTATATAATATTTAATCATTTTAGTATATCTATACTTGCAATAATATTAATTAATAACATATATTTAGCTAAAATTTTATATTTCCTATTAAAGAATCAAATAATAGATATACAAAAAGGCTTGGACATAATCCAAACCTTTTTATACTGTATATAAAATTTTGTATTTAATCTACTGAGCCTTCAGATACGTAGTCTGTTGAAATATAAGCATACCCAGATCCGAATGGATTTTTTATTAAGTAAAATCCATTTTCAACTGTATTATCTATAATAGTAACAACATCATTATTATCCGCATACAAATATCCATATACTTCACTATCAGTATTTGAATCAGCTCTTACACTCACTTCATTACCAGTTACATAACCACATTCAGTGAATTCATAATCAATTTTGGGTTGTATGATTTTAGCTTTAGTCCCAATAGTTTTAGCATTGGATGTTATTGGCGATATAAAAGTTGCAGATGCTAAAATTCCTGTAACAAGTAATGTACTAATTAATAATTTTTTTTTCATTATAATTCCTTCTTTCATAAGTATTTGTATTAATAATAACGTTATTGCTATATAGTGTAAATAGTGTTTTAAAATGTAATATTTTAATTTAATTTGCCCCATTATTGAAATAATCCATTGATAGATTTAGGTAAGCAAAAAACAGATGTCAATTTGAATGATTACGTTGTTGTTACTACCGATGATAAAAAGCTCAAAAAAATAACAACATACCTACTTCAATAGATATGTTGTCAAATGCATTACATCAATTAATAATTAAAACACTACCTCTTGTAATACTTTTTTCTAAGCTCATTCTGATCTTTTTTTCTATTTTCAACATCTTGTTTTAAAATATATACCTTTTTTAATAGAAACTAACTTTCCTTGTCTATTCATATCTGATATACGCTGTTTACTTACTTCTAAATATTCAGCAACCTCATTAGCATCCATAGTATTATCCTTAATTAATTGTATAAGTTCTTCTCTCTCCATTATAATTACCTCTTGAATTTTTTATTTTCTTTATTTCAACTCAATCACATAGTTATAAAATTGAATTAAATATACTTAATAATAAGAATTACGGTTAACTAAATATACCTAAAATAAATATTATAAATAAAAAATATGGTCAATAGTAGATAACATCACTATTGATCACTTACAAATCCTTATTTCAAGTCATTTTTTATTAAAATATTTATTCCCACTCTGTCAACACAAACAAGCACGTAGTATCAAACATTGATATTACGTGTTTTCATTATATCTATTATTTAAAAAATATTGTATTTTAAATGCTTTAGAAAAATTTCAGTACGTTTTTAGTACGCTCTATAACTACTAATTATTAATTAAAACCATAGTGTTAGTTTTATCTTTGTCAGTAATTTTCAACAAAAAACAAATCCCGACCTTCACCGTAATATTAATTGTCAGATGATACTGTACTAATTGACTGTTTAGAACTACTCTTATAATTCTTAAGGCAAGTTCTACATTTCAAATTGCAAATAAATACATTTAACCAAGCTGCAATTGACAGAATATTGAGAATTATAGCATATTAATTGCAATGTAAGCATTTTATATTTATTTTCCAAAGGTTGTACTAATTATCGCTTTATAATAAAAAACACTTATATACATCATTTTACATTTATTCCGATAAGTTGTACACTTTATTTGTATTAAAAATACACTTAATCAAATTTAAGGGGGATTTAAAATGAAAAACTTAAAATTAAAAGCTTTATCTTTAGGAATTGTTTCTACTGTCTTAATTTCTTCTAGTGCTTTTGCTGCCACTAATACCAAAACTAACGTAACAAAACCTACTATTAATTCAACTGTACAAGCATCTGTTAAACCTTCAAAAACATATGGCGAAATAGGTGATATAGCTACACCAAATCAATATGGTGGATGGGATTTTGGATCACAGAACATGCCTACCCTTTTAAGTGAAGGAGTAACAGTTAAGGAATGGGATAGTGGATTAGCTGTTAAGGAAATTCAAACTGCTCTATATTACTATTTCCTTAAAAATGACAGTAATGTTTTTCATTCTTACAATATGGGGGACCCAAACTTTATAAACGGAATTTTTGGATATTCAACATATGCTCTTATTGTAGAATATCAAGTAAGAACTGGCTTAAGTGATGGTATTGCTGGCGCAGTTGGTGCTGTAACTTGGGCTTCTCTAAGAGTATGGGATTTATAATATATCTATAAGCAAATTATCGTTTAAAACCATATATTATTCCTCAAATAAAATATATCCTTATAGTAGTAGAATCTACTCTAGGGATATATTTTTACATATTGTTATTTTTTAGTTATTTCATTTTTTAATTCTTCTTTGGAAGTATCTTTAAATAGACACCAAAATAAGCTGGTATGTTACATTTATATGATTATTTATATAGCATTAAGCTTGTACATATATTTAATTTACATAAATTCAGATAATAATATTAAATAGGAAGTGAATTAAATGAATCAAAATAAAACTACTTTAAGACTAATAAAAATAATTGAAACACTAGTAATAATTATCTTGTTGCTAGTTTATACAAATCTATAGTATTTATTATTAAATGAGCAGCCCAACTGTTCTTTTTTTATTTATAACTTTATCTTTCAAATTAACTTTTATTTTCTTATTATTTATCGATTATAACTTTATATTATAAACCTAAGTACAGTTTATTATACAGATATTGTTTTACTTATTAATATATAAACATATACTAGAATCCTTTTATTTTATTTTTGTATTTTTAAAACGCATAGGAATAGTAACGTTTTAGATATATTGGACTTATATTTTTGTATATCTTTAAATTTAATTTTCGATTCTATTTTATAGCAATATAGCTATTATACTGTTCTTAAGCTTTATAAAAAATTAAAATTATATTATAAATTGATTCAAAGTTCTTTTATTTTATAACTTTTACTCGCTAAAGTATAGTACTGCATTTGGGGATTTAAGAGGTTTTTACAATATAAAATACTGTTTTTAGAGTATAAAGCGCATTTAATTATGTGAAAATGTTTTATTTATTACTGTAGGAATGGATGTTAAAGCTTTTAATGACTAAAAGCCACGAAAACTAATTCTCAGCTTTTTTATTTATCTTATAACAACATTAACAATTCTTCTAATTCATCATTTTTTATTATTGGAATCACTTTTCTTCAATTGGTCTGCTAATAAACTTTCTAATTCCTTATTTGCTTCATTGTTTTTCTTTATCTTTAATTTTTCTATTCTTATACTATCAACAATAACTTTTAAATCCTGAATTGTAATAAATAAAAAATATAATGTTATTAACAATAATGATAATTCCAATGAATAAAATGATTTTATAACAGTTGTATTACTTACATACTTTTCAATAATGGTTAGATTGACTATAGATATGCATATTGATCCCAAACTAAACAATATTCCCTTTTGTATGTTGTCATATACTTTTTTCAATGCGTTAGCTTCTTCAAATAACTGTACTATACTTTCATTTAGAAATCCCATTAATATTGATAAAGAAGTGAACAAAAATCCTATAAATACAGAATTTACAGTTATAAGATTAAAATGATTACTTTTAACGAAATCAATTTTAAGTAGTATTGACATAATTTCGTTAGCAGTTAAAATCAATATAAATTTTCCTATTTTTTTCACAACTTCACTTTCTTTTAACTACTCTATATATTTTTTTATATCTTCTATGTTCTTATCATATACTATTTTCATTTTATCATAAATCTGTTCAGCCATTTCATTTAATGAAAATTTTATAGTTTCTCCTTCATCTACTCTGGATGTATTAACTGAAATAGCATAAGTAACTTCCTCATTAGTAAACTTGTAATTTTTATTATCTGTTTCTGCTGTTTTACCTCTAAAAAACAATGTATCTTTTATATCTTTGTTACATTCTTTAAATGCATCTATTTCATATCCAATTTTTTGAACATTTTTTGTTAATGGTATTCTTGGTTTGTTTTTTATATTAACTTGAATTTCGAATACATTCAATTCCTCTAAAGCAGAAATTTGCTTTGTGTCTAATCCTAAATAACGTAATACATTAGCATTTGGTATATTATAATTATAACCTATATTGCTTAATTTTACGCCACCTTTTTTTAATGCCTCAATCATTTTCTCTGTTAGAATTTTATTATATTCAATTACCACATTCTTATTTTTAAGTTCTATAGGCAACAAACGATTTACTATTTTTACAAAAGAATTCACTGCCGGAGCGAACTGACCAAACAATTCCATTATAATACTTTCAGTAGTATCTATTAAAATGTATGTACATATTTCTAAATTATACTTTTGTTGCTGATCTTTATCTAATACTTCTTCGCTTACTAAAGTACCCTTATCACGTTTTAAGGCACCTTCAATTTCTTTTTTTCTGCCTAATCTAAAAAACATATAATTATTAGGAATTACTTTTCTGTTTATATTCTTTAATAATTCGATAGAATATGTATCATCACTATCTTCAAATACACGAACTTTATTGCTGTTTTCTAATACATTTACATCTTTATCATCCTTATTTAAAATCAAATCTACTATTTCAAATAAGAAATCCTTTTTACAAATATTTTTTCCTTTACGCACATTATAAGTGTAACAACGTATTTGTTTATTTGCCATTCTATTTCCTCCATTATGATATTAGTATTTCATTAAATATGTGCTATAATAGAGTTATATTTAATGAAATACGTTTGATTCGAGAAGCCACTTCTGATTGACTGTCATAGTGGCTTCTTTCTATTATTGTAAAACTTTTTGCAAAAATAATAAGTATTTACAAAAAAAATAAAATAGTTCCTAGAATGATATTTCACTAATAAGCTACTACATTTATTATTTTACAGTGCTTAACACTGTATTCAAGTTAACTCCGAATTCTTATTTGCTAACTCTGTATTGCTGTCCTGTAACTGTGCCTTTTCTTCTGTAAGTTGATTTATTTGAGTTTGTAAAGTGTTTTGCTCCTTGCCCTTCTTCTCTATTTCAGATTTAGAACTAACTATAATTTGTTCTATTTATGCATCTATAAGAGTATCTATTTCAGTAGTTTCCTTTATTCCAACAAGCTTTAAACCTGCTTGTATTATTTCTTTAGCTTTTATCTTACGTTGATCCGCTGTAAGTTGAGAATATATACAAAGTTATTCTACTGCTTTTACTGATTTTTCTGCAAGAGTATCTATAATATCTAATTTTGCAAAAATAGGATTAGGCAATATGGATTGTCCTGCTTTTATTATACATTTTACAAAACATTTCTTATCTCATGAAATGAGAAGGGTATGCAAAAAAAAGCAGTGTAAAACAAATTCGAATACATGATCTAAGACACTCTCACGCATCTTTATTAATCGAACTTAGTTTCACACCACTTCTCATATCTGAAAGGTTAGGACATGAAAAAGTACAAACTACGCTCGATACTTATTCACATCTCTATCCTAACAAAGGCAACACTGTCGCAAATAAACTTGATAATTTATATTAGTACGTTTTTAGTACGTTTTTAATTTTTCTATCATGTATAATTAATTAATGGCAATACTTGTAGGCATTTTTATTAATTATTCCCACTCAATTGTAGCTGGTGGCTTACTAGTTACATCATAAACTATTCTGTTAACACCTTTAACCTCATTTACTATTCTTCTTGAAACTTTATCTAAAACCTCATATGGTATTCTCGCCCAATCAGAAGTCATAGCATCTGAAGAAGTTACAGCTCTTAAAGCTATAGTTTCGCAGTAAGTTCTTCCATCACCCATAACTCCAACAGAATGAATGTTTGGAAGACATGCAAAGTACTGCCATATCTTTTCTTCAAGTCCTGCATTTGCAATTTCTTCTCTAAAAATAGCATCTGCTTCTCTTACAATTTCAAGCTTTTCTTCAGTTACTTCTCCAAGAACTCTTATTCCAAGACCTGGTCCTGGGAATGGTTGACGCCATACAAGCTTATGAGGAATTCCTAGTTCCTCTCCTACCGCTCTTACTTCATCTTTAAAAAGCTCTCTTAATGGCTCTATAAGTTCAAACTGCATATCCTCTGGAAGTCCACCAACATTATGATGGCTCTTTATAGTTGCAGAAGTATCTGTTCCACTTTCAACAACATCTGGATAAATTGTTCCTTGAACTAGGAAATCTATTTGTCCAAGTTTATTTGCTTCTTCTTCAAAAACTCTTATGAACTCTTCTCCTATTATTTTTCTCTTTCTTTCTGGATCAGAAATTCCTTTTAGTTTTCCAAGAAATCTATCCTTAGCATTAACTCTTATAAGATTCATATCAAATTGTTTTCTAAAAATACTTTCAACCTGGTCACCTTCATCTTTTCTAAGAAGACCGTGGTCAACAAATACACAAGTAAGCTGTTTACCAATCGCTTTATGAACTAAAACTGCTGCAACAGATGAATCTACTCCACCCGATAAAGCACATAAAACTTTTTTATCTCCTACAATATCTTTAATCTCCTGAATTTTCTCTTTAGCAAAAGAAGACATTGACCAATCCTCTTTTAAACCACATATCTTAAATAAGAAATTTGAAAAAAGCTGCTCTCCAAAAGGAGTATGTAAAACTTCTGGATGGAACTGAACTCCATATATCTTCTTCTCTGTGTTTGCCATTGCAGCCACTGGACAAACATTAGTATGACCAACCACCTTAAAGCCCTCTGGAACTTTTGCAACTCTATCTGTATGACTCATCCAACAAGAATTCTCTATATCTATTCCTTCAAATAATTCACAAACACTATCTAGCGTTACATCAGTCTTTCCATATTCTCTTATTTCTGAACCCATAACTTCTCCACCTAAAGTATAAGTTATAAGCTGATGACCATAGCATATTCCAAGAACAGGAACTCCAAGATCAAAAATTTCTTTATCCATCCTAGGTGAATCTTCTCCATACACACTGTTTTGTCCACCAGTAAATATTACTGCACTAGGCTTCTTTTCCTTTATTTTATCTATAGAATATGTGTATGGAACTATTTCACAATATACATTGTGTTCTCTTACTCTTCTTGCTATAAGCTGGTTATATTGTCCACCAAAATCAATAACTAAAACTAACTGTTTATCCATCTTTTCCTCCTATTTATGGGGAACTCATCTCTACTAATTCCCTACAAGCATTATTATATTATTATTGTAACCTTACTAAGTTAATATACACTAAAAACTAACAAAGTTTAGAATGAAAACCCTATTAGTTTTTAGCAGAATTTTTTATTGATTTACACTGTAGTTAGGTGCCTCTTTAGTTATTGAAATATCATGTGGATGACTTTCTCTTAAGCCCGCTGATGTTTGAACTACGAAAGTTGCTTTTTCAAATAACTCTGTCATATTTCTTGACCCTAAGTATCCCATTCCTGAACGAATTCCTCCAAGTATTTGGAATACTGTTTCAATTACAGAACCCTTAAATGGAACTCTTCCTTCAACACCTTCTGGAACAAGCTTCTTGTTTCCTTCTTGGAAGTATCTATCCTTACTTCCACACTGCATAGCTGCTAAAGAACCCATTCCTCTATATACTTTATAGCTTCTACCTTGATATATTTCAGTTTCACCTGGAGCTTCTTCACAACCTGCAAACATAGAACCCATCATAACTGCTTTTGCTCCTGCAGCTAGAGCCTTAACTATATCTCCTGAGTATTTTATTCCACCGTCTGCTATTATAGGAACTCCGTATTTATTAGCTTCTTCTACACAATCCATAACAGCAGTAAGCTGTGGAACTCCAATTCCAGCAACAACTCTTGTAGTACAAATTGAACCAGGTCCTATACCAACCTTTACACAATCTGCTCCAGCTTCTATTAAGTCATGAACCGCAGCTGCTGTAGCAACATTTCCAGCTATAACTTGAAGTTCTGGATAAGCTTTTTTTATAGTTTTTACAGCCTCTAAAACTCCTTGTGAATGTCCATGTGCTGTATCTAAAACTATTACATCTACCGATGCATCTACAAGAGCCTTAACTCTATCCATCATATCTTTTGTTACTCCAACACCTGCTCCACAAAGTAATCTTCCTTGTGAATCCTTTGCTGCATTAGGAAACTTTCTTATTTTTTCTATATCTTTAATTGTAATTAATCCTTTAAGTACAAAATTTTCATCTACTAAAGGAAGCTTTTCTATCTTGTGCTTTTTCAAAAGATTTTTTGCTTCATCTATAGTAGTTCCTTGTGGTGCTGTTACAAGATTTTCTGTAGTCATTAGCTCTTCTATTTTTTTTGAATAATCAGTTTCGAAAACAATATCTCTGTTTGTAATTATACCTATTAGTTTTCCTGCATTATCTGTTATTGGTACACCTGATATTCTATATCTTTTCATTAAATCAAGTGCTTCTTGAACTGAATTGTCTTTTGAAAGGGATATAGGATTTGTTATAACTCCATTTTCTTGCCTTTTTACTCTATCAACTTCGCTTGCTTGTTCTGCTATTGTCATATTTTTGTGAATTATTCCAATTCCGCCTTCTCTTGCCATAGCAATTGCCATTTTGGATTCAGTAACTGTATCCATTCCTGCGCTCATTAGGGGTATATTAAGCTTTATTTTTTTTGTTAAATTTGTGGAAAGATCAACCTCTTTTGGTAATACCTCTGATTTATTTGGGACAAGTAAAACATCATCAAATGTGTAAGCTTGTTTTAGAATTTTTGCCATTTGTAAAACTTCCTTTCAAAAATATTTATAACTAATATAGTCACTTTAGGGTAAATATACAGAATTTTATGAAACCTTTTATTTAGAACATAAGCACACCAATTTTCAGAGTGAAAATCAGCATGCTTTTGCATACAAACAAATCACTCATAGTAAGAAATTTAAGGTTCCTTGTAGAAACATCCTGCCATATTCAGGAAATATATGAGTTAAACTATATTAACGATTATTTTAACTTCTATTTTATTTAAAAAAATGCATTTTGTCAATCATTTTTGTGGGTTGTTTGATTAAAAACTTTCTTAAATGATAGAAATATGTAATACTCTTTAACCTATTTTTAACCATTTACTAACTTTAGGAGAATAATAATATAATAAAATCAAATTATTGCACTATGTATGCACTCAATTTATATCTATATTCTTATTATATAGCAATAATATATTAATATTGGAGATGTAAAAATGGATATATTATGTGAAATAGAAAAAATTCTTAAAAACATGAATATAACTACCTTATTTCAGCCTATAATTTCTTTATCAGATTGTAGAATATTAGGGTACGAAGCTCTAAGTAGAGGCCCTATAGACTCTCCTCTTTATTTACCTAGCGATCTTTTCAGTGCTGCAAAAAAGTATAATAAAACTTGGGAACTTGAGCTTGCATGTAGAGTAACTGCAATAAAAAATTCTAAAACACTAAGTCCAGATAAATTTCTTTTTATAAATGTTGATCCTGAAATAATCAAAAGCCAAAACTTTCAAACAAGCTTTAGCAAAGAATATCTAGCTAAATATAATATATCACCTAAAAACATAATATTTGAAATAACTGAAAGAACTGCAATCTCAGACTATAAGGCCTTTTCAAAGATATTAAAGAACTATACTAGCCAAGGATACAAAATAGCACTAGATGACACAGGTTCTGGATATTCAGGCTTGCAAACTATATCTGAAACCAAACCTCATTATATAAAGCTTGATATAGAACTTATACACAACATAGATAGAAATAACTTTAAGAAACTTCTTGTAAAATCTTTTGTAGACTTTTCAAAAGCTGCTAAGCTAAAGTTAATAGCAGAAGGAATTGAAACAGAGGGTGAATTAAAAGTATTAATAGATTTGGGCGTTTATGCTGGACAGGGCTTCTTCATTTCAAAACCTAACCATGACTTTTGTGAAATACCTGAATCTGTTAAAAAAATCATCATAACCTATAATAAACTAAAAAAAGATTATTTTAATTTTCGCAAATATAAAATTGGGACTATTGCAGAAAATTATTCATCTTTTGACAGAAAAGTTTCATGTTCTGATTTGAAAAATTATTTTAACAAAACCTCCTTTACTGGTGCCTGTATTGTTGAAAACTCTTCACCCGTAGGCCTTGTTATGAAGCATACTCTTGATTCAGTCCTTGCAACACAATACGGCGTAGCTATATTTTCCAAACGCCCTGTAGAGCTTGTAATGGACAAGAATGCCCTCGTTGTAGATTATAATACAAGTATAAACAGTGCTGCTAAAATGGCAATGCAAAGAGATACTGATAAAATATATGATTATGTTATAGTTACTAAAAACAACACGTATTACGGTATAGTTACAATTAAAAATCTTCTTGAATTTACAGTAACTATAGAAAAAAACTATGCTAAAGAATTAAATCCACTTACAGGGCTTCCTGGAAACATCCTTATAGAAAAGACCTTATCAGATATTTTAAATTCAAACGAGTCTTTCTGTGTACTCTATCTAGATCTTGATAACTTTAAAATTTACAATGATGTTTATGGCTTTGAAAATGGAGATAAAATATTAAAATTCACTGCAAATACAATAAAGGACTGCCTTTTAGAACTGTTTACTTTTAAAAATTTTGTAGGTCATATAGGTGGTGATGATTTTATTTGTATTATAAAAGCCTCTCTAGAAGAATGTTACAAAGTAAGTCAACTTATAATTGATAGATTTGACAGTGGTATTCTTAAATTTTTTAATGAAATAGACAGTAAAAATAAATACATAGTGGGCTTAGACAGAAAAGGAGTTGAGGACAAATTTAATCTAACTTCCATTTCCATTGCCGGTGTTTATGGCAACATAGCAGAATTTAATACCAGTGTTAATCTTGCACTATATGTAAGTAAGCTAAAGAAGAAAAGTAAGCTGCAAAGACATAGTAGCTATATTATTGAAGAGATAAAAAACTAATACTATGTTTTAAAATGCACTCTTATTACATTAATCTTTGTACTTTTTTAAATATAAAAATAAAGGACTAAATTCTGTTTGTTCCAGGATTTAGTCCTTTATTTATCTTAGCTTTAATCTCTTATTAGTACATTCCGCCCATTCCCATTCCTGGTGCTCCACCTGGCATTTCAGGTTTATCTTTTTCAGGAATATCTGCTACAGCGCACTCAGTTGTAAGGAATGTTGAAGCAACTGATGCCGCATTTTGAAGTGCTGATCTTGTAACCTTAGTTGGATCAACAATTCCAACACTTAGCATATCAACATATTTCTCATGTAATGCATCAAATCCAATTCCTTTTTCACTGTTTATAATTTTTTCTATTATTACTGATCCCTCAAGACCTGCATTTGCAGCTATTTGTCTTACTGGTTCTTCAAGAGCCTTAACTATTATATTTATACCAACTTGAACATCTGGTTCGTCTGAAGTCAATTCTCTTACTTCTGGTAATACATTGATGTAAGCAGTACCACCACCAGCAATTATACCTTCTTCAACTGCTGCTTTTGTAGCTGCAAGAGCATCTTCAATTCTCATTTTTCTCTCTTTTAATTCAGTTTCTGAAGCAGCTCCAACTTTAACAACTGCAACTCCACCAGCAAGTTTTGCTAATCTTTCTTGTAATTTTTCTCTATCAAAGTCAGATGTAGTTTCTTCTATTTGACCTCTTATTTGCGCAACTCTGTCATGGATTGCGCTCTTGTCGCCTCTTCCATTTACTATTGTAGTATTTTCTTTTGATATTTTAACGCTTTCAGCACTTCCAAGATCCTCAACCTTTACATCTTTAAGATCTTTTCCAAGCTCTTCTGATATAACTTCTCCACCTGTAAGGATTGCTATGTCTCTTAACATATCTTTTCTTCTATCGCCAAATCCAGGAGCTTTAACAGCAACACAGTTAAATGTTCCTCTTAATTTGTTAACAACCAATGTAGCTAAAGCTTCGCCTTCAACATCATCAGCAATTATAAGTAATTTTTTACCCTGTTGAACTATCTGCTCAAGAAGTGGAAGAATTTCTTGTATATTTGCAATTTTCTTGTCTGTTATTAATATATATGGATCATCAAGTACAGCTTCCATTTTCTCTTGATCTGTTACCATGTATGGGCTTAAATATCCTCTATCAAATTGCATACCTTCAACAACATCAAGTTCTGTTCCCATTGATTTTGATTCTTCAACAGTTATAACTCCTTCGTTGCCTACTTTCTCCATAGCATCAGCTATTAATTTTCCTATTTCAGGATCTGCTGCTGAAATTGATGCAACTCTTGCTATATCTTCTTTTCCGTTAACATTCTTTGATACTTTCTTAAGTCCTTCAACAGTCTTATCTACAGCTAATCTTATTCCATTTCTTATAAGCATTGGATTAGCTCCAGCTGTAACATTTTTAAGTCCTTCTCTTATTATTGCTTGTGCAAGAAGTGTTGCTGTAGTAGTTCCGTCTCCTGCTACATCATTAGTCTTAGTTGCAACTTCCTTAACAAGTTGTGCACCCATATTTTCATATGGATCTTCAAGTTCTATTTCTTTTGCTATACTTACACCATCATTTGTTATAAGTGGTGCTCCAAATTTTTTATCTAAAACAACATTTCTTCCTTTTGGTCCAAGAGTAACCTTAACAGTATCAGCAAGTTTGTCTACGCCCTTTTGCATAGATCTTCTTGCTTCTTCTCCGTATAATATTTGCTTTGCCATTTAGAATCCCTCCCTGAATTATTAACAAAATTGATAGCTTATTCTTCTACAATTCCTAAAATATCGTCCTGTCTTAAAATTAACAATTCTTCATTGTCAACTTTTATTTCTGTTCCACTGTATTTGGAGAAAAATACTTTATCTCCTGTCTTTACTTGCATTTGAATTTCTTTGCCATCTACAACTCCACCAGGACCTACTGCAACAACTTCTGCCATTTGAGGTTTCTCTTTAGCTGAGCTAGGTAATACTATACCGCTCTTAGTAGTCTCCTCTGCCTCTAATCTTTTAATAACAACTCTGTCACCAAGTGGTCTAATTTTCATTTTTAAACCCCTCCTTAAAAAATATGTTAATTTTTTTATTATATTAATTTACTTTTAGTATAAACTTAATTTTGGCTTGTTAGCACTCGTTAATCTTGAGTGCTAACACAATTATTATAATAAATAATCCTGAATATATTAGCAAACATCAATTTTACCTAAAAGTCCTGAATTTTCTAGATATATTCTAATTATAAATAAATACTTTAATTTTTTATGGTTTTTCTCGCTTTTTCATATATAGCTATTTGTGTATAATATTTATTGTATAGGAAATACTCATTAAATAAATTTACAGTATTAATTTCTTATTGTGAGGATTGATGAAATGTTAAAATTATCGAACTTTTTACAAGTGTTGCTATCCATTTTAGTTTTTATATTTATATTTTTTATTATAGTAAAATTCACTGTAGCCTTTAAATACCTCTATTACTATGATATAAAAGCTCTAAGTATAACATCAAATTTCAATAATACTATAGAAAGCTATTCAGGCAAAAAAATCGTTTTAAACGATAAACAAGTTAAAGAAGATTATAGTTATATGATATCTTACATAAATGGAAACACCAAAAAAAAGACCTTTGACCTACCAAACTTACCATCTTCAGAACATGGTAAAATTCACTTTATGGACGTAGAAAAAATTATAAAAAAAATTAACATGGTAGCTTTTTCTATATCTTTACCTATGTTAATTGGAATTATACTCTGCTTTATTAAGAGAAAAAAACTGTATTTAAAGATTACTTCTATTTTACTGTTTGTCACTCCAGTTATTATAGGCGTATTATCTTTAAATGGTTTTTCTGATATTTTTATAAAGTTTCATAAATTATTTTTTAACAATAATTACTGGCTTTTTGATCCAGCATATGATCCTATAATACTACTTCTTCCAGAAGAATTTTTCTTTCACTGCTTTATATTAATACTTTTACTCTGCTTTATATGTGGAGGTATACTAATGAAATTATATAGGTCAAAGAAATTAAATTAACAAATTTATTTCTGCTTTTTAGACCTTATACTTGATATTTTTGTTAGTAAATATTTACCCTTAAACACTCCTAAACCAAATAAAACAACTGAAATAACCGCAATTATCACCATCATCTTTATATTACCATGTGTTATTGTATTGCCAAAATAAGCTGAAATAAATATGCCAGGAAACCTTCCTATTGTGGAATAAATTATAAAATCCTTTAGGCTTAAATCAGTTATGCCGCATACATATGCAAGAATATCCTTAGGAAGACCTGGCACTAAATATATGAGCGTTATTACATATTTAATCTCGCCATTCTTGATTAATTTTTCAAAGAAACTTATATTTTGTTTTCCTGATATTTTTTTTACAAAAGGTCTTCCTAATTTATTTGAAAGATAGAATGCCACTGCACTTCCTGCTGTTATTCCTAGAAGAGAGATAACTGTTCCCCAAAATGTTCCAAATATATACCCCCCTGCAATTTGAATTATTTCTCCAGGTATAAAAAAAGCAACCACTTGAAGCATCTGCATAACAAAAAATGCAAAGAAACCAAACTTGCCATAGGATAATATGAACTCTTTTACTCTTTGAGGGCTTCTTAACACATAAAAGTACCTTGAATAATATATATATCCAGTAACTATCAAAAATATTAGTAATATTATAGCAGCTATTTTAAGTTTACAATTCTTAATTTTATTATATAGATTTCTTATCAAGTCAAAAACCTCCACATCTAAAATCTTAAGCTTATAGCTGTATATTATTCTCTCTTGCATAATAAAACAAATATTGCTGAGCAAAGCCAGATAAGCTTCCAAACTTCTCTCTTCCAAAATCTCTTATCTTCTTTAATGAAACGTCTGGTGCTACGTAAAGACTCATCATTGCCTTTTTAACCCAAGTATCTACAGGAAATGCTGAATATTTCTGCATAGAAAAAAGCATTATACAATCAGCTACCTTAGGACCTACTCCCATAAACTTTTTAAGCTCTTCGTGGCATTCATTGTCATTTAAGCTTTTTATGTACTCAAGATTTAACTCACCATTATATATCCTATCTACAGTGTCCTTTAGATATTTAGCCCTAAATCCAGCTGTACACTCCTCAAAATCCTTCTCTGTAAATTCATGAAGCTTATCTACTGTAGGAAATGCATAGTAAATCTTACCCTTGTATTCTAGTTTCTTGCCTGCTTTTTCACTTATATTATTTATACATTTTTTTATCATAGGTATTCTATTGTTTGCTGAAATTATAAAAGATAATAAAATCTCAAAAGGATCCTGCCTTAAAATTCTTATTCCTTCGCCAAAGTCAACTGATTTTTTTAAAAGAGGATCTCTACTGAGCTCTTTCTTTATTTCACCATAGTCCCTATATAAATCAAAATATTCACTCCATACATTCTTAAATTCTTCTTCATTGATATTATATATTACAACATCTTCTCCTATTTTTTGCACTTCAACTACTTTTTCAAAGGCAATACCAATATAGTTACCATTCTCTTGTCTATGCCATCTAAAGCATTGACCACAGTCAAATATATCCTTAAGCTCAAAATTTTCTACATTTCTTACTATAACACTATCCTTCTTTTCTTCTATCATATCAAAATCCATATTATAATCCCTCCTCTAAAATTATATTATATATAAAAAATCCCCATTTGATAATGGGGATTCTTGTAAACTTATTTTGAATAATCGTAGAAACCTTTTCCTGATTTTCTTCCAAGCCATCCTGCTCTTACATACTTCTTAAGTAATGTATGTGGTCTATACTTAGAATCTCCAGTTTCTGAGTATAAAACATCCATTATAGCAAGACATATATCAAGACCTATAAAATCACCTAATTCTAATGGTCCCATTGGGTGATTAGCTCCAAGTTTCATAGCTTTATCTATGTCTTCTACTGAAGCTATTCCTTCTGCTAATATACCAACTGCTTCATTAATCATTGGTATTAATATTCTATTTACAACAAATCCTGGTGCTTCTGCTACTTCTACAGGATCTTTTCCTATTGCTATAGATGTCTCTTTAACTGCATCAAAAGTTTCTTGTGATGTAGCTATTCCTCTTATTACCTCTACAAGCTTCATAACAGGAGCTGGATTAAAGAAATGCATACCTATAACCTTATCAGGTCTTTTAGTTGCTGATGCCACTTCTGTTATTGAAAGTGATGATGTATTTGATGCAAGAATTGTTTCTGGCTTGCATATATTGTCTAAGTCAGCAAAAATCTGCTTTTTAATATCCATTCTTTCAACAGCTGCTTCTATAACTAAATCGCAATCAGCTGCCATATTAAGGTCAACTGTTCCGGAAATTCTAGTTAAGATTTCAACTTTAGTAGCTTCTTCTATCTTTCCTTTTTTAACTAATTTAGAAAGATTTTTATTGATAAAATCTAATCCTCTATCAACAAATTCATCTTTAATATCTCTTAATACTACTTCAAATCCTTTAGCTGCAAATGCCTGAGCAATTCCTGAACCCATAGTACCTGCACCTATAACACATACCTTTTTCATTAAACAGACCTCCCTAAATTTAAAGAAACTATCAATGCATTTACACCAAAATACTATATAAGTATTTTGGCATAATAAGCTTTAAATAATTCTTTTTATTTATCTTAATTATTAGCAGCTTTAACTTGAGCTATTAATTCTGGTACAACTTTATTTACATCACCAACTATAGCCAAATCTGCTACCTTCATTATTGGGGCTTCTACATCTTTATTTATAGCAATTATGTAATCTGAATCTTGCATACCTGCTAAATGCTGGATAGCTCCTGATATACCACATGCAATATAAAGAGTTGGTCTTACAGTTTTACCAGTTTGACCTACTTGAAGGTCCTTATCAACCCATTCTTTTTCTATTGCTGCTCTTGAAGCGGCTATTGTTCCACCAAGTAAACTTGCTAACTCTTCAAGTTTTTCAAAGTTTTCTTTGCTTCCAACTCCTCTACCACCAGCAACTAATACCTTAGCTTCTCCGATATCTGCAATATCTTTAGCAAGCTTAACAACTTTTGAAACTTTTGTTCTTATGTCTGATGCTGTTAATTTAATTGCAACTTTTTCTATTTTATCATCAGAAACATTTGCATCATTAACAGGTAATTTTTCAAACACACCAGGTCTTACTGTAGCCATTTGTGGTCTGTGGTCTGAACAAACTATTGTAGCTATCAAATTTCCACCAAACGCTGGTCTTGTAGCCAATAAATCTCTATTTTCTACATCTATGTCAAGTGATGTACAATCAGCAGTTAAACCAGTAGAAAGTCTTGCTGCTATTCTTGGTCCTAAATCTCTTCCTATGAAAGTAGCTCCTATGAATAATATTTCTGGCTTTCTTTCATTAACTAAATCACATATAACTTTAGCATATCCATCTGTTGAAAAATGTGCTAAAAGTTCATTATCTGCTGCTAAAACCTTATCTGCTCCATGAGATAATAAATCCTTTGACATTTTTTCAGTATTATGTCCAAGTAAAACAGCTGTTAATTCAACGCCTAATTTCTCAGCCATTTCCTTACCTTTACCTAATAATTCCAATGATACCTTTTGTAATTCTCCGTCTCTTTGTTCAGCAAACACCCATACGCCCTTGTAATCTGCTTTATTCATTGAAAAATCCCTCCTAACTTAAATATAGTGTTCTTCTTTTAATTTTGAGACAACATATGCAGCTGCTTCCTTAACAGGCTTATCAATAACTTCTCCCTGTCCTTTAACTTCTTTAGTTGATGACTTCTTAACTTTAGTTGGTGAACCTTTAAGACCTAAATTAGCCTTATCTACATCTATATCATCGGCAGTCCACATTTTTACTTCTTTATCAAATGCTCCGAATATTTTTTCTACACTCATATATCTTGGAACATTTAATTCTTTAATTGCTGTTAAAAGAACTGGTGTCTTAACTTCAACAACTTCATATCCATCTTCCCAAGCTTTTCTAATCTTTAAAGTATCTCCATCAACTTCAACTTTCTCAACATAAGTTACTTGAGGTATTCCAAGATGCTCAGCTATTTCTGGTCCAACCTGAGCTGTATCTCCATCTATAGCCTGCCTTCCAGCAAAAACTATATCATATTTTAGCTTCTTAATTCCTGCTGCAATTGTATGTGAAGTCGCAAGTGTATCTGCTCCTCCAAATGCTCTATCTGTTAAAAGTACAGCTTCATCAGCACCCATAGCCAAAGCTTCTACTAAAGCATTTTTAGCTTGTGGAGGTCCCATACTTATAACTGTTACATGTGCACCATAATTATCTTTTAATACTAAAGCTTCCTCAAGTGCGTTTTTATCATCTGGATTTATTATTGATGGAACTCCTTCTCTTATAAGTGTTCCCTTAACTGGATCTATTCTAACTTCCGCTGTATCTGGAACTTGTTTTAAACAAACAACTATATTCATCCTCTTAACCTCCTTAAATTATCTAAAAATTTTTCCTGAAATAACTAATTTCTGAACTTCTGAAGTTCCTTCATATATTTCAGTTATCTTAGCATCTCTCATCATTCTTTCAACTGGATAATCTTTTGTATATCCGTATCCACCAAATAATTGTACTGCCTTAGTTGTTACATCCATTGCTACATTTGCAGCATGAAGCTTAGCTCTTGCAGCATCAACTGTGTATGGAAGTCCTGCTTGTTTAAGATATGCTGCTTTATATACTAAATATCTAGCTGATTCTATAGCTACATCCATATCTGCCATCATCCATGCAAGACCTTGGAATTTGTCAAGGCTTCTTCCAAATTGTTTTCTCTCCTTCATGTAAGCTCTTGCTTCGTTGAAAGCACCTTCAGCTATACCTAAAGCTTGAGCTGCTATACCAATTCTTCCTCCATCAAGAGTTTTCATTGCTATAGGGAAGCCTTTTCCTTCTTTACCAATCATGTTTTCTACTGGTACTATCATATCTTCAAATACAAGTTCAGTTGTTGATGAAGCTCTTATTCCAAGCTTTTGTTCAACTTTACCAATAGAGAAACCTTTGAAGCCTTTTTCTATTATAAATGCTGATATACCTTTTGTTCCTTTAGTTCTGTCAGTCATTGCAAATATAACAAAAGTATCTGCAACTCCTCCATTAGTTATGAATATTTTTGAACCATTAATTACATAATGATCTCCTTCAAGTACAGCTACTGTTTGTTGTGCTCCAGAATCTGTTCCTGCATTTGGCTCAGTCAATCCATAAGCACCTATTTTTTCACCTTTAGCTAAAGGTACTAAATATTTTTGTTTTTGTTCTTCTGTACCATGTTCATTTATTAATGAAGCACAAAGTGATGTATGTGCTGAAAGAATAACTCCTGTAGTACCGCAAACCTTTGATAATTCCTCAACGGCGATTATATAAGATAATACATCTCCACCTGCGCCACCATACTCTTTTGAAAATGGAATTCCCATCATACCATACTGACCCATTTTCTTTACATTTTCCATTGGAAATCTTTCTGTTTCATCAATTTCTGCTGCTATAGGTTTAACTTCATTTTCAGCAAATTCTCTAACCATCTGTCTTACTAATTCTTGTTCTCTTGTTAAATTAAAATCCATATAAACTTACCTCCTATCTATTTTTGAAGCCTTCAATTTTTCTTTTCTCTATGAAAGCTGTCATTGCATCCTTTTGATCCTCTGTTGAAAAGCATTCTCCAAATGCTTCTGATTCAAATGCTAAAGCAGTATCAATATCACACTGCATTCCTCTATTAATAGCCTGTTTGCTTAACTTAACAGCTACTGGAGCATTGCTCACAATTTTGTTTGCAATTTCTTTTGCTGTATTCATTAATTCACTAGGTTCTACTACCTTATTTACAAGTCCGATTCTTAATGCTTCATCTGCCTTTATATTTTGTGCAGTAAATATAAGCTGCTTTGCCATGCCCATTCCAACTAATCTTGAAAGTCTTTGTGTACCACCAAAACCAGGTGTTATTCCGAGACCTACTTCTGGTTGACCAAATCTTGCGTTGCTTGAAGCTATTCTTATATCACAAGACATAGCTATTTCGCATCCGCCTCCTAAAGCAAAACCATTAACAGCTGCTATTACAGGCTTTTCAAGAAGTTCTAATCTTCTAAACACTTTATTTCCAAGTATCCCGAATTTTCTACCTTCAATGGTATTCATTTCCTTCATCTCAGAAATATCTGCTCCTGCTACAAATGATTTTTCTCCTGCTCCAGTTAAAATTACTGCAAGTACTTCGCTATCATTTTCAATTTCACCTATAACATAATCCATTTCTTTTAGTGTATCACTATTTAACGCATTTAATGCTTTAGGTCTGTTAATGGTAACTACAGCAACTTTACCTTCCTTTTCAAGGATGACATTGTTTAGTTCCATGACTAATCCTCCTAAAATATTTTTTTATTGTTAATATTATAACAAAGACGGGCAAAAAATTAGAAGCATATGCTTCTATAATTATTATATAATGATTTATTTTATATTTCAATATTAAAACCATTTTATATTAAATTTTAATAATTTTTATATATATTTAAATAACATTACCGTACTAATCTCGGCTTTTATTCACTTCTTGCAATAAACAGCTAAGTGTTAGAAGGCTTTCACTTAAATGTACATTTTCAACAATTACATTTTCTGGAGTCATAAGATCAACAGGAGCAAAATTCCATATTCCATTAACATTATTTTTAACAATAATATCACAAACTTTTTGTGCATTCTTACTTGGAACACATATTATTCCAATATCGATCTTATTTTTTTGTAAGAATCCATCTATATTATCTACGTCCCGAACCTCAACATCCTGTATTTTAAGACCTATTAGCTTAGGATTAATATCAAATATAGCCTTTAAATCAAATCCCATTTTTTGGAAGTTTATATAATTAGCAATTGCCTGACCTATATTTCCAGCACCAATTATTATGGTGTTGTACATTTTAGTAAGTCCTAATATATTATCAACTTCCCTGCTTAAATCCTTAACATTGTATCCATATCCCTGCTGTCCAAAATCACCAAAACAATTTAGGTCTTGGCGTATCTGCGATGCAGTAAATCCTATTTTTTCGCTTAATTCCTTTGAAGATATTCTATCAACATCACTCTTTAACAATTCTTCTAAATATCTGTGGTATTTGGGAAGACGTCTGATAACTGCCATTGATATGTTTTTTTTCTTATCCACTTTGACCACCTCTTACTTAATATCACTTTTGTAGAAGCCAAGTTCAAATTAAGTTGGTATATTAAATAATTAAAATACATTTATAATCCATAATTAACTTGTTTCTTCATATACAACAATACATCATATATTTTACCACATTATTATTCAATTACACTATCCTTTTTACTTTATATTATTCTTAAATACTTTTGTTAGTATAGAATATTTTCAATATAGTTCTTTTTTTTCAATAAAACTTTAAAAAGCTACCATAAATAGAGTTTATTCTGTGAAAAACTTAACTTATACACATTAAATGCTTTTAATCATATTATTTTATTGTTTATAGTTTTATATCAAATTAGTTTATAAACTTTCTTCTTTTAATATTATATCTTTTCTTTAATACACTATACAGCCCTTAAACTCAACTATATTTTCTATACTATACCTTAAAAATTAGCTTTAACCTTAGTTTTCCTATGGTATAATTAAAGATATCTTATAATCTTTACTAATGGAAACTTTAAATAAACCTTACTTAGTTTCCTTACAAAATATTTTAGGTTGGTGATACTCATGATAGTTGTTAGCTGCAAAAATATAGGCAAAAGCTACGGCATTGATAAAATTTTGGAAAATATAACATTTAGTATAAATGATGGTGAAAAAGTAGGCCTTATAGGTCCAAATGGTGCTGGAAAATCAACATTGTTTAAAATTTTAACTTTCCAACTAGAACATGACACTGGTGATTTATTTATAGATAAAACCAAAAAACTAGGATACTTATCTCAGCACTTAGATCTTGATAGTAACAATACTATATACGAAGAACTTTGTACTGTCTTCAATGATCTTTTAGAAATTGAGAATAAACTTAAGGTTTTAGAAATAAAAATGGGAGAGCCTTATGACCCCTCAAAGGATGAATATCATAACAAGGTTATAAAGGACTACACCACTTACACAGAACTTTATTCTGCTAAAGGTGGCTACACTTATAAAGGTTTAATAGGTAGGGTTTTAACTGGTCTAGGATTCTCAAATGATTACTTTGATAAAAAAATAAGCATATTAAGTGGAGGGCAAAAAACCCGTGTAGCACTTTGTAAGCTTCTTCTTAAAAACCCCGAAATACTTCTTCTAGACGAGCCAACAAACCATCTTGATTTAGATGCCATTGAATGGCTTGAAGAATATCTTAAAAACTACAAGGGAACAGTTATTTTAATTTCTCATGATAGATATTTCCTAGATGCTATTACTAATAAAACCTTTGAGCTTATAAACGGTCATGTAAATTGTTTTAACGGAAATTACACAAAAGCTTTAGATTTAAAAAAGAAGCAATATGAAATTGAACTTAAAGCGTATACTCTTCAACAAGAAGATATTAAACGACAAGAAAAAATTATAGAACGTTTTAGATCCTTTAATCGTGAAAAAAGTATTAAAGCTGCTGAAAGTAGACAAAAGGCTTTAGACAAAATTGAGAGAGTAAAACGTCCTGATAAAGAAACAGGAGTAACCCGTATAGAATTTGAAACTCTAATAAAGAGTGGAAATGACGTTCTTCATGTTGAAAATCTTTCAAAGCATTTTGAAGATAAAACACTGTTTGAAAATTTGGACATGGACATAAAAAAGGGAGAAAAAATTGCTTTAATAGGCGAAAATGGACGTGGTAAAACTACATTTTTCAAAATTCTTCTAGATAAAATAAAAAGCGATTCAGGCATCAAGGTTCTAGGAAAAAATGTATTCGTAGGCTACTATGATCAGGAACAATCTGATTTACATGATGAAAAAACAATTATAGATGAAGTCTGGGATGATTTTCCAGAGCTTACTACAACAGAAATAAGAAATGCTTTGGCTGCCTTCTTATTTACAGGAGATGATGTGTTTAAAATTATCTCAACTCTAAGTGGTGGAGAAAAATGTAGAATTAATCTTCTTAAGTTAATGCTTTCAAAAAATAACTTTCTACTTCTTGACGAACCTACAAATCACTTAGATATAGTTTCTCGTGAGGCTCTTGAAGATGCTCTTTTATCCTATGACGGAACTGTACTTGTAATATCCCATGATAGATACTTTTTAAACAAAGTGGTCTCTAAAATATTAGAATTAAAAGAGAATGGTATAAGCGAATACCTTGGAAACTATTCTTATTACATAGAAAAAAAGAATAACCCAACAAGATTTCAAGAGGAAGAAGAAAATAAAAGCTTAAAAACAAAAACACAAATTAACACTGAAAAGAAGAAGAAGAGAGAGAATGAAAAACAAAAAAGAGTTAGAAAAGTCGAACTGAAAAATACAGAAAAAGAAATTGCTGATTTAGAAAAAGAACTTGAAGATCTTCAAAACAAACTCTGTCTTGAAGAAGTTTATTCAAATCCTGAAAAAAGTGTAGAAGTTAACAATAAAATTACAGAAACCCAAAATACACTAGATTCATTATATGAAAAATGGGATGAATTAAGCAGTATTATGGAAGATTAAGACTTAAAATAGGAATTACTATGACAAGACACCATGGTAATTCCTATTTTATAATCTCTCTAATTTACTTTACAGGTAAATATTTTTGCTTTCTAATATTCACACACATAATCCTTTATTCCCTTTTCTGCTTTAAATTTAAAAATTTCTTCTGCCCCTTTTCTGTAACCACCAGCTTCTCTAAAGACATCTCTTATTTTTTCTATGTTCTCTAAATAAGATGCATCTACCATTACCTTATTCACTGACTCTCTTAACTCCTTTGCTGTAAGCTTGTCCTTGTTTAATACAATAGCAGCCCCTAGTTCCTTTGCTCTTGATGCCATATATAACTGATCCGCACCAATTGGAATAGCTACAAAAGGCACCTTATTATATATTAGATCACTTGTACTATTCATTCCTGCATGAGTTATAGCTGCATCTGCATATTTCAAAATTTCTGTTTGTGGAACATAGTTTCTTACTATAAAATTTTTAGGTATATTAAAGTTAGAAGTATCTATATTATATGCTGACATAACAACTACAACATCAGAACCACCAAAAGCTTCAAAGAATATATTATATAAATTGCTATTAGTATTGTTAAAAACTGTACCTAATGATATATATATTACCTTCTTATTTTTTAGTTTTTCAAAAGGGAAATCTAAATTTTCCTTTCTTTTATAAATAGGAGGACCAATAAATTTAAAACTATCATCATAATACTCAATATTAGAAACAAATTCTTTAGCTGTGTAAGCTATATTTAGATCTCCTCTACATGCCATTAGTTCACTTATAGCAGGCATTTTTACAAAATATCTTTTTTCAATTCTACTTTTAGCTTCACTATAGGCTCTACTTACAATAGGATTGCTTTCTAATTCTTTTTCAGTTATGGGTGAATATTGCATTTTCATTACTTCTTTTCTTGTGGCAAACACTGCAAAAGATGAAATTGAAGGCACCTTCAATATTTGGGCTATAATGTTACCTGCACAGAACATAGAACAATGAACGACATAATCAAATTTCATTCCTTTAATTTTTTTTAGAATATCCTCAATTTCACATTCTGTCATACCAATAATTTTGGTTATAATGTCTGCATAAGATCTATTTCCTGCTGTTTTATTAGCATTTTTAAAATTGCTCATTCTTTCACCATAGCTTATAAATTTAGCACCGGCTGCTTCAATACTCTCCTTAAATTCATCTGTGCAAAAATAATATACCTCTTCACCTCTTTTCACTAATTCATCTACTAATCCTAGCGTAGGATTAACATGACCGTATCCAGGGAAATTCATAAAAAGTACTTTTGACATATTTAACACCTCTTTGTTTTAAATGCTTACATGTAAATTTTACCACTAATGTAATAAATAAATCAAAAATAAATTATAAATAGAAAAAGAAATCATCTAAGTTTCTAAAAAAACTCAGATGATTTCTTCTTAAATTCTTAATTCGACTCCACTTTTTTTCTCTTTCATCATAATATCAATTATACGAACTATTTCTTTTCCAGCATCTACTGAAGGTATACCTTTATTATGAATATTAGAAACCACAGTTCTTTGTGATTCTGGTTTTTTTGTGCTTGATTCATACGCCATGTAACTGCTCATACTCTCACCCGTTGCAAGTCCTGGTCTTTCACCTATTAATATTATTGTAACCTTTGCATTTAATTCCTCACTTATTTTATCCATGGTAGCAACTCTTGCATATTTAACAAATATAGGTGTTCCAACCTTATATCCCCTTGATTTTAATTTTTCTACTATTACAAAATATATTTTTCGAAGATTTGCATTAATTGCAGTTGCACTAAGTCCATCCCCTGCTATAATTTGAACATCAGGCTCATTTATACAGTTATTTTTTATATAATCTAGAGTTTCTTCAGAAAATTTTCTTCCAAGATCCGGCCTAGTTATATACTCTTCCTTATCCTTTGCCAGCGTTTGTACTTTTAGAAAATTAAGTGTATCTATTAACTTTTCATCTACGCTTGACCATACTGCATCCATTGCTACAGCATGATCTGCTCTAAATTTAAGAAAAGTATTTGTTTTTAATCTTGTACCAGCTCTACCCACACATATTCTAGCTGGTGTTAAAGCTTTAAGCTCTGATAATTCCTCTTCCTTTATATCATATATCTTTAATAAATTTTCCATAAATTCATCTCCTACATAAATATTGAAGGATCACCGGCATTTCTTGTTAATTTACCGTTCTTCATTATCCCTAATTCTTCCATTCTTTTTTCAAATTCTTTTATTGGTCTTTTATCTGATATTTCCCTCAAAGTTGCTATATCATGATAGCTTGAAGATTGATACATAAGCATTACATCATCTCCACAAGGTATCCCCATAAGGTAGTTACAATTAGCTGCTAAAAGAAGCATAGCTAAATTTTCAAGATCATTTTGATCCGCTTTCATATGATTTGTGTAGCATGTATCAACTCCCATTGATAAACCTGTAAGCTTTCCCATAAAATGATCCTCCAAACCTGCTCTTATAACTTGCTTTCCATCATATAAATATTCAGGTCCAATAAAACCTACAACTGTATTTACAAGAAACGGTTTATATCTTTTAGCTAACCCATAGCATCTTGCTTCCATCACAAGTTGATCTGCTCTGTTATTACCTTCCGACGATAGTTCCGTGCCTTGTCCTGTTTCAAAATACATAAAATTAGGTCCTTTGGAGCTTTTTTTAGTTTTCATAAGTTCATAAGCTTCATCTAATAAGGCTACACTTATTCCAAAATCTTTATTTGCAATTTCAGAACCTGCTATACTTTGAAACATTAAATCAATCGGAACTCCATTTTTTAAGGCCTCCATTTGGGTTGTTATATGAGCAAGCACACAATTTTGAGTTGGTATTCTCCATTTTCTAGTAAAGTCATTAAATACCTTAAGCACATCAGATACACTTTCTATAGTATCTGCTACTGGATTTAATCCTATAACTGCATCTCCCACTCCATAGCTTATTCCATCAATCAATGATGCCATAATACCTTGAGGATTATCAGTTGGATGATTAGGTTGAAGTCTTGAAGAAAAAGTTCCTCTTCTACCTATAGTTGTGTTGCATTTAGCTGTATTACAAATTTTTTGAGCTGCGTATACAAGATCCATATTACTCATAAGCTTTGTTACTGCTGCAATCATCTCTGAGGTTAATCCATCCCTTATTTCCTTTATCTTATCTTCATCATTTTCAAGTAAAAACTCTCTAAATTCACCAACTGTTAATGCCTTAATTTTTTTATACTGCTCTTCATCAACAGAATCCTGTATTACTCTTGTAATTTCATCTTTTTCATAAGATACCACAGGATTGTTTCTTAATTCTTCTAGTGTTATATCTGCTAAAACAGTTTTTGCTGCAACTCTTTCTCTTGCTCCACTTGCCGCAATACCTGCCATTTCATCTCCAGATTTTTTTTCATTCGCTTTTGCAAGTACATCCTTTATATCTTTAAATTTATAAGTTGTATTAAACAATGTTGTTTTTAAATTCATATAACTCACCTATTTCTTTATCATATTAAACTGCTTCCTTTTGCTCTTCTTCTATATCCTTTTTACTATTTAATTTTGAATATACAAAGTAATACACAAAAGCTAGTACGAAAGATAATATCACCCAAGATATTGTTGACATACTTGAGTATATAGTTGTTATTAAAAATACTGCATTTAATACTAAAGCTATTATAGGTAATATTATAGAAACCTTATAGGGCCTTTCTAATTTAGGCTCCTTTTTTCTCAATAAAAAGAAGGCAATCATACTTATTGCATGAAGAGCAATAGCGCCAAAGCTTGAAATCACAATAATTGTTGCAGTATTGTTTGTGAGCACAAAAATCATTCCTATAAGACTTGGTACTACAATTGCAGGCACCGGTGAACCTTTTGAGTTAACCTTTGATAAAAACTCCGGAAGATATTTTGATCTTGACATTGCAAATACCTGTCTTGAATAACCAATTATTATTCCATGAAGGCTAGCTATTAAACCAAATAAACCTATAAAACTCATAAACTTAGATAAAAAATTTCCTTTTCCAAATATAACATTTAAAGTATCTGGAATAGGTGAATTGGTGATTCCTAAAGTCTTATTATCAAGTACACCTGCTGTGCAAAGAAAAGTCCCTAGAGCTAAAACCATAAGGGTTATTATTGCAATTATAAAACCTTTTGAAATATCTTTTTTAGGATTTTTACATTCTTCTGCTGACATAGCCCCCCCCTCTGCTGCTAGATAAAACCATATTGCAAACGGTATAGCATTGAATATTCCTGTAGCTCCACCTTTATATATATTTCCTCCAAATATCTTAATTGGATCGATATGAGTAGCAGATGCGCCAGCAAAAATTATAAGTCCAATTATTGCTACTATTGTTACAACTGTTTCAATTATTGCAGCTGTTTTAACTCCAAAACAGTTTACAATAACGAATAATGCATAAAAAACAAGAGCTGCTACTGTAACTGGAACTGATGGTATAATAAAATTAACATACGCACCTATAGATATTGCTATAGCCGGCGTTGCAAATAAAAATTCTAAAATACAAGAAAATCCTGCAAAAAAACCTCCAAGCCTTCCCATGGTTCTTGATGCAAATTCAGAAGAACCATCTGCCTTTGGCATTGCTGTAGCAAGTTCTGCATAGCTAAACATAAAAGTTCCATAAAAAACTGTTACTATTAATGTGGCAACTACAAATCCCATTGGACTAGTAAAAGTAAGTGCATTATTCCATCCACAGTACATTCCCGATATAACCATTCCAACTATGATAGCCCAAAGTTGAAAGGTTGATAGTGTTTTTTTCAATTCCTTTGCCATAAATATTCCCCCAATAAACTATTTTTAACCTTGTAAAATAGCAAAGGAACCCAAACGTACTTTAATCGTTTGAGCTCCTTTGCTCACTAAATGTAATATTAAAAAATTAAAGGATTCTATAAAATGCCAAATCAATGCTCCGTTGCATCAACTTATGAATACAGTGTATCATATGATTTTATTAATGTAAACCTCAAAAATTATTAATTTATTATTTTTTGTTATTTTTTATTGATATATTTTGAAATCAAACACCGTTTTAGTGCCACTTTCATTTGTTTCAATCTTTATATCACCATTTAGTTTATCAGTTACTATGCTTTTAACAATATTGAGTCCCAAACTATCTTCTCTTAACTTTTTGTCCTTAAAACCACTTCCATTATCATTAACAGCTATACTTGAATAACTATATCCTCTATTTATTAAGATTTTTATAATGCCTTTCTTCTTATCACAAAAAGCGTGCTTTATGGAGTTCTCTATAAGCTCATTTACCACTATTGCAATTGCTGTAGCTTTATCAGAATTCACATAAATATTGTCTCCATCTATCTTTATACTTATATTTTTATTACATTCTAGTGCATTTCTTATTGCATTATCTTTGAGCTTTAAGAGTATTAATTTTATATCTGCATCATCTATACCATTTTGTGATATCACTTCATGGGTTGTTGCTATACTTAAAATTCTATTTATACTTTCATAAAAAGCTTTTTTAGCAAACTGGTCCTCTATTCTTCTAGCTTGAAGCCTTAATATACTGGCTATAGTTTGAAGATTATTTTTAACCCTATGATGTATTTCCCTAATTGCTACCGCCTTTAAAACAAGCTCTTTTTCTTTCTTTTTAAGGTCTGTTAAATCCTTTATAAGCATAATAATTCCACAGATTTTCATATCTTTTTTTATCAATCCATATTTAATCTGTAAATCAAATTTTCCTACTTTTGTTTCTAATATTAATGACTTTTGCTTATTTAAAATATCCTGTAATTTAAGTTCATTCAAAACTAAATTATTAAAAGACATGCCCACTATGTCATCCTTATATCCTATTTTTTTATAAATCTCTTTTGCTACATAATTGGCATAAACACATATACCATTATCATTTATGGCCAAAATCCCATCATTTATCAAATTATAGGCGGTATTATTCTCTACCTCTTTTATGCTCATAAGTGTTTCTGATAACTGTTTTGTGGTTTCAGATAATATTTCCATGTTCTGACTTTGCCTTACATGTTCTGTTACATCCCTCTCCATAATTAAAACGCCTATAACTTTTTCATTTTTATTTCTTATTGGAACTGTATTTTGCTTAACAACTATATTTTCTTGTGTAACCGCCTTAAAATCAGTGGTTGACACCCCTACTTCCAAAGTTCTTAATACCGCAGGCTCATTTTTTCTCAAAGCAAATTCTCCAACCACAGAACTTTTATACAAAGATTTATTTTCTAAAGGTCTTGCCTCTGAAACTACAATAGCAGTATCAGAATCCTTTGTAAGACAATCTATAAATATATCTCCTCCAGAAACTGTTGCAAACATAGAAATAGATTTTTCAATATTCTTAAGCTCTTCTATATCCTCCTCACTTAAATCCGTATTCAGCTTACATAATTCTCTAAGCACATTTCATCCCTACTTTTTTGTATTATCAATTATATTTATAGACATATCTAATATTGTTAACTGTCTATCCATACTCATTTTTCTCAACTTTCTATAAGCTTCATTTTCAGTGATTCTATATCTTTCCATCAATATTTCCTTAGCAGTACAGGTGATTTTAATAGTATTTAGATTTTTTTTAATACTTCTTATTTCTTTTCCTTTTGCTATTGCAATCTCAACCTGTGGTATAAGTCTTACTTCATCTATAGGTTTTACAATATACCCCATAACACCAATTTCTTTTACTTTATTAATAAATTCTCTACCACTGTATGCTGTTAATATTATTATTGAATCTGCTACATTTTCCTTAACTAAAATTTGAGAAGCTTCTATTCCATCAAGCATAGGCATTTTTATATCCATAATAACAAGATTAGGTCTTAATCTTCTACATACTTCTATAGCCTCTAGTCCATTTGGCACCTGCCCAACAACAGAATAGCCTGCTCCCGTAAGCATTTCACATATATCCATTCTTGTAATAGGTTCATCTTCAGCTACTACAACTCTATTATCCACTTTAAAATCACCCCCTATGATATATTATGATTTAATCATAAATAATTTTGAATTTCAATACTTTTATCAAAAAACACCTATTATAATTAATAATTTATTAATTATAATAGGTGTTTTACAAATTTTATTGATATTTGTTAATACTTACCTAATGTATATCTGCTCCCGTGAGTACTTCCTTCAATGATTCTCTTTGATATTCATTGCCATTACCAAGTTGTCCATAATAACCCCATCCACAATCCCATACACTACCATCAATTTTAATGGCTATCGTATTAGCATTACGTGCATTAATTTTGCAAAAACCGTCCCCTACCTTTTCCCATGTTGATCTATCTGTTGTTGTTCCATCTCCCAATTGTCCGTTTTCATTATTTCCTGTTGCCCAAAGACTTCCATTTTTTTTAAGTGCTAAAGAATGAACTGCTCCACATGAAATTTGAGAAAAACCAGTACCAACTTTCTCCCAAGTTGACCTACTTGTTGTTGTTCCATCTCCTAATTGCCCATATATATTAAACCCTGCTGCCCATATGGTTCCATCTGCTTTTAATGCCATAGAAAAGGCTTTACCACAAGAAATCTGCACAAAATTATCCCCTACCTTTTCCCATGTTGATCTATCTGTTGTTGTTCCATCTCCTAATTCTCCAAATTGATTATATCCGGTGCTCCAAAGTGATCCATCTTTTTTTAATGCTAACGAGTGATCTCCTTGTGATGCAACTTGAGAAAACCCGGAACCAACTTTTTCCCAAATATACTTATCTGTCGTTGTCCCATCTCCCAATTCTCCGAGTTGATTGCTACCACAAGCCCACAATGTTCCATCCTTCTTTATCCCTAAAGAATGTTCGGCTCCACACGCTATTTGAGAAAAATCCGAACCAACCATTTTCCAGTTTGCTACTTTGGTTTCCCTATCTTCATTATTTCCTAATTCTCCACTCCAGTTAATACCACATGCCCATAGCGTTCCATCTTTTTTTATTCCTAAAGAATAACCACAGCTACATTCAACATCAGAAAAATTATCTCCTACCTTTTCCCATGTTGATTTATCTATGTACGTCCCATCTCCTAGACATCCATATTCATTGGTACCTGTTGCCCAAAGACTTCCATCTGCCTTTATGACAAAAGAACTTAATCCTGTTGTTATGGTTTGTGCATGCACTCTAAAATTATTATTCGCATTAGCTAAAGATATTGAAATTCCTAATACAGTACTTATAATAAATATTTTTTTAAAATTCATTATAACTCTCTCCATCCATTTAAATTATTATCATTAATAATTATACCACAAATATTGGTATTTTTGCTTATAATAGTATTTAGAATGTTATGTGTAACATAATTCAAAATAATGTTTTAACGTAATTTTAGGAATTAAGTATAAAACGCCTTTCCACAATATTTAATATGTGAAAAGGCGTTTTATTAATAATCTAAAATTTTAACGAGCAAGCTCATATATTGCATGAGCATATATTTTTGCATTTAGTATTAAATGTTCAATTTTTATAAATTCATTTGCTTGGTGATCAACATCTGGTTCTCCTGGGAATATTGGTCCAAAGGCTACTATGTTAGGCATTTCCTTTGCATAAGTTCCTCCGCCTATTGAAAGAAGTTTTGGCTCCTCACTAGTTTGCTCTTTATATACTTTTTGAAGAAGTTTTACTAATTCATGATCTTCTGGAAAGTATAATGACTTCTGGTGTGTCATGTTTTCAACTCTTATTCCAGTATCAGCTATCCTAGCATTTATTCCATCCATCATATCCTCGTATTTGCAAGTTACAGGATATCTAACATTAAGAACAACTTTTCCTTGGTCTTTATTAAAGTCTATTATTCCAAGATTGAAGGAAAGCTTACCCGAAACCTTATCTTCCATACCAATTCCAAAAGATTCTCCGTTAGTTTCCATTCCAACATATCTATTTAAGAAAGCTATATAATCATTAAAATCAGATTTTCCAAGATTTAATTCTTCTAGAAAAGCTAAAAGCTGCATTATAGCATTTTTTCCAAGCTCCGGCATACTTCCATGTGCAGCAATTCCTTTTGATTTTACTATAACCATATCGTCTTTTTCTTCAGCTTTTATATCATATCCAGTTCTTTCAGCGAAACTTTCACATTTATCAATGATTTCGCCCTTTAAATCTGCTCTTATTCCAGCTTCAGCGTATGGAGGAACTACATTTGATCTTTCTCCTCCTTTTACATAAATAATCTTTGTATCTCCTTCGTAATCATTTTTAAAATCTTTTACTAAGTTAAAAATTGTTATTCCTTTTTCTCCATTGATTATTGGATATTCAGCATCTGGAGTAAAGCCAAGAACTGGTGGTTTTTCATTCTTTAAATAATGCTCTGTATCTTTTCCTGAACCAGTTTCCTCATCCAAACCGAATATAATTCTAACTTTTTTAGACATAGTAAGTCCTGCATCCACAATAGCCTTTAATGAATATAAACATGCTACTGTAGGTCCCTTGTCATCCATTGATCCTCTTGCATATAGCTTTCCATCATGTATTTCTGCAGCATATGGAGGATAATTCCATCCATCTCCTTCTGGCACTACATCAAGGTGACCAAGTACTGCTACATAATCTTCTCCTTCACCATATTCAGCATATCCAACATAGTTATCTAAATTAACAGTTTTGAAACCAAGTCTTTCAGCTAACTTTAAAGCATAGTCAAGTGCCTTTGCTGTATCCTTTCCAAATGGTGCATTTCCTTCAGCTTCCCCGCTGATACTTTTAATTCTAAGGATTTCTTGAATTGAAGAAACCATATCATCCTTTAATAAGTCTATCTTCTCGTTTATCTTATCCATTAAAAAACCTCCATTAATAAAAATTATATATAAAACAAATTTTGTTTTTTACTATCTTCATACTCATCTATTTTATCAAGCTGAAAATCCTCATACTTATCTGCTTTAATCATTATTTCTTCTAGAAATTCTCTTTTATACTTAAATTGATTTTCATACTTTATTTCTCTAAATACAGAATACTCTATTCCTTCGTCATTATCGCCAACTACAATTTCAGGAAATACATCCTTTATATTTTTATTCATAATTGCATATTGGTAAATAGAAGCATCTATGATGTTCCCATGATAGGTATTAAAACAATGTGCATATTGTAATTTTCTTTTTCTAGCTTCAACATATAAAATCCCTTCAACCAAAGGAACATCCAAATCCTTAAGCTTACATACCTGACTTATAAGTGCTCCTATCATTGGAGCATTGTTTACTATCTGATATTTTGTAAAACAAAGTTTACATAAACCTTTCAAAAACTTTTTTTCTGCTTCTATCAATATACCACCTCAATACATCCTAACAGGCTTATTTATATCTGTTTTATTATCCTCTACATGAATATCTATTAAAAATTGTCTTACCTTATTGGTATAATCAGTTTTATTTTTTAGATACGCCTCAGCATGCCCAGCATTAGGTGCAATATACAAATACTTAGCACCCTTTTTTATCGAGTACAGGTCTACTGACATTTCTGGTGGAATCAAGTCATCATCTGCTCCATGAGCAAACATTATAGGTGTCTTAACATCTTGAATTGCTTTTATTGGAGAAATTGCATAAACTGAAAACCCTGCTTTAAAAAATGCAATTAAACTTGAATAAAAAACAACCATTTTTGCAACTACTGCACCATGATTTTTCATTTCATAATTTAGTTTTTCTCCAAATAGCTGTGGAAGATCTGAAAACGGACAATCCACCACATAAAAAGAGACATCCTTTGTTTTTTCATTCATGTTTGATTGTAATAATGCAGTTGCAGCTCCCATAGATTCACCATGAATTCCTATTATTCCTCCTGGTGTTTTATTTTTAACCCACTTTACACAATTGTTTAAATCGTATTTTTCGAAATACCCAAGAGTTATATCGTTTCCCCCACTTACTCCATGGTATCTTGAATCGTAAATCAAAACATTGTAACCTAAGTCCAGGTATATATCTGCATACTTCATGGACTCCCACCTGCTTCCAGTTATTCCATGAACTATTATTATAGTTTTTCTACTGTCAACAAAATTTTTAATATAAGTTCCTGAAAGCTTATATCCAAAGTTAGACTCTATAACCACATCGCTTTTATTGAGGAGATTATATCTCTCATAATTAAACGTGGATTTAAAATTGTTATAACTACTTTGGCTTCTATCAAACTGCATTTTACATACTTTATCATATATTAGATTTCCTACATACAAGCCAACACAGTTTGCAAAAATAAATATTACCAAAACTACTGCTAGCACTATTCTTTTTATTTTGCTAGATTTTCTCATTCACCCTCGCCACCATTAAGGCAATTACTTTTCACATAATTAAATCTTTTTTACTTTGCTTAATTGTACCTTCACATTTCCTTTGATAATCTCAATATATTCTCTTCTTAAGGTAT
Source organism: Clostridium acetobutylicum ATCC 824 (assembly GCF_000008765.1). NCBI lineage: Bacteria > Bacillati > Bacillota > Clostridia > Eubacteriales > Clostridiaceae > Clostridium > Clostridium acetobutylicum. Next base: position 2,851,331 of record NC_003030.1, read on the forward strand.
CCTGCTCCTTTTTTTCTTCTTCTGTTAATCCATCTTCTTTGCTCTTTTTATATAAAAAGTTTATTCTCTCTATAAGTTTCTTCATTTCCATGATATATTTTCTCCTTAATGTCCCTTAATATTTTTAGTAAAATTTTCTTTATCTTTTTCATCTTCAAATGAATTTAAATCATATATATTTCTATGGGAAAATTCACAAATACAAAAATCTTTTCAATTAAATTATCTTAACCTAAGCATATTTCATAAGTCTTTTTTCAAAAAATACAGGTTTTAAATTACAGTTTTCCGCCATTTTAAGCGCATTTTTAAAATTAAGACCTATACTGTCCTTATAATGAGAATCGGAACCTATTGTAACAAACCTTCCTCCAAGCTCACTATACCTTTTATATATTGGCATCAAATTTTCGCATACTTCTTTTTTATTAAGCCTTCTTGTATTTATTTCAATGACTATTTCTCTGTCTACTATAAACTTCAAAACCTCATCTATATAATCACTGTATTCATTATAATATATTTCCCCATCGTGATATGCTGCATATCTCGATATATAATCTATATGTGCAAGAGAATCTATATACTCATGACACCTTAAACAGGCTAACATAGTCTTAAAATACATTTCAAAAACTTCTTTTTTAGGTGAAGACTTATATATGGTTTTTTCATAAAGATCTAAACCATTTAAAAGATGTATTGACCCTAAAACATAATCAAATTCATATTTATCATTTATACTCTTATTTTGCTCTTTAATCTCTTCTCCCATGCCTATTTCAACACCAAGTAAAACTTTGTTACTCCTATATTTATTGTACTCTTTAAAATATTTATCTATATCAAATACAAATTCACCTTTAACAGGATAATTTAAATCAATATGTTCAGTAATTATTATACCTAAGTTTTTCTTTTCTCCAGCATCAATCGCTTCTTCTATATTCATCTTTGAATCTGTTGAAAACAAGGTATGAAGATGTGTATCAAAAACCATAAAATATCACCTCGCACAATAAAATAATAATTAATTAATATTTAACCCAGAAGGCTAATATCAAACTAAAACCTTAGTTTTATTATACAGAATTACTTTTAACTTTACAAACCACAAAGAAAATTTTGCTATATTTCAGGAACATTTTATTACTCATCTACATATCCTATAATGTATTAATCATAATTTTAAGGAGAACTTTATGTATTACAATTATAATGATTTTGACGATTACGACTATGATCATGGATATCATGGCTACTATGATCATGATTATCACGACCATGACTATGATGACTACGACTATGATCATGATCACGACCATGATTATGACCACGACCATGATTATGACCACGACCATCACCGCGAAGAAGAGTTTGATCCTATGAGATATGAAGATGATGTTCTAGATGCAGAAGCAGAATGTCCTTTTGTATCAGATTGTCCAGCTACACGAAGCCAAATGACACCTCCTGGTCCTGGACAAATGGGTCCTGGCTACGGTCAAATGGGTCCCGGTTACGGTCAAATGGGCCCTGGTTACGGTCAAATGGGCCCTGGTCATGGTCAAATGATGCCTCCTGGTCCACCTCCTACTTATGTACCCCAAATTCAATCAGCTTCTAATGGTCCTGTAATAAAGGCTGTAGATTCTGGTGCCATACGCATGTGTAGATATAAATACACTTATATTTGGTTAAATAATAGAAGATCCTTCTGGGCTTATCTTACCTTTGTTGGACCTCGTTCTATAGCTGGCTATAGATGGAACGGAAGGCGCTGGATTTACTTCGGATTAGATTTAAGACAAATAAGAAGTTTTGTATGTAGATAATTCATCCATAAAGTATCCTTTTACCTAATTTATGCATATTGTAACCTATTAAATAGTTCAATTGCCATTCCGTAAAATGTGGCAATTGAACCTTCAATTTCAGATTGCCATTACATACAGTTCCTCTTATAATTAAAATATAAAATATAGGGGGGATAATGAGGATATGAGAAAATCGAAATTAACCTTTATTGCTACTTTTTTAATTTTATTATTTTTATCCATGCCCTACAAGGCACATGCAGCATCTCAAACTCCAATAACAAGAGCTGATGCAGAACAAAGAGCCTTAACAATGATTAATCTAAATTGGACATACTCTAAATCAAAAAATGGAGTTTTGCCTTCTGCATACTCAGGAAGTATAACTGCACCTTCTCAATTTAGGGGTATTGAAAACGTTGTAGCTACAGGAATTCCTTATTGTTGGGGGGGCTTTGATGGTCTTAACTCTTCATCCTATGGTGAAAGTTGGACAAACTTTACAGATGCAGTAAATAAAGGTGCTTTTGTTGGCAATGTAAAATCATCTTCCTATGGTCACATAACTGGAACTGCTGGACTTGATTGTTCAGGCTTTGTACAAGCTACTTTTAACATCAAGGATTATAAACTATCTACCTCAACTATATTCAATCAATATTTCACAAAGATTGATATAAAGGATATAAAACACATGGATATCCTAAACCTTCCAGGCAACCATGTTGTTATATTTGATAAATGGGGAACTAGAAATGGAGTAAATGGTGCTTACACATATGAAGCTACTCCAGATACAACTTACGGTGGAATTCAAGGTACAAAACAATATTTCATGAGCATGAATACTGTTTCCCAATATATTCCTGGGAGATACGTTAATATAAAAGAAGTAGCCTATGTTCAAGTAATTAATGCTTCCTCTTTAAATATAAGAACAGGCCCTTCTACTTCATATCCAATAATCGGAACAATAAGTCAAAATCAAATAGCTGAGGTTACTGGATATTCATCTGATGGAACATGGTATAAAATAAAAATTAATGGTATAGAAGGATATGCTTCTTCAACATATCTAACTTACGTTAACAATTAATTATTAATTAAAATGGTATATTAGGGAATTGGGTAATGGTCTAAATGGAGCAGTCAACACTGACTGCTCCATTTTTATATTTAATTTTTTAATATAATACTCTTATAATTGCCATAAAAAAACCATATATAAATATGCATTTGGGTTAAATTAAATTTTAGGAAATGAAATAGATATTGAAAACTTGCCATTATTATAAAAAGCTTGTATTGTTCCATTCAACCGTTTTGTAATTTCTTTAGCTATTGTAAGTCCTAATCCTGTAGTCTTTTTATTTCTAGATTTATCCTTTGTATAAGAACGTTCAAAAATATAATCTAAATCATCTTCGGTCATGGGTTCACTAAGATTATAAAAAGTAAACACATAACTACTGCCTACTTCCTGGATTTCAAAACAATATTCTCCTTTACCATGTACAATTGCATTAAATAAAACATTTGAAAATATTCTTTTCACTCCTTGTTCATCTCCATGTATCATGCACGGTTTTTCCGGTAAATGAACAGATGGTTCTTGTCCCTTTTTATAAAAATCATCATAATACATAACAAGTATATCCATAAAAATTTTTTTCGCATCTATAGGTATATGTTTATAAATAATCTCTCCTGATTCTATACGTACATATTCAAATAATTGTTCCAGTAATATCTTAACCATGTTTTGCCGTTCCAGAACTATTGCTAAATATTCCTGTTGTTCTTTATCTAAATCACTTGCCTTAAGCATTTGAACATACCCACTAGCAGTTGTTAATGGTGTACGTAAATCATGGGAAATATTAGTTATACTCTGTCTGAAATTTCTGTTTAATCTTTTAATTTTTATACGAGACCTTCTTATATCTCCTATTAAATTATTGAGTTGATTAACCAGCTGAGCAATATCTCTTTGTTTTACTACTACTGTCAAAAGCTCATTGGTATCTTTTATATTCATAATTTCTTTTAATTGTTTGGTAATATGTTTAATATTCATGCGATAATATAAATGATAAAAAATAAGCATGACAAGTATAAAAAGGAACAAAAAAGTTGTAACCATCCAAATGTTTTTCATACTAACTCCTTTATATGAATCACCTTGTATTTATACAAAAACTAAAATTATACTACTTCATCTTTCATTGCTTCTATAATATTATTTTGCTTAATTGATTTAGAAGAAATCCAATATGACAAGAATATAGAGGCAAATATTATGATAACATAAATTGAAATTTCTGTACCTTGAAAAACAGCCATAAATTCTTTCCATGTTATTGATGTTAGCTTAAGCATATAAAAACAAATGATAAATACAACTGGAATACCAATAATAATTGGTTTCAATGCAAAAAACAAACCTTCTAAGCCAAGCATTTTATTTGATCCTTTAGGTGTTACTCCAACTGATCGCAGCATAGAAAATTCTTTCTTATGAAGCCTAATATTATTTGAAACAGTTGAAAATGTATTGAAAATACCAATTATTCCAATCATTAAAGCAACAGCAAAAACGCTAGTTGAAATAGCTTTCTGGATAAGCTCTTCATGATGCTTTTCGTCTACTAAGCTCCATATTGTAAAATCCTGCGATCCTAAGTAGGAATTACAAATTTGTGTTAGCTTTTTCTTTACATTTGGACTTGCCTTATCCCCAACTAATAAATCAATTGACATTATATTAGCTTCAAGCTCACGACTTGATGAAAAATTACCAACTATCTGTTTATAATTTTTCACAGGAATAATTAAAGCTAAATTGTATCTATTAGTTTTTATGTCACTTGGACAAACCCCTGTAACATCACCTACTTTAATCTTGAATTTATTATTTGTTTGCATATTATCTTCTACTTTTTCATATAAAAGCATTTTACTTCCAGCTTTTGTATTTAACAAAGGTAATAGTTTCACCTCACTAGAATTATCTGGTTTATACTGTGTGCTATTTAATAGTATACCTGTTGTTGCATCTTTTTTATAATATTTTTCAGAATTAGTACCAATTTTTTTGCAATACTTCTTAAAGGCTTCATCATTCAATCCTACCAAATTCACTATAATTCTATATCTGCCATTTTGTTTTAATACGTTGTACTTTTTGTTGTCAACTCCGGCAAATCCACCAGCTTTAGCAAAAATTTTTGACTCCTGATTTGATTCTAAATAAGTTGAAGTACGTACTTGCCTTCTAATTACACTATCTTTAACTTCAGGTAGAGATATAATTTTATTAATCATTTTTTCATTTGGTTCATCAATAGTGTTTAAATTAAGAGTAATATCATGACTAAATATTTTGCCGTTCTTAGAATTTGCCAAATTATATATTGAAATAATATTAATATAGGCTGCTATTAAAATAAAACATATTGAAATAGATAAGGTAGCTGTACGTAAACTTTTCTTATTAGCTGAAGCTTGAGAACTTGCCAGTTCACCTTTTATACCAAATATTTTTTTAATCATTGAATGATTTTTTATTTTTGCCATTTTCATATTCTGACGTATTCCAGAAACAGCTGACACTTTTGCCACTTTTCTTGCTGGAATATAAGCAGAAATTAGAACAGTAATTAACGAAATAACTGCCGAAAAAACAATTACTATGAAGGAGAAAGAAACATGGATACTATTATAATCTTCTTCAATACTAAGAATTCCATTAACTTTAGAAAATACACCATAACTAAAAATATATCCTACAATTAAACCAATCGGTAATTGAATAATCCATAATAAAAATCCTTCATAAATTACAGAATATTTAATTTGTTTTGGTGTTGCTCCTAAGCTTTTTAGAATACTCAATTCCTTAATTCTGCTATTAGCAGATAGTGAAAATGCATTATAAATAATAAGAATAAACGTGCCCATGACTAGTAAAAATAAAATTATCACTATAGTCATAATTATAATAAATTGGGTATTTGCGTCACTGTTATTACTAATTCCATATAGATTTAACAATTGAGTATTATACATAACATTATACTGACCATGTTTATCTTTGTTTAATCCAACATACTCGGCAATTTGCGGTAATGTTTTATATATTTCATATGGATTATTAAAGCGCATGTAAACTGTTAGTTTGTCATTCGGTTTGATATGTGAAATGTTTAAATATCCCATTGCAATATACCCTGGATAAGCTGAAATTCCCGAAATATCTAACTCACCAACTATTGTATAAGTTTTAGTTCCCTTTACCTTAAATGTTTCACCTAACCTTTTATAAGCTTGAGTTTGAAGTACTTTATTGTTTAACATTCTATTTCCTATTGGAAGTGTCAGCTTATCACCAATTTTGTATGCAGGATTATCTGTAAAAAATAATTTTGATACCACGATTTCCCCACTTTTTTTAGGAAGCCTGCCATGTATAAGCTCATTTTTCAAATTCATATCGTTCCAAAAATTTTCATCTGCATCTCTCATTAAAAAATATGGACTTTTTGTATTAGAAAGTTCAGCAGTAACCCAATCTCCTTTAATCATTACAGTTTTAACAGATGAATCTTTTTGGATTTTTTTCACCTTGTCACCAGATATATCCTCCTTCAATTTTCCTTGCCAATAACCTGATTTTTGAATTGTTGATGTTACCTTCGCACTCCACATAGAGTAAATAAATATACAAAGCGAACATAGCAAGGCCGATGCAATTGTTATAGCCACTAATATAGAGATTGTATGCCTTTTATTCTTTTTTATTTGGTTATAGGTGTATTCATTCATTATTTTCATTGCCCCATCACCTCATCCGAAACTATTTTTCCATCAAAATTTTAATACTTCTATCAGCTAAGGCGGCAATTTCTTCGTCATGTGTAATCATAACAATTGTCTGCTTGTACTCCTTGTTTGAACGTTTTAAAAGGTCAATAGTTGTTTTGGTGTTTTTTCTATCAAGATTACCAGTTGGCTCATCTGCCAAAATAATAGACGGCTTATAAATCAGTGCTCGTCCTATAGCTACTCTTTGCTGCTGTCCACCAGAAAGCTGATTTGGAAAATGATTAAGCCTTTGCGTCAAACCAAGCATTTCTACAATATTATTAAATTCTTCTTTCTTTGGTTTTACATTATCTAATAACATGGGTAAAAGCATATTTTTTTCCACAGTAAGAGTAGGAATTAAATTATAAGATTGATATATTAATCCTATTTTTCGCCTACGAAATAAAGCAGCCTCTGTTTCATTCATATCTGAAATATCTGTTTTATCTATATATATTTTTCCTTTTGTAGGATGATCTACACACCCCAGCATATGAAGAAGTGTAGATTTTCCCGATCCACTTGGTCCAATTATTGAGACAAATTGCCCTTTATCTATTTTTAAATTTAAATTATCTAATGCAGTAACCTTTGTATCCCCATTTCCATAGATTTTTGAAAGATTTTCTGTTCTTAATATATACAAAATATTATCTCCTCTCATTTAATTATCTAATTACATTTTTAATTGACAAACTTTTATTTATTATCATCAATCAATATCTCTTTTTGAGAATATTAAACTAGATGCCAAAAGTGTAATTATCCCAATTAATACAAATATAATTGAACATTTCACAACATCTTCTGGTTTTGAATTAAAATTAATTAGGGTATTACGCATATTTGTAAGAGAGTATTTTGTAAAAACATCATTCTTTGTTAATAAAGTAAGTAAATTTGTTATAAGATTGCAGCTTACCACTAATAACATAGAAACTATAATTGTAACGCTTACACTTTTTATAAAATAAGATAAAAAAGTGCCAACTCCGGACACACCCCAAAACATGCAAATCATTCCTATATTCATTCGAATAAATGCTGCTATAGGAACTTCTCCTAATCGAAAGAAAATTGTATCTGTTAATAAATTTAAAATTCCAAAACTTAATAAGATTATTGTAATGATAGAAGACATAGCTATATACTGTCCAAGAACTAATTTCCATCTTGCAATTCCATGGCAGGCCATTTGCCGTATGCTGCCATTTGCATACTCAGCAGTAATTAAACAAACCACAAATATAAGGATAATATAGAAAACAAAATCTGCATTGTAGGATTCTCGATAGCTAGAAAATCCCGTTACTAACGTTTGTCCTTTTATCTTAGAAGTGACAAGAGTTGATTTCTTTAAAAATATAGAAATACAATTCATTGCTAGGAGTATAATTGATATGGCATAAAAAATTTTACTTTTAAATATCTTATAAAATTCACTAGAAATTACATTTAGCATTATTGATTACCTCCCATCATTTTCACGAAATACGCTTCTATATCATTTCCTTCTAAACCAATACTTGATACTAAAACGCCATTTTCAATCAATTCTTTATTAATCTGGGCTGGTATATCCAGGCAATCATAAATGCAAATTTTTCCTTCATTAAACACTTCAAAATCTGAACTTTTTATGTCATTTTTTAAAATGTAAGCTGCCTTTTCAGAATCATTCACTACTACATTAAGACATTTTTTGCAGCGCTCATTCAATTCAGATGCTTTAAATTCATCGATAAGCACTCCTTTATTTATGATTCCATATTTTGTTGCAATCTTAGCAAGTTCGCCTAAAATATGAGAAGAAATTAAAATGGTAATTTCATTTTCAGTATTTAGTCTTAATAGCAGTTCCCTAACTTCTTTAATACCGTAAGGATCTAATCCATTGATGGGTTCATCTAAGATAAGAAAATCAGGATTACCTAATAATGAAATTGCAATGGATAAGCGCTGTTTCATTCCAAGCGAAAAAGCTTTAGTTTTCTTTTTTCCTGTATCACCCAAGCCAACTAGATTTAAAACCTCATCCACATTACTATAGTCTACAATGCCAAGCAACTTATCGTAATAAATCAAGTTTTCTCTTGCTGTCATATAAGGGTATAATGCTGGATATTCAATAATACATCCAATTCTTTTTCTTCCTTTTTCTACATCGCTGCTTTCAAATAATTGAATATCCCCCTGACTTTGATGAATTAATCCACAAGCAATTTTCATAATTGTTGTTTTACCTGCACCATTCTTACCTATTAAACCGTAAATATCACCTTTTTCAACCTTCATATTAATCTTATTTACAGCTAATTGTTTTCCATATTTCTTAGTCAAACAATTAGTTTGCAATACTAATCCCATATACTTATACCTCTTACTTTCTGTAATTAAAATATTTTTTAATTCTATATTTAAATAGTAACTAAAAAGTATTAAAATACATTTTAGAATTTATCAAGAAAGTATCAAGTTTTATAAATCAATTATCTTGCATTTTATATCCTATTCCCCAAACTGTTTTTATATATGTATCACCATGTTTCAATTTATTGCGCAAATTACTAACATGCACTGTAACAACTCTTTCATCTAGAATATATTCTTCAGACCAAACACTTTCAAATATATTCTGTTTTGTAAATACTTTCTTAGGATTGCTAATTAGTAATTCTAATATTTTATATTCTTTTACTGTAAGTTCAATAGGTTCATTATTAATGGTTACAATATGATTTTCACTATCTAAAACTAAATCTTTAAATGTGAATCTATTGGTTTTATCTATGCTTGTCCCCTTATTCATTCTTCTTAATACTGCACCTATCCTTACAATTAATTCTTCATTATTAAATGGCTTTGTTATATAGTCATCTGCCCCGTCTCGAATCATTCCGAGTTTAGTATCCAAATCATCTTTTGCAGATACACATATAATAGGAATTTGAAATTGTTCATTAATCTTTGTTAAAACTTGTTCACCACTTAAACCTGGTAACATCAAGTCCAATAAAATCAAATCAAAAGACTCTTTTTCTAGTACTAATAGAGCCTCTGTACCAGAAAATACAGCTTTCGCCATATATTTATTTTTTATTAATAGTGTTTGTATCATTTCGTTAATTTTAGCATCATCTTCTACGATTAATATCTTATCCATCCTACTCTTCCCCTTTACGAACGTTCTTAATAATTACATATTTCTTAATTTTTTTCCTTAGTTCAATAAAGTTATTATAATATATTAAATTCAGATAGTACAAATTTATGGTTGGCTTACACTCATAGCTTAAAATACCTAAAATTAATATCCTTTATAAAAAAGTAACTTATAAGTAGGTTCTTGATTACTTATAAGTTACTTTTTAAATTTAGCTTATTTCAAGTTTAACTTTACTTCCTCCAACTCCAGCTTCCGCAGGGCTTACTATGAGCCTTACTGGCATCCTTTCTTTTATTACTTCAAGGTGACTTATTATTCCAACAGAAAGTCTTTCACTGTGTATTTTTTCAAGCGAATCCATTACTACCTCAAGAAGGTTGCTGTCTAAAGTTCCAAAACCTTCATCCAGGAAAAATAATTCAAGTGGTGCACTTCCCCTTAGTTGTATTTGATTTGAAAGAGAAAGCGCCAGCGCTAAGGAGGTTACAAAAGTCTCTCCCCCTGACAAAGTTGAAGCATCTCTTTTAGCTCCTCCATTTTTATAATCCCTTATAATGAACTTTCCATTATCATCTACTTCAAGTCCGTAATTTCCACCAGTGATTTCCTTTAATCTTTTTGAAGCTTCTATTGATATATATTTAAGCTGATTTAATGCAACAAATTCAACAAATTTTTTACCCTTAAATAATTTTTCAAGATCATCTAAAAGACTTAATTTATGTTCTAACTCTTGCTTAGTTTTAAGAAGTTTCCCAAGTTCCTTAAGTTTTATTTCTATGTTTTTAACCTCTTCCTCAAGTTTTATACTTCTTTCTTGAAGCGCTTTTGCCTTGGAAGCTTTCTCAACTCTATTATTTTGAATTTCTATCCACTTTTCTTCCGTTAATTTTCTATTCTTAAGCTTCTTGCTTAAAACCTCCACAGCTCCATTTACCTTTGAAAGTTCATTTTTATACTTTTCAACATCGCTTTTAAGCAAATTTATTTCTTTATCGTTTAGATAATTTTCCTTAGCTTTCTCTATATTTTCAAATTTTTCTTCCATAAGTATTTTATTTAATTTGTCTATATCATTAACTTTCCTATCCTTGAGACTGGACAAATTACTGTGATACTTTATTATTTCATCACTACACTTTCTGTATTTGTCCTCAATTTCATTCATTTTCTTATCACATAAATTATACTGTTCTTCAATTTTTTTAATTGTACCCTCTATCTTTTCTTTAAGTTCGTATAAATTATCTAATACTCCTACTTTATTTTTTATTAGTTCTATTTTCTCGTTTATTATTTTATCTTTTTCCTTAAGCTCAGCTTTATTTTTGCTAAGCTCCTCCTTTAGTCTACTACACTTATCCATTAGCTGCTCTTTTTCTGTGTGTCTTATGTTTAAAAGGTTTCTTAGATCCTTTATTTCACCTTCTGCCTCTACCCTTACTCTTTCCTTTTCCAATATTTCTTTCATTTCAAATTTAAAATCTTGAATCTTTAGTTCAGCTTTTAAATTTTCTATTGTATATGCTACTTCATTAAATTCTTTAATAGCCTCTTCCAATTCGCTTTTTAAATCTACAATACGTTTTTCACACTGCTTTTCAACTGTCTTTTCCTTCTGATATTCAACTTCAATTTTATTTGAGCGTTCACTTAAGTCCTTTATATTATCATCAAGTTGTATTTTTTCTAAATTAAATTTGTTTACTTTCTCCTTTAAATAATTAAATTTCTTTTCCATACTTTCAAGAGAAACTTCTTTAAACTCTTCTCCAAGGTTATTTATGCTCTCATTAAGCTTTTTAATATTTTTTTCTTCTACTTTAATGCTAGCTTCACACATAACTATTTCTTCATTTTCAAACTTACGTTTTTTTTCAAAGCCTTCGAGCTCACTCTTAAGTGTTTCCAAAGCCTTTAGGTCAACTTCCTTAAATCCTTCTTTTATATGATGCACAGAACCACATACAGGACATGCCTCTCCACTCTTAAGCTTTTCTCTAAGTACATGAGCCATGTTTTCCGTCTCTAAAGACTCTATTTTAATATTAACTTTTGATATTTTATCCTCTAATTTTGTCATTTCCTCTTTTTTGGTTCTTAGAACTTGCTCTGAATTTTCTACAACCCTTAAGCTTGCCTTTAAGCTTTCATTATACTCACTATACTTAGCCCATTTTTGCCTAGAATCATTTAATTTTTCTTGAAATGTAAGAAGTACATCATCTTTAGGAAAGTCCTTATTTAAATCCTGAAGCTTTTTTGTGTATGTATCTAATTTACTTCTCTCTTCCTCTAACTTATTAAAAAGCATTTCTTTTTTACTTTTAGCTTTTTCAAAATCAACTTGAAATTTATCACAATCAAGTCCAAGCTTATTTTTATGTTTTAATTTTTCATCATAATTCCTCAATAAAAATATTCCTTCATTAATTTTATTTTTATATTCTTCTGGAACCTTAAGATTATCAATCTTACTCTCCAAATTCTGTATTTTCAAAGTTAATGAGTCTATATCTTTTATGTTCTGTTTTATTAATTCTTCTTTGTTACTCGCCTCTAAACTAAGCTTTTCTATTTTTCCTTGGAGCCTTTTCTTTTCAAGCTTTATATTATCCAAAAGATCTTTTTCTTTTATTGCATCTAATATAATGTGATGTTTAATCATAAACTTAGGAAGTGCTTTTTCCTTATTATCCTTTGCAATACTTAATTTTTTCTCCATGTCCTCTTTTTCCAAGCTTATAGCTTTCATTGTGTTCTCACGAGAAAGGATTTGTTCTTTTAATATATCAATTTGTTTTAAAGTATTTTCATAATTATCAATGTAAGGCTTAACCTTCGACGAACTTTCACCTAAACGGGCTCTTTTTTCCTTTAAGTCTATTTCATCTTTTTTCTCCATAAGATCTTTACGAACTCTATTTTTTTCCTCTATTTCAATTTGAAGACCCCAAACCTCTTTTCCTTCATTGTATTCCTCTTCTGCCTTTAGATACTCCTTTGAAGCTTCATTAAAGAAATCATTATTTTCTTTCAAAAGCTCTCTTCTTTCCTTTAGAACATCTTCATTTATATTTTCATATCCCTTTAATTCTCCTACTAAAACATTTTCCTTTTCTCTTTCTTTTCTTATTTTTCTAGCTAATTTAAAAGAAAGCTCATCCCCGTATTCCTGAAGATTAAATAGTCTTTCAAGCATATTTCTTCTTTCTTTTCCTTCAAGTTTTAGAAATTCGCTAAACTTTCCTTGAGGAAGTACAACAGTTCTCGTAAAATCATCTAAGCTCAGTCCAATTATTTCCTGACACTTTTCATTTACACTTTTAGCTCCTTCTTCTAAAACTTCAACCTCATCCCCTGTAATATCAACAATTTTAGCTGACTTACTTCTAACACTTCCTGTTTTATTATCTCTTCTAAATTCTCTTTCCACTAAATATCTTTTTATTTCTTTTCCTGATATCTGAAATTCAAAGCTTACGTTAAGGCTATTACAATTCGTATTCATAAAGTTTGAACTTTTTCTTGCCACTTCCCCGTAAAGTGATAAGGTTATTGAATCAAGTATTGTCGTCTTTCCACTTCCAGTAGGTCCAAAGATTCCAAATAGTCCTCTCTTTGTTAGTTTTTCAAAATTAATCTCCTGTTCATTCTCAAAGCTGTTTAATCCTTTAATTCTAACTCTTATGGGTTTCATCTTCTGCCTCACCTCCATTTATAATAGATAACAATAAATCCACAACCTCGTTATCTGGCTCAACCTTTCTTTCTTTTTTATAAAATTCTTTAAAAATCTCTTCGAAAGGTCTTTCTTTAAAGCTTGCCATGTCTATAATCTCATTATCCACACTAACCTTAGGCAAAATTTCTAATATATCTTTTTTTAGACTTTTCATTGCCTTCATTTCTTCTTCGCCTATATATTTATCAGTTACTATCTCAAGATAAACCCAACAGTCCCTGTCCTTATTTTCTTCACATTTCTTAATCGCTTCTTCTACTCCAGTACATTTCCAAACTTCTATAGGTTTATATACCTTAAATTCAATTTCATCTACAATAGGCTCTTTTCCTGCCTCTATATTCACTAAAAAACATTTTTTCTTGAAGTTTATCTCCTTTTTATTGTACTGGATTGGCGAACCTGAATATCTTGCTATTTTATGTGTACCTGGTACTAACTGCGGTTTATGTACATGCCCTAGAGCAACATATTGAGCATTTTTAGGAAAGCAGTCTCCATTTACAATAAAACTTCCTCCAAGCTGAACATTTCTCTCAGAACCGCCTTCTTCACTTCCCATCGCAAAAAGATGAGAAACCACCATATTTATAGTATCATCTCTAAAGTTTTCACTTAACCTATCAAAAAGCTGTTTTATTCTATCACCATATGATTTTACCTTTTCCTCTTCACTGTCCATTTCTTCATAAAGAACTTCATTTAATCTTTTTTCACTTGGATAAGGCAGCGTAATAATAGATGCCCTTTCACCATTAACTTCAATTTCAATAAAGCCCTCCTTAGATGAAAGTACTTTATGTTTTCCATATTCTCCAGTAGGAACAACTGATTTAGGAGTACCAACCATTATTATGCCATGATCACGTGCAAGCGGTCCTGCAGCCACGAGCCTTTCCGGGTTATCATGATTTCCTGCTATAACAAGGGTTACCCTCTCTCCATTTTGTGATATTTTTTTAAGTGTGCTGTAAAACATTTTCTCAGCTCTAGCTGGTGGATTGTAGGTATCATATATATCTCCTGCAATAACAACCATATCTATATTATTTTCTTCAACTATCTTAATAAAGTCTTCTAAAAATTCCTCTTGTTCATCCATTCTACTATAGCCTTCTAAGTTTTTACCTAAATGCCAATCAGAAGTATGTAAAATCCTCATTAACCTATCCACCCCTTACTTGTAACCTTTTCATTAACATTTCATATAATATATTTTAACATACATTAATATTATTCAGTAACTACTTTACATAAATGGCGCCTTTGAAAACTATTCCATTTATCCTTTTTAAAACAAAAACTTGTGTAAGCACGAAAGTTTTCCCTTTACCACTTACACAAGTTTATTAAAATTAAATAAAGTATACGAAAAAGCAGATAACCCATTAGTTATCTGCTAAAATATTATGAACTTTTTCCTGCTAACATTTTAGAAGGATCTCTACTTTGAATGAGCATTTTACCAGGTCCCTCAAACACGCAAACCAGCCCTTCTCCTCCAGTAATTGAACCAAATAAACCATTTAAAAGCTCAACTTTATAGTTCATACTGCTTTCCCATAATACAAGATGATTTGTATCAACTATGTATTTTTCACCTTGAGATAGAGTTATTTCATGTATAGCTCCATATGCACTTAGAAACAAGATTCCGGAACCCTCTGCTTCTATTTGAATAAAGCCCTCTCCCGATAAAAATCCCTTTCCTCCGCCAGACTTTATATTAAGATTTATTTTATCTGTTGAAGCCAAAAAGCTTGCTTTCCCAAGCCTATATTTTACAGAGCCATCCATATTAACTGCTTTAATGTCTCCTAAATATTTAGGTGCTACTAATATTTCTCCATAACTTTTAGCAACGTATTCTTGAAGAAAAGCAGAAGTGCCACTAAATAATCTTCCAATAGCTTTTCCAACACTTCCTGCCTTTGATTTAATTTCAAAATTAGGATTCATAGCTGCCATAGCTCCTGCTTCTATAATAACCTTATCTCCTGCCTGAGCTTTTACTTTAAGTAACCTATTTGTATCTCCATAAAGCATTTCATAATCTGCCGCCATTTAAATTCCCCCTTATAAAATATTCATATCAAAATTATATAGTATAAAATACCATTCTACAAGGTTTTATTTTCCTCTTTAATGTTTTTTCGTATTTATATAGAAAGCCTCATGTTCCTCACCCTCATCCTTGAAAGTTCTGCTTAAAATACCTCCATTTTTTAAAATTGTTTTTCTTGAAGCCTCATTTTCTTTCTTGCATACTACACATACTTCAGTAAGTCCTTTTTCCCTTGCATATTCTAATATTTGTCTTAAAATCTCAGACGCATATCCTTTTCTTCTTTCCGAAGGTCGTACACTATATCCAATATGACCTGAATTTTTATAAAAATCATTTAAATAATGCCTTAGGTTAACTATTCCTATAATTTTATTATCGCTTTTTCTAACTGCAAAAAAAGTAGTTGAAACTACCCACTTTGGATTTACAGTTTCCTTTTTTAAATTATTTCTAATTATCTTTAGCCACTCAGCGTAGTCATCCACATAATCAAGTTTAAAGCTTCCATTTATAATCCTCTCACCACAGTCAAGGAACTCCTTCTTAAATTCCATCGCCCTAACTTCTAATTCCTCTTTAGGAAATACTAAAATTATCTCCTCCATTTTTTATCCCTCTATTCAAACAACTATATTATACCAATTATAACTTATCTACCCAATTAAGTAAAATTAAGAGGCTGCTTAAATTGCAGCCTCTTTACTATATCTCTTCTATATTAAGTTTTTTCTGCTCACCAGTTATCATATCCTTTATAACTAGCTCCTTATTCGTTACTTCATCTTCTCCAATTAAAATTACATATTTTATATCAAGTTTATTTGCATATGTAAGCTTCTTTTTGAGTTTTCCTTCTTCAAAATATATTTCAGCACTTTTTCCGTTTACAAGTAACTTGTTTAAAATTTTAGTGCAGTACTCAAAGGTATCTCCTATAGGTACTATTAAGTATTTCTCATTTAAACTGCTGTTATAATTTTCTATAAATCCTATTTCTCTAAGTACAAAGAAAAGTCTTGTTATTCCAATAGACATACCAACCCCTGGAAGAACATTTTCAGTATAGTTTTGTGCTAAATTATCATACCTTCCACCTGAACATATAGAACCATAGGATTCATTTCCTGTTAGAAGTGTTTCAAATACAGTACCAGTATAGTAATCAAGACCTCTTATTATTTTAAGGTTTATAGCATACTCACTGTCTTCTACTCCAAATAGCTTTAAATACTTTATAACCTCTTCAACTTCTTCTATTCCTTTTTCAAGCATTTCATTTTTTATTTCTACTTTTTTAAGATTTTCTACAACCTCATCACTTGAACCGCTTATTTTTATTACCTTACTAATAACCTTAGCCTTCTCTTCACCTATAAGCTTATTTAGTTCAGATAAAAACTGTTCTTCTGTAATCTTATCATATTTGTCTATGAGAATCATTACTTCCTGCATATTAGTAATGTTAAGTCCTTCTAAAACCCCTGTAAGTATTTTTCTATTACTTATTTGGAACTTATAGCTATCAAGTCCTATTTTTCTTAATGCTTTAGATGCCATGTTTATTATAAATGCATCATTTTTTATACTTAGATTTCCATTTCCAACAACATCAACGTCACATTGATAAAACTCTCTATAACGCCCCTTTTGATTTCTTTCTCCTCTATAAACCTTTCCCAGCTGATATCTCTTAAACGGAAAAGTTAAATCGCTCATATATTGAGCTGCAAATCTTGAAAACGGCACTGTTAAATCAAATCTTAAAACTTGTTTTCTATCCTCATTATCAATACGATATACCTGTTTTTCAGTTTCTCCTGCCGATTTTGCAAGAAGTACCTCTTCCTTTTCAATTATTGGGGTATCCATAGGTAAAAATCCATTTTGCTCATAAACACCAGTTATTTTTGAAACAATATCATTGAATACAAGCTGTTCTTTTGGTAAAAGTTCCATAAATCCCGGCAAAATCGACGGTTTAATTTTATTATTCATTATAATTAATCTTCCTTTCTACAGTATAAATATAGAGAACTACTGCAATAACTTATAGCCCGCTGTTTTCTTATAATAATCTAATCCTTTTTTATAATAATATAACATTTTTATGTTTTATTAAATACAATACATTATATATTATAAATAATTTTCATTCATTTGCCTAATAATAATTTATAAACGCTGTAAATTAATTAAAAGGTGGCGATATTGTGAGAAAACTTGTGTTATTAAGACACGGTCAAAGCGAATGGAACAAAGAAAACAGATTTACTGGCTGGACTGATGTTGATTTATCTGTAGATGGAGTTAGCGAAGCCGCTCAAGCAGGAAGAATACTGAAAAAAAATAACTATACCTTTGATGCTGCTTATACTTCAGTGCTTAAAAGAGCCATAAGAACACTTCAAATAGTTCTATATGAAATGGACCTTCTATGGATACCCGTCTATAAATCCTGGAAATTAAACGAAAGACATTATGGTGCACTTCAAGGACTAAACAAAGATGAAACTAGAGATAAATATGGAGAAGATCAAGTTCATCTTTGGAGGCGTTCTGTTGAGGTAAGACCGCCTGCTTTAGAAAAATCTGATAAAAGATACCCCGGTAATGAAAAAAAATATGCTTCGTTAAAGGAAGAAGAATTGCCTGTTACTGAAAATCTAGAAGATACAGAAAAAAGGGTTTTACAGGACTGGCGTGAATTAATAGCTCCTAATATAAAGGGAGGTAAGAATATTATAATTTCTGCTCATGGAAATACTCTAAGAGCTCTTGTAAAATACCTTGACAACATACCAAGCGATGGAATAGCAAATTTAAATATTCCTACTGGAACCCCTTTAGTCTATGAGCTTGATGAAAATTTGGAACCAATAACACGCTATTACTTAGGTATGGATGGAAAAATAGAGGATGATAAATTCCCTAAAAAAGTTTAAAAAAGTAATGCCTTAAAACAAAACTATTTTGTTCTAAGGCATTACTTTTTATCTATTAAATGCTTTTCTTCTTGGAAATAATAGTGAAATCCCAACAATTATAATCATGCAAGGTGCAATAAATACCTCTGCACTATATGGTACAAGGTGAAGTGCTTCTATTTCAAATATCATTCCGAACAAAACCATTACTGCTCCACCTATATTAAACCTGCCAATTTTATATAAACGCTGTGCACCTACAGCAATTAAAATCAAAGGCCAAAAAACCGAACTCACATTTCTAACATCTATAATTCCTAATTGTGAAGAAAGCATTGCTGCTCCAGATAGTATAATAATAACTGCTATAAATAATCTTGTTTTCATATTAACCACTCCTAAACGTAATTTATGATGTAATTATATAATTATTATATAGTATCTTTAAGTGAGCTAAGTAATATTTAATACATGACATAAGTCATAAATATATATGCTTATTATTCAATAACTATAATATTATCATCTACTTTATCATCTTCATCCTCTCTCGCATCCTTAACCTTAGTAAGTACTATTCCACCAATTACAAACAAAATTAAAATACTAAATATACCATTTGTAGACTTACCAGTTATTTGAGTAATTACAGCAACTAAAAGAGGTCCTAAAATTGAAGCAAATCTCCCAAATATATTAAAAAATCCAAAAAACTCATTATTTTTTTCTTTCGGAACTAACTTGCCAAAATATGATCTACTAAGTGCTTGTATACCTCCCTGAGATGTACCAACAAGAACAGCTAATATTATAAAGCCAAGAATGTTATGAATGAAGTTTGCATACACACAAATTATTGAATAAATTATTATTCCAGCATAAAGCATTGTCTTTCCCTTAAATTTTTCTGAAAGTTTGCCAAATATAATGGCACACGGAAAGGCTATAAACTGAGTAAACAATAATACAACTAACATTACTGTAGAGTTTATACCAATATCAGCTCCAAAGGAAGTTGCCATTGTTATAATTGTGTTCACTCCATCTATAAAGAAGAAATATGATATCAGAAATATAACTAAATTTTTATGCTTTCCAATATTTTTAAAGGTACTCCCCAACCTTTTTATACTGTTTACAATAACCCTATGCTCTTTTTTTATCCCATAAATCTGTTTCACATTTTTCATTATAGGAATAGAAAACATGGTGCACCATATTGCAGTTATTACAAAGGTTATCTTACAAGCTGTCATAATGGAAATTGGAATTATATGAAGCTGCGCTAATATTACTATACTCATGCATACTGCAAAAGCTAAAATATTTCCTAAATATCCACACGCATATGCAATGGAAGAAAGCATATCCATTTTACTCTTTGGTGTTATATCCACTAAAAATGCATCATAAAAAACATTGCTACCGGCATTTCCAATAGTACTTATTATAAATACTATAACAAGAGGCAACCAAGCTGAATTTGGCACAGCAGCAATAAGAGCCGTAAAAATTATACCTATAATACAAAACACTTTGAAGAACTTCATTTTATATCCAATATAATCTGCTATAGTGCCTAATAAGGGTGCTAAAAGTGCTATCAAAAGCCTTCCTATTGAATTTGAATATCCCCAATAAGCTGTTGAACTAGCCTCTGATCCCCCTGCATTTTTAAACACCATTCTAAAATAAATAGGAAGTATAGTTGTTATAATTATCATGCTGTAAGTAGAAATAGTGCAATCGTATAATATCCAGCTTTTTTCTGCCTTGTTGTATTTATTCATAAAGACACCTCTCTTAATACAGTAAACTTAAGCTATACATGTACAAATCTTTCACACGTATAGCTTAGGTATAAACTGTTTTTACTATAACTTTTGTTCAATTATATACTTATTACATTATGGAAATATTAAGTTTATGTAAAAATACCCAAAATGGATTTAACTGCATACTATAGATAGTAGACATATCTCATATAAATGAATATTTTGGCCTAATATAGGCAAACTAACTTCATGAAAATTTTAAGATTTATAATATATGGCATTGCAGGATGGTGCGTAGAAATAGTATGGACAGGATTGGGTTCAATGCTAAACGGCGATGTAACTCTTCGCGCATGGACAAATATTTGGATGTTCTTAATATACGGCTTAGCAATCTTTTTGGAACCAATTCACAACAATATAAGACATTTGCCTATTCTAGTTAGAGGGGGGATTTATTCAACATTAATAATCATTTCAGAATATATTACTGGTTCTTTTTTATGTTTTATGTTGGGCACCTGTCCTTGGCATTACAGTTCAGGCCCTTTTACCATCCAAGGAATAACACGACTAGACTACTTCCCATATTGGCTAATTGCAGGACTACTTTTTGAAAAACTTCATGATGCACTTTTAAAAATTTCAATTAACGTAGAACAATCAAGCTCGTAATACAAAAATGCTTTTAACTTTGTATTGCGATAAAATAATAAATCACATAAAAAAACATATGTGATTTATTATTTTAACAAAGTGAGGTGCAAAATTCACTGTTTTAAAATTTGTGAATTAATAAGAATGAGAGAAGAAATAAATTACAACTTTCAAACTGTTCATTTAATTAACGTTGTGATAATATCTGCAATTTTATTCCTCTCCATTGTTTTAGCATTTATAAATGGCTTAGAGACTAATCAGCTTGCTATAATAATATGTACAGCTTTGCCAATGGAGGTTATAACAATTTTAATATATAAATTTAATACTACCACAGACTTAAAGGCTATATGCTATAGCATACTGATATTTTCATCTGCATATCTACTAACCTTTTTTAATTCAAAATTATCGCTAGCTTTTTTTATCTACTTTTTTATAAGTATTACAACCATTTCTATGTACTTCAAACAAAAACTCATACTAATTCACGGACTTCTTCTTAATTTAGCTTGGATAATGCTGTATGTAATTTCACCTGAGGAACTTGGTTATCCTTCAAACATTTCACTATTTACAGCTATTTTAGTACTCATCAATATTACTATTTATTTAATGTATATCAAGATTAGATGGACAAACAATTTTACTAAATCCTTAGAAGAAAAAGAACTAGAAAATGAGAAACTGCTGAAAGACCTAAATTCCTCTATGGACGTAATTCCAGAAAGTTCTACAGTAGTAAATAAAAATTTAAAAAATTTCAATATGAATCTTACTTTTCTAAAAAAATCTAGTAATGAAATGACTGAAGCTGTAAACGAGACCAAACATGGAATGAGTGAAAATATTGAAAAAGGAAGCAATGAAATAAATGAAATGTGTACTAAAGTACAAATAGTTAAAGATTCAGTAGATTCATCTTTTAATGCTGTAACAAAACTCAAGGAAAATTCTAGAAGAATAACAAAGTTTCTTATGACCATTAAAAATATAGCAGATCAAACAAATCTTCTATCTATAAATGCTAATATAGCTACTGCAAGAGCTGGTAAATCAGGCCGTGAATTTTCAGTGGTTGCAAATGAAATAGCTAAGCTTGCCAATAACAGTTCCGAGATGGTTGAAAATATAAATGAAATTATTGAAGATATAGATATAATTACTAGGGAAACATTTTATAAAATAAAGGAAGGAAATACCGCTGCGAAGGAGAGCTTAACTATCGTATATGAAGTTTTAAATAAATTTAATTTTATAGCTAATTCCTTTAATGTCAATAAATTTAATATACTTGATGAAACCCAAATGATAAAAAATATAACTTCAACTTTTAAAGAAATTGAAAATGAAATGGATTTTATATCAAGTATTTCTGAAGAACATGCAGCTGCCAGTGAAGAAATTCTTAGCAATATTGAAGAACAAAATGAAAATATAAAGCAAATCCTTAATGCAATGTATGAATTGAAATTAATTGTTGAAAGGCTTATGAAGGTTATAAAATAAGAATAAAATTAAGGGAAAGCTTATTGCTTTCCCTTTTCCTTATTATTCAACTTCAAAACTCTCTATATTTTCAAATGGTACATAGTGCTGCTTAGTTGGTTCAATTCCTTTTTATGGTATACATTACCTAAATCTTGAACTTATGTACCAATTCGTTAAGCTTTAACGCTAATTGTGCTTGGCTTTGAGATGCAGTTGCTACTTGTCCTATTCCGTGATTTGCTTCTTCGATTCCACTCTTTATATTATAAGTATTTTCCGATACACTTTGAGCACTAGATGCCACTTCTTGAATAGCACTACTTACATCACTCATGGTTTCATCAACAGCTTTAGCCATTGCAGATATGTTTTCTGAAGTTGTACTTATAAATTCAGCATCCTCATAGTACTTGTTGCCAATTTCCTCAAATTTCTTAAGCTCAGCTTTCATATCATCTTTCATAAATACCATAACATCATTAGCACTATTTGAAAGATTTTCAAATGCAACTTGTACCCTTTCAATTGTATCTTTTATGCCATCTACTGATTCTCCTACTTCCTCTGAAAGTTTTCTAACCTCTTCTGCTACAACTGCAAAACCTTTTCCACTTTCCCCTGCTCTTGCAGCTTCAATTGCTGCATTTAAAGCAAGTAAATTAGTCTGCTCTGCTATACTTGCTATAGACTCTGCCATTTGTTTTATCTCACCAACGACTTTTCCATCTTCTATTGATTTTAATATTTCGTTTTCTTTATCCTTATAAATACTCTCTACTTTATTTACAGATTCTACTCCACTATTTTTAACTTCTATGGCCTTTTCTCTAGATTTAATTGAACTATTGCTTTGCTCTACTGTATTATTTGATAATTCACCTATATTAGCATTAACTTCTTCAACTGATGCTGTTAACTCTTCTGAAGATGCACTTGTTCTTTCAGTTTGTTCTGCTATATATTTAGTTGATTCTGTTATCTCTTCAAATTTAGAGTTAATTTCCTCAACTGTAGCCGAAAGCTCTTCACTTGAAGCACTTAAATCTTGAGAATTTTCTAAAATAGTTTTAATAATATTTTTAACATTATCCTGCGCTTTCATAAGGAATTTACTTGTATCTCCAAATTCATCTTCCCTATCAACTTTAAGCTCTGACGAAAAATCATAATCAGACATCCTTTTAACAACATTATTTATCTCTAACAAGCAATTCTTAATATCTTTTGTTAAAATTAGAGAAAGTGCAATAACTATAACAATAATTAACACCATAATAAATATTAGTAATTTTACAAAGTTAGCAGCTGTTGCTGTATTTGAAGCATTCTCACTTCTAGATTGAGTAAAGTTATTATCTACAATTTTTTTTGTTTCTTCAAATATTTTTTGTCTGTTTTGAGAATTTGATTTATTTAAATTTGCCGCTGTATCAAAATCATTTT
Source organism: Clostridium acetobutylicum ATCC 824 (assembly GCF_000008765.1). Lineage (NCBI taxonomy): Bacteria > Bacillati > Bacillota > Clostridia > Eubacteriales > Clostridiaceae > Clostridium > Clostridium acetobutylicum. The sequence goes on from NC_003030.1 coordinate 2,875,286, forward strand.
TCTGCGCAGCCTCAATAACCTTATCAACTGTACCTAAATAATTTTCACTAGTTTCCTTAATAGTTTGCCAACTCTGTTCATTAGCGGCTTCACTAGATATTGCTTCATACTTTTTAATAAATGTAGCAACTTCTTTTTCATCGTTTACAATTTCAGTTTTAGCTTCTTTTATATTTGAAACATCTCTTTGGTATACTATTTTTAATACATCTGCTCTTATTTCAGTTAATCTTTGTTCCATTTCTCCTAAATAGTAGACTTTCTTTAAATTAACTTTATACATTTTAGTAGCACTACCGCTTACTTTTTCTAATGTTCCAAGAGCAGTTATTCCAACTATTATAAGAAAAACCATAATAATTAAGAATGAACTTACAAGTTTAGTTCCAACTTTCATTTTCCCCATTAATTTCAATATAATCACCCTTTCAGCTAATAATGTTAAATATATAAACATTATCGATATTTATCTTCAATTTCTAAATATATAAACGTTAATACAATAAAAAAAACGTACATAGATTATTCAAACAAATCCATGTACGTTCCTTACTCAAATTTATTTCAGCTTTGTTATATTAAACATATTATTTAATACTCTAAAGTTTTGCACAAAAGGCTGTGCTAAAACCCAATAGCTTACACCTCTTAGTCCATATCTTGAAACTAGTTTATACTTTTCCTCAACACTTCTCGCATCTTCAAACCAAACCACATGCTGCCTTCCATTTGCATCGACATAATTATAGTAAGGAGCTTGAGATTTTGTATCGTATTTTATTATAGCTCCATATCTTCCTGCCCTCTGGACGGCTTCATCGTTTCCTATGCTTTCTGCAAATTCTCCTTTAGGTACATATGGAAGTGTCCAGTCATAACCGTAAAGTGGTATTCCCATCATTATTTTTGATGGAGGTATAACACTTACAGCATATCTTATTACCTTTTCAACTTCATCTATTGGTGCAACAGCAAGAGGAGGCCCTCCTGACCAACCCCACTCGTAGGTCATAATTATAACAAAATCTACTATTTGACCATGAGCTCTATAATCGTGTGCTCCATGCCAAGAACCTTCTGTTATATCGTAGGTTTTTGGTGCTAAAGCTGTTGCCACAGTATAATTAGGATGCAGTGCTGCCACAAGCTTTCTCAGAAAATCATTATACTTTTCTCTATCTTTTGGAGGTATTCTCTCAAAATCAACTACTACTCCATAATAACCCTTAGCTCTTATTAAATTTAATATATTAGTTATAAGAGTATTTGAAAGGGACTCACTATTAAGTATGTTACTTATAAGCTCACTATTGAAATTTGATCCAGCTGTACCTGTTATATTTGTAACCGAAAGCATAGGCTTAACGCCGGCTCTTTGAGCTTGATTTATTATATTTTCATCATCAAGAGGAGTAAGTCCTGCGGTTTCCGTTACATGATGACTAAAAGGAGTTACATACGTAAGATATGGTAATGCACCACTTAAAACGGTATTTTCTTTTTCTGGTGTTGATGGCTGAATAAATGCGTTAACTTCTATATCGCCATAACTCTTGGCGTTTTCAGGTATCCTAATTACCAATCCAGGTTGAATCTGAGATGGATTTTCAATATTATTTAAATCTGTAATGCTCTTAGGTGTAACTCTAAACCTTCTTGCTATGGACCACAGTGTATCTCCCTGCCTTACTCTATAGGTTATTTCAGTACTTGGAACCACAATCGCCTGCCCAACTACTAGTCTATTATTTTGAAGATTATTTGCATCTAGAATACTTTGAGGTGTAACTCTAAATCTTCTTGCTATTGTATAAACACTGTCGCCTGGTTTAACAACATATATTCTCAACTAATTTACCTCTTTAAAATACTACCATTAGTTATTATATTCAAAGCTGTTATTTCTGTGCTTTCTCCGCTCTTACTTTTTTTCCCTTTATTGTCTTATCCTCAATTGCATTAAGTACTATATCACCTTTTCCTGATAATATTTCAACATATGAAAAGTTATCATGTATATCAATAATTCCTATATCTTCTGGGCTTACCCCATCTATACTTGATATAGTTCCTGCTATATCTCCTGGTCTTATCTTCTTTTTCTTTCCTGCACTTAAATAAATTTTTGTAATATCCTTATTTAGTTTTTCAGATTTATTTGCCTTTGTTTTATTTAACTGTTTAGAAGCGGTTTTAAATACTTCTTGCCCTTTTTTAACCTCTTCCCTTGTTGGAGGCTCTTCTTTTATTATTTCTAAAGAGAACTGTTCTTCAATTTCCTTAAGAAATCTTTCTTCCTTTGATGTCACAAAGGTTATTGCGATACCCTTATTTCCCATACGTCCCGTTCTTCCAATTCTATGAATGTAGCTTTCCTTCTCCATAGGTATATCATAATTTATAACATGTGTCACATTTTCAACATCGATGCCTCTAGCCGCCACATCTGTTGCTATTAAAAATGTAAATTCTCCTCTTTTAAAAGCATTCATAACTGCTATTCTATTCTCTTGAAGCATTCCTCCATGTATTGCCATACAGGAAAACTTCATATTTTTCATCTTAACCAAAACATCCTCTACGTTGTTTTTAGTCCTGCAAAATATTATAGAGCTTCCAGGTACCTCTTTATATATTACTTTCTTTAGCAAATCAAACTTTTCACGACTTTCAACCTCGTAGTAAACCTGATGAATTCCTCCTTTGGTCTTTCCTTCATTTTGAACCTCTATGTTCTCAAAGTTCTTCATATACTTTTTAGAAAGCATTACTATTTCCTCCGGCAGTGTTGCTGAGAAAAGAAAAGTATTTTTATTTTTAGGCATTTTTATAAGTATGCTTTCAACCTGCTCTATAAAGCCCATATTGAGCATTTCATCTGCTTCATCTATAATAAAGTATTTCACTTTTTCTAGATTCAAGGTTCCTCTTTCAATATGATCTAGAACTCTTCCAGGTGTACCAACTACAATATGTACTCTTTGCTTAAGCTCTCTAATTTGATTTGAAATTGGCTCTTTTCCGAAAATACTTATGCACCTTAATCTTTTAAATCTTCCTATATTTAAAAAGTCCTCTTTTATTTGATAGGCTAGTTCTCTTGTTGGAGCTAAAACCAGAACCTGAGGCTCTCTTTCTTCGAGTTCTATTTTTTCACAAACAGGAATTGCAAAAGCCGCTGTCTTTCCACTTCCTGTTTTGGCCTTTGCAATTATATCCTTACCATTAAGAATTACAGGAATAACCTTTTCTTGAATACTTGATGGTTTTTTATACCCAAGCTTTTCTATTGACTTTAAAATTTCTTCACTTAATCCTAAATCTCTAAAACTTAATTCACTCATTTTAGTACCTCTTATTTTCTTATATTATATGTAATAAAACCTTATATAGTATACCACTCAAACAACAAATTTAATATAAACAGGCCAAATTCCTCATTAGTTTATGTTCATTGACACTTTTAATTAAAATTACTAAAATATAATTAATTGAAAGGACGGTGGCACAAAATGAAAATATTCTTCATGTCTGATATTCATGGTTCACTTCATTATCTTGAAAAAGCCTTAGCAAGATTCAAAGAAGAAAATGCTGATTTTATAGTTATACTAGGCGATGAACTATATCATGGAGCCAGAAATCCTCTCCCTCTTGGCTACAATCCAAAAGCTGTTAGTGAGCTTTTAAACAGCTATAGTGAACAAATAATTGCTATACGTGGAAATTGTGACAGCGAAGTGGATGAGATGGTTTTAACTTATCCCATAATGTCAACTTACTCTACTATTTTATATAAGGATAAAAGACTGTTTTTAACGCATGGTCACGTGTATGGAGAAGAAAATTTGCCAAGGCTTAGACGCGGTGACGTTTTTCTTTATGGTCATACTCATGTTCCAGTAGCTAAAAAGAAGGATGACATATACATAATAAATCCTGGTTCTATATCTATTCCAAAGGAAAACAGTCCAAATTCCTACGCCGTATTTGAAAATGATTTATTTGAAATCAAAGATTTAGCTGGAAACACTTTTATGAAGCTGAATATATAAATAAAATTCAATAAATAAAAAAGATTCACAAATAACTCTTTTATTTGTGAATCTTTAAAACTGCTCTTATTTAATCAACTATTTTAAATATTTGATTTTTCATTAATTACTAATATTTAAATATCTAAAATCTCATATATTTTGCTAATATCAATAAACGTTTTGAGTTAGGAAATCTATATTTACAAGGGGGATTTATTAATTATAGGTTTTCAAACATTTTTATATCATCTTCTACATTAGTTATTCCACCAATTCCAAAGTTATCAACAAGAACTTTGGCAACATTTGGGGATAAAAATGCTGGAAGTGTTGGTCCAAGGTGAATATTTTTAACACCAAGGTGTAATAATGCAAGAAGTACTATTACAGCTTTTTGCTCATACCATGCTATGTTGTATGCTATTGGAAGCTCGTTTATATCATTAAGTCCAAATACTTCTTTAAGCTTAAGAGCTATTACTACTAAGGAGTATGAATCATTGCATTGTCCAGCATCAAGTACTCTAGGAATACCTCCTATATCTCCAAGGTCAAGCTTATTGTATTTGTATTTAGCGCAGCCCGCTGTAAGTATAACTGCATCCTTTGGAAGTGCTTTAGCAAAGTCAGTATAGTAATTTCTTGTTTTTGCTCTTCCATCACAACCTGCCATTACATAAAATCTCTTAATTGCTCCTGATTTTACTGCCTCTACAACCTTATCTGCTAAAGCTATAACCTGGTTGTGTGCAAAGCCTCCGATTATTTCTCCTTTTTCTATTTCAGTTGGTGGCGCACATTTTTTCGCATGCTCTATTATTGCTGAGAAATCCTTTGGTTCACCGTTTTCAATATGTTTTACTCCTGGATAACCTGTTACTCCTGTTGTATACATTCTATCTATATATGAAGCTTTTGGAGGAACTATGCAGTTTGTAGTCATAAGTATTGGTCCATTAAAGCTTTCAAACTCTTCATTTTGTTTCCACCAAGCATTTCCGTAGTTTCCTACAAAGTGTGAATATTTCTTAAATGCTGGATAGTAGTTTGCTGGAAGCATTTCGCTGTGAGTATAAACATCTACTCCAGTTCCCTCTGTCTGCTTTAAAAGCTCCTCTATATCCTTTAAGTCATGTCCACTTATTAATATTCCTGGATTATTCCTAGTTCCTATATTAACCTTTGTTATTTCAGGATTTCCGTAAGTTTCTGTATTAGCTTTATCTAAAAGTGCCATTGCATCTACTCCATACTTTCCACACTCTAAAGCTAAGGCAACTAATTCGTCTGCACCTAAAGTATCATCTAATGTTGCAGCCAAAGCTTTTGACATAAAGCCTTGTATATTGCTATCTTCGTAGCTTAAGTTACGAGCATGCTTTAAGTATGCAGCCATACCCTTGATTCCATAAGTTAATAATTCTCTTAAAGATCTTATATCTTCATTTTCAGTTGAAAGAACTCCTACAGCTTCAGTTTTTTCGTTTAAATTTACATTTCCTCCTGCTGCTGATATTTGTTTCTTCAATTCTTCTTTATATTTAATTCCTTTTTCTATTCTCTCAGTAAATATATTTTCATCAAAATTTGCATTTGTTATTGTTGCAAAAAGACTATCAACTATATAATTATCTATTTCTTTATTTACTAAATTTAATTTTCTTGCCTCAACATTGTATAATGAAACAACCTTTAATGTATATATTAATAAATCTTGTTTTTTCGCTAAATCTTCAGTCTTTCCACATACACCTCTTACTGTACAACCCTTGCAGCCTGCTGCTTCCTGACACTGGTAACAAAACATACTCATTACTCTACCTCCATAAAAATCATATTTTTCTTGTCTATGAGTAAATTATATTATGGACTAGAATTTAATTCCGTAACAATTGTTACTTATAAGAAAAAGATTTTTAATTTTCTCATTAAGCAGCTTATAATATCTAATTTAAAGTAATTTTTCAAATGCCAATCTTTCACTCTTATCTTCTAAATAAATTATTCCGCAGTATTTAAAACCGTTCTTCTTAAGAAGCTTTTGCATTGATAAATTATTCTTATGTGTGTCCACTTTAATACTATGAACGTCTTTATTTAAGCATAACTTTTCAGCCTCTTTAATGATTACAGATGCTAGTCCTTCTCCTTTACAATTAGAATCAACAGCTATCCTATGTATAACTGCAAAACTGCTGTAACTAAGCCATTTACCTTCATAAATATTATCATAATTCTTGTCCCCACTAAACGAAATCACTGCTGTAGCAACAATTCTGCTATCCTTTAATAAAATAAATGAATCCTCTTTTTCTATATCCTCTTTTATAACTTCAAAATTAGGATAATTGTTTTGCCATTGATCTATTCCTTTTTGCTTAAAATATTCTTGTGATTGTTTTATAATATTCATTATATTGTTTATATCTGACTTACTAGCTCTTTTAAATTCCATTTCAATCCTCCATATACTTAAAACTTTTTCCGAAAATATTTTTTCTTATAACTATTATCATACTTGATATCTATAAAAGCTACTATTATTTTTATAAATATATATAAAATTAGAGGATAGATACAATCTACCCCCGAGTTTAAATAAAAGATTAAATTTTAAAGTAATACGTACTCATTTTAGTACACCTTGTTTTGATAATACTCTTTATTAAATCTCTATCTTCTTATTTTCTTAACTATTAATATAATTGGGACTGAAATAACAAGTGCCATAGCTGCAGATAAAACTCCATTTGCCACAAGGAGCAATAATGATTTTACTGCCGTTGAATAACTTATATGAAGAGCTTTTGCATAAGCGTCTATGTATAATAAATAAATCATCGCCAGCACGCCGAGTGTATTTGTAAATGAACCTGCAATAATTCCTGTAACTACACCAGCTTTTTCTGATTTCTTTTTTATTATTTTATAAACATAGTAAGAAACAATCCCTATTAAAACCCTTGGTAGTACCGAAACAACTGGATTCATAAATATAAAGGATGTGGGAAGTGGTGTATTTATAGCTTGTATAATACTAAAAATTCCAAATAAAAGTCCAGTAATAGCTCCTACTATAGGTCCTCCTACTATTCCTCCTATTATAACAGGTATGTGCATTATTGTAGTTTTAAATGGTGGTATAGGTAAAAAGCCAAGCCCTGTGGCTCCCAAAACAATAGTAACTGCAAACAATAACCCAACCATAGTTATTTGTCTAGTTTGAAGTCTGCTTCCATAAATTTTTTTAATCAATTAAATTACCTCGCTCTCATTCCTTTTGTGGATATAAGTCGAATTTCAACTTAGTAAATTCAATATTCTATAAAGTTTATAAATGTAATTACTATTATATCCCTATAAAACACTGATTTCCTAAATTTTATAATAATTATACTTAGTTCTCAATAAGTCAAGACTAACGAAAACAATGCATCCCAACGTTTACATGATTATTTTTAATGGTATTATGGTTTTAATTACATATAATCATATTTATATTACTAAATATTAAGCACTACATTTAATGAAACAAAAAGATAGCACATGAAACTATATCTCATGTGCTATCTTTTGTTCTACACGTTTTGTCTGAAAATATTGAAGTGTAAGCATAAGTCCAGCGCCTAAAAGCACTATTATAAAAATCACCCTCCAAATCATATTGATTCCGTAACTCTCTATCAGCTTACCAGCACCAAATATTCCAATTGCTCCCCCTATTGAGGATATTAGCTCTCCAACCGCACCAAATCTAGCTCTACAGTTTCTAGGACTGTTATTTGCCAAATAAACTCCAAAATTAGTTGCTCCTAATATTTCCCCCATAGTCCATATCACTGTAGAAATTATAAATAGTAAATAGCTGTTTCCTATTATACTTATCATTCCAAAGCCCACAGCATAAAATAGTCCTGAAAATGCCATATTTGTGAGGGTTCTAAAGCGTTTAGTTACATGCATAACAAATATAGTAAGTGCAACTACTGTTAAAGCATTTACACTCATCAAAAATCCATATTTTGATGACCCACTATAGCCAAACACTTTATTCATCATAATTGGCATTGAAAATGAACATTGTCTATAGGCTAAGCTGTATATCATATCTACACCAAAGAAACATATTACAAATGGTCTTTTTAAAAGTATTTGAAGAAGATTTCCCTTCTCCTCTTTCTCCTCAATTCTATCTTCCCCTACATGCTTTACTGCTTTTGTGTCTGGAATTAGTATTAAAACAATAATTACTGCTATAAAAGATGTTAAAGCATCTATTATAAATAAAAGTGAGAGATAATTGTTAAACAAAAATCCTGCTATTATTGGACCTACTGCAACTCCAAAATTTATTCCTAAATATAAAAGAGATGATCCCATTTGTCTTTTTGAAGCTGGAAGTAAATCTGCAACCATTGCTGATATGGTAGGTCTTACAAAGCCATTAAAAAATGATGAAGCTATTAAAAGTGCAACCGTCAAATTAGGAATATTAATAAATCCACAGATTAATATAACAATTGCCGCAAAGCTTTGTCCTAATATATAGGTTAGCTTCCTACTTGACTTATCTGCTATCTTTCCTCCTATAAAGGAGGCTGGAACTCCTACTACTGAAGCAATCATCACAATAGTTCCTGTAGTAGCCATTGAGAATTTTAGCTTCTGTGTTAAAAGCAGTGATAGAAAGGGAAATACAAAGTCCCCCAACCTATTGATAACCTGCACCAAAAATAAAAAATATATACTCTTAGGCAGCCCCTTGTAGTTTTCTATTATTTTCATTTCATCCCCCTAATTTATCATTCTGTTAACATTTCAACTAATGTATTTAATATTATAACATAAATATAGGGGGTATTTTAAAAAAAGTGTTATTACGGTATTTTTTTATAAATTACTCCTAGCTTATCCACCTCGTCCTGAGATCTTCCAAAAAATCCTGCTATATACCATCCTTCTGGTACGGTGAATACTTCAGAGTCATTTGTTTTAGTCCCTCCTTCTAATACTTGTCCTTTATTTGTTTCAAATTTTGCATGGAATATCCTATCTGTGTTTGTACCACTCTTTTGTCCCTTACATATGGATGCCTTTGTTATATATTCTCCCTCTTTAAGTGTAATTGAGTTTTCATCTCCACCTGTTCCTCCACTTGATAGTTCCGTTCCATCAGCATATTCCACAGATAAAGCATCTAATCTATTTTGAGATCTCATAGTTAATTTAGAAATCCTGCTATTGGGTATATTATCAATATAATTAAAGCCAATACCCCCTTTTCCTCCAAAGCTTTCACTTAAGGCTATATCATTAGTTTTTGTATAATTAAACTGAGCTATTATTGGATAATGATCAGATAACTGCTTGCCACTTTTGTCCACAAATTTTGTATCTTCAAGTCTATACGAAAGTGCATCTAAAGTTAGTGATTTACTTCCTCTGAAAAGTATTTTATCAACAACCTCAAAATTAGCACTATTTCTATTTGTCTCATCCATAAGTGGTTCTCCAGTGCTTGGATATACTCCATTTCTATCAAGCTTCACCCATGCATCCTTTAAATTACACGCATCAACTAAAGCCTGTTTTATATTATCCTGCTGCCTTGTATATCTTGTATTTGTATCACCCATAACTATTACGGCATTGCCCTTAGAGTTTTCATTTATATAGGCTGCTAGTTGCTCAATGTTATCTCTTCTAGCTTCATAGCTCCCTTCATCATCACCTGCATCTGCATGAAGAGTATATATATCAACATAAACTCCTGGCTCAAATTCATATTGTGAATACATAAAGCCCTTAGGTGTAAGCTGATCGCTTCCATCAGTTATAGTACCATATCTTTTATTCCAAGTTACTCTATCAGTATCATAGAAAGGATACTTTGAAATAAAATTAAGGCCATCTCCAAAAGGAACATTTCCCGAGGTTTCAGTAAGATAAGGTGAAGTTACATATTTTATTAAATCATTATGATAAGCAAAATCCTCCTCCACTGAAGCTATATCATAGCCATTTAAAAGCGGGCTTATTTGAAGCGTATTAGCAGCTGGATTACTACTTGAAAGTCCTTCTGGTAAACCTGCAACATTATAGTCAATAACAGAAAAAGTTTTAGCATATAAAGCTACTTTAGGGTTAATTAATATAAAAGCTCCTACACAACATAATGATAAAATTATTTTCTTTGAAACATTTTACTACCTCCATAAAAAATATGCATTTTTTCTACGTATTACCATGCAAGGTATGCATAATAAACACTTTAAAATCACTTTTAACCTTGATATAACATAATAAACACAAACTTTAACATTATGTATATAATTCCATATTGAAATGATATAATATATAATTATAATACTTTAAAAAAGTTAATCGGTTGGGAGGTACTCATGAATAAAAACATACTTTTAAACTTTTTTTACAGAAATAAATTTAAATACATTATAGGGTTAATTTTTGTCTTTCTATCCTCCTACATTCAGACACTATTTCCAAAGGTTTTAGGAAATACAATTGATATACTAAAAAAAAATAATTTCAGTATGATATCTGTAAAAAAGAATATTTTGTACATAGTTTTAATAGCCTTTTTTACATTTTTACTTACATATATTTGGAGAAACTTAATAATAGGTACCGGAAGAACACTTGAATGCTACTTAAGAGAGAAATTATTTAATAAATTCCAAGAACTTTCTCCTGAATTTTATAATAATGAAAAAGTAGGAAACTTAATAGCTTATGCTATAAACGATATCTCAGCAGTTAGAATAACCTTTGGTCCCTCTATAGCCATGACTGTAAATGGCTTAACTGTTTGCCTATCCTCCATTTATTCTATGATATTTTCAATAAGCCTAAAACTTACTTTGCTTTGTCTTGCACCGATTCCATTCATTGTAATAATTATGATTAAAATTAGTAGATTAATTCGTGCACGCTTTACCACAGTACAAGAAAGCTTTGGAAACATATCTGACAGAGTTAACGAAAATATAAACGGCATTAGAGTTATAAAATCCTATGTTGAAGAAGAAAAAGAAGTAGAAAACTTTGAAAAACTAAATGATGCTATGGCTATAGCAAACTTAAGAATGGTAAGGGTATCATCAACTCTTTCACCTATAATTGAACTTTGCTTTTCTTTAAGTTTTTGTGCAAATTTGATAATAGGTGGAAATATGGTTCTTAAAGGTACCGTTTCCCTAGGTGATTTTGTTGCCTTTAACACTTATCTTGCAATGATAATGGCACCAGTAATGTCTATTGGGCGTATTCTTGTAATATTTCAAAGAGGAATGGCTTCTCTTAAAAGGTTAAATAAAATCTTTAGTACTAAAAAAGATATACTCGATGGTGAAAAATCAATAAATATACCACTTAAAGGAAATATAGAGATAAGAAATTTGAGCTTTAAATACAAAGACACTGATATCAAAACTCTAAAAAACATCAATTTATCAATAAAAAAAGGTGAACTAATTGGTATAATTGGAAAAACAGGTTCCGGAAAAAGTACCTTGGTAAACTTACTTTTGAAGCTTTATAATGTAGAAAACGGCAGTATTGCTTTTGATGGTCGAGACATAAATGATTACACCCTAGCATGTATAAGAAATAACATAGGATACGTACCTCAGGATAACTTTCTATTTTCTTCTACAATTAAGGATAATATAAAATTTTTTAAAGATGTGTATGACGATGCAGCAGTAGAAAAAGCAGCAAAAATAAGTTGTATATACGATACTATTTTAAAATTCAAGGATGGTTTTAACACAGTTCTTGGAGAGAGGGGGATAAATCTTTCTGGTGGTCAAAAACAAAGAGTATCTATAGCTCGTGCAGTTATAAAAGATCCTCCAATATTAATACTTGATGATGCCTTATCTGCTGTTGACACCATAACCGAAACAAATATTATAGAAAATCTAAAGTTATTTAGAAATGAAAAAACATCAATAATTATTGCCCATAGGCTTTCTGCTGTAAAAAATGCAGATAAGATAATTGTACTCAATAAAGGTGAAATAGCCGAAATAGGCTCTCATAAAGAGCTTTTAGCAAAGGGGGGAATATACTATGACATATATAAAGAACAATACGAAGACAAAAAATGATAAAAACTTAAATAGCCTTACACGCCTTCTTCATCTTGCTCTACCCTACAAGAAAAAAATTATTCTTTCTGCTATATGTGTACTTTTAGTAAATGCAGCAGAGTTACTAAAACCCTTCATACTAAAGGTCTCAATAGATGATTTTCTAGTTGGAAAGAGAGTCCAAAGTGGCTTTTATTCCATATCTTCTATGGGCTTTTTATATTTTGGCGTAGTAGCTCTAGGAGGATTTTTTTCAATAAGTGAGGCAAATCTAATAAACTCGGCCGCTCAAAGTATAATGAAAGGCCTTAGAAGTTCTGTATTTAAGACCATACAGCTTCTTCCTTTATCCTATTTAGATAAAACCTCCTCCGGTAGTCTCATAACTAGAGCTACAAATGATGTAGAAGCTTTAAGCGAAATGTACACAGATGTAATTATAAGCTTATTTCAAGATATTTTTCTACTTTTAGGAATTATATATGCTATGCTTTCTCTTAATATAGAGCTTTCTTTAATTTCATTTTCTGTAATACCTATTATGTTTTTTTTAGTTTTTTCTTTGAAAACGAGAATTAAAAGAAACTTTGCTAAAATGAAAAGCTTAATAGGTAAAATCAATGGTTTTATGGCTGAAAATTTATCCGGAATGAAACTTGTTCAAATCTTTACAGCAGAAAAGGAAAAGAGAAGAGAATTTAAAGCTTTAAATAATGAATACTTCAATGCCACCTTATTTCAAGTACGCTTAAATAGTATTCTCCGTCCTGCTTCAAACGTGTTCCAAAATTTATCCATAGCACTGCTTCTTTGGTATGGAATGGCCAAAATCGCAAACCATACCATTCAAATAGGCGTTTTATATGCCTTTACAAGCTATATAAGACAATTCTTTGATCCAATTTCTGATCTTGCAGATAGCTACACAACAATTCAATCTGCTCTTGTTTCTGCAGATCGAATATTTGAACTTTTAGATAAAAAAATTATTCTTGAGGATTTGCATAAAGGAATTCCTATGAAGAAAATTGAGGGAGACGTTGAATTCAAAGACGTATGGTTCTCCTACGATAATAAAAATTTCATATTAAAAGGCTTAAATTTCAAAATAAATAAAGGAGAAACAGCAGCCTTTGTTGGAGAAACCGGTGCAGGTAAAACAACTATAATAAGTCTTATAAGTGGTTTTTATAAGGTTCAAAAAGGTGAAATTTTAATAGATGGTGTCAACATAAATTCAATAAGACCTTCAGATTTAAGAAAAAATGTTGCTGTGGTGCTCCAAGATGTATTTTTATTTTCAGGAAACATAAAAAGCAATATAACACTTAATGATTTTGTGCCAGAAGATGTTATAAACTCAGCAGTTGAAGCTTCCTTTGCAAAAGACTTTATTGAAAAACTACCTAACAAACTTAATGAACCTGTTATGGAAAGGGGTAAAACCTTTTCCGCTGGTCAAAAACAGCTTTTATCCTTTGCAAGAGCTATAGCTCATACCCCTTCTATTTTTGTTCTAGATGAAGCTACTGCAAACATAGATACATATACTGAAAAGCTCATTCAAAAGGCAATAGAAAATATTACACGTGATAAAACTACTTTTATAATAGCTCATAGACTTTCAACTATAAGAAATGCAGATAAAATACTAGTTATAGATAATGGTAAGATTGTAGAAATGGGAAATCATAATGAACTTATGAAAAAAGATGGGTATTACAGAAATCTAGTATATGAGGGTATGAAAAAAGAGTGAGTAGCTAAAAATAAACTTCTCACTCTTTTTGATGTATAAATTGTTTTTCTTACAGTCTTCCAATTAAAATTGATAGTACTATATACAGAACTGAATATATTGCAAAAGCACATTTATATATTTTACCTTCAAGTGCCTTATCTCTGTCTGGAACGTAAAATTTCTCTGCTACTGATTTTCCTGCTGCCTTTATTCCTAGTATTATTTCACACAATAAATATACCAAAATAGGAACTATAAGTGCAGAAAATCCCATTAAGAATTTAGCAGGAATATTTACAGATAGTTTTGATAATATAACTGATACTACAAAATTGCATACAATGAAAATTCCAATCTTTTTAATGTAATCATATATTCTTTCCCAACTGTAGTCACTATACTTTGCAGTTTTATAAAAACTAAACATTCTTCTTCTTATATATACATCTTCTTTTCCCATAGAATCCATTTTATCTTTTAGATCTAAAATAAAGTCTCCTATGTTCTCCACTACTACTGTTAGTCTTATACTTTTACTGCTATTGTTACTATTATTATAAACAATTCTAACCCATCCACCTATGTAAGGTATTGATGGAAATTTAATTTTTGTTATTTGATCGTATTTAATTGATACGGTTCCCTTGAGATTCTTATATACTATACCTTCATCTGTTAATTTAATATTTATATTTTTAAACCTTCTGAACAATATAAAATAAAGTAACAGAAATTCAAGTCCTATAAGCACAATAACAAATATACCAGCTCCTACAAATATCCCTATTGCTGATGGATCTATTCCTGCGCTGCCTCCTACGTCTAAAACACCTATTAAAATCATTCCAACATAAAATAGCATAAATACCCCAAGCATACTTCCAAAAAGTAAACCCGGTTTTCTTAAATGCTTTCTGTATAAATATTCCTTTTCCATTCTTAACTCCTAACTTAATTGCTAATCTTTAATTTACATAAAGATCATTACTTTTTCTTTAGTTACCTAGTATTTAAAATAATCCTTGAAAGAAATTTTTAATAGATGTCCATGTTCTACTAAAAAATCCTTTAGCCTCATCACTTTGTAATGTACTTTTCAACTTGCTTGCTACTTGATTAAGCTGTCCTTTTATTTTGCTATAATCTAAATTAAGGTTGCTTATTTTATACATTACATTTGTTATTTTGTTTATGTCATTATCATTTAAATTATAATTGTAGTTATTCACTACATTTTTTACTATCTTTTCAGTTTCATCCTTACTATCAGGTTTTTGTTCAACTACTTCCTTCTTTACTTCATTCATTAATCCAGCAGCTTTATCTTTACCTATTTTCTGCCCTAATTCTCCTGTAGTAACCAATTCTTGATTTGCAGCTTGTTTATTGGCCTCGCTTATTTGGTTTCCACCTTTACTAGCTTCAAAACCTTTCATTATTCCTGTAAGTGCAGCTGTTCCTGATACATTAAAGGGTGCTGCTGCCTTAACCTCTGCATTATTTATACCTGCTGTAATAAGGGCATTCTTGATCATATCTGAATTAACCCAATATATATTATATGTAGTTACATCTAATCCACCATTTTCTGTTGGCTTAACATATGAACAGGATATAGACTTAGTTCCTATCTGTTCCTTTGTTGCTACATTGCCTAAATATTTTCTTTCCTCATCTATATTTACTTGTATTAAATTCACCTGATCTTTTGTTACTCCAAAATATTTAAGCATATCTGATTTTTGTTGTTCGCTTAAATCACCTCCTACTGTAACACTTGTAAAAGCATCTGCCTTAGCTTTAAGTGGCATTGCAGATACTACATATGTTAGTATAAACAAAACCAATAATTTACTCACAATACTCCTAAGTTTCATAATATAACTCTCCTCACTTTAATTATTAGCTTATTATATATATTACATAATAAAATACAAAATTACAAATAAATAAACCATATTTAATTATATATTTTTATAAATTTATGTTAATATATAATTAAAATTTTAATGTGTATTAATTTTTTCTAATATAAGGTTTAACTTAATCTAGTTTTCAAGCCAAATATTTCACATGAAAACTAACAAAAGGAGAGCTAATTATGTCCTTAATTACTAAAAATAATTTTTCTATAATGGTGGTAGATGACGAAGAGCACATAGTTGAATTTTTAAAAATGGGTTTAGAGGCAGAAGGCTTTACGGTATACACTGCTTTCAACGGAAACGATGCAGTAATATATTCAAGAAAATTAAATCCAAATTTGATAATTTTAGATGTAATGCTCCCTTACATGAATGGCTATGAGGTTTGTTCCTTAATAAAAAAGGCCTCAAACATTCCAATTATAATGCTAACTGCAAAGGATGAGATTGACGATAAGGTCCTAGGTCTTAATTTAGGTGCAGACGATTATATGATAAAACCTTTTAGCTTCAAAGAGCTTTTAGCTAGGATAAACGCAAGACTTAGAAATTCATTCTCAGAGACTTTAAACAAAGTTGTTATTGGACCTTTTTTAATAAAAGATAGTGCTCACGAAATCATTTATAAAGATGATATTTTATCACTATCTCCAACAGAGTATAACTTATTAAAATATCTTCTTTTAAATAATGGAATAGCTTTGAGTAAAGATCAAATACTTGAAAAAGTATGGGGCTATGATTTCACAGGAGAAAAAAATATAGTAGAAGTGTACATACGTTATTTAAGAGATAAAATTTCAGATAAAAATCACACCATAATTCGTACCGTAAGGGGTGTGGGCTACAAGGTGGTGATATAAGTGAATATATCAATATTTAAGGAAAAAAGCTTAAAATGGCAGCTTTTAAGAAGGATGTTTTTGCTATTAATATGTTTCCTTATAATTCTAGAAATATTTCAATACTTTTTCTTAAGACATTATATATGCAAAGATAAAGAAATGCTTTTAGAATCGCGAATAAACAATGTAGCTCACTTAATGACAACTATAGACTCAGAGGCTTCTCTTAAAAAAAATTCTGGGTATCTTATAAAAAAATCTCTATACTTTGATACTACTTCCTCTGTTATAGACAAGAATGGAAACGTACTTCTATTTCACATTAAGGATAAACATCCTACCTCTCCTCCTATAATTTCGGCCTCCGAATACAAGGCTATAATGAAAAGAGAAGGCAATTTAGAAGGTTATACAATTACTAAAAATAAATGTGGAGAGCCACAAATAACTATATGGCGTAAAATAGGTAATTTAAATTCACCTTTAGGACTTATTCAGTTAACCACTCCTTACCATTCTGCAGCTCAATTTCTGTACAAACAAATTTACATCTACATAGTAGCTTGCGTGCTTATTTTGATTTTAAGTATTTTAATTGGAGGAACTTTAATAAAACATACCTTAAAACCTTTATATAGAATAGCACATACTTTAAATAATCTTACAGTAGGTGATTTGAACAAAAGGCTTTCAGAAAACAACAATCAAGTTGAAATAGATCACTTAGCAACTGCTTTTAATAATATGTTCTCACGTATAGAAATCTCCTTCAATCGTGAAAAGGAGCTAAAGAAAAAAATGCAGCAATTTATTTCAGATGCCTCTCATGAGCTGAGAACGCCTTTAACCTCCATACGTGGATTTGTTGAGGTCTTATTAATAGGCTCTTATAAAGACGAAAAGAAATTAAAACTCGCTTTAAATACTATTCTTATTGAAAGCGAAAGATTAACTGAACTAGTCAATAACCTTTTAACTCTTACTAGATTAGATCGGAGTACTCATACTGAAATGACAAAACAAAACATGAGTGATATAATCGAAGAAATTTATCCTCAGCTAAAAATACTTGCTAAAAATAGACAAGTAAATTTAAATTTATATGATAATAATGCTTATTTCTTGGGAAATAAAAATCAAATAAAGCAGGTCATATTTAATATAGTTCAAAATTCCATAAATTACACTGATAAAGAAACTGGAATTATAACACTATCCTTGTCTATAGAAGACACTCTATTTATTTTAAAGATATCAGACAATGGAATAGGTATAGCTTCTAAAGATCTTCCTCACATATTCGACAGATTCTTTAGAAGCGAAACACACCGTTCAAGAGAATCCGGTGGATATGGACTTGGCTTATCCATTGCAAAATCAATAATACAAAGTCATGGTGGTGAAATTTCTACTAAAAGTATTATAAATCAAGGAACCTCATTTTATATAAAATTAAAAAGAATCTAATACCATAAATCAAGGCTATAATGATATCTCATTATAGCCTTGATTTTTCAACAATTATTTTATTAATACTTTACATTTAGCATTATAAACTATGCAAGCATTTGTTTAAACCCAGTAATTACAAAATTTCTGTAATTACTACTACCATTTTATACTCTTTTTACACTTTTCTCAGCAAATTCTAAGGAAACTTTAATAATACTCTAAGAGGTTTGCTGTAATATTTAATGTGTTCTAAGGGAGGTAACTAGTATGTTTAAAAATATCTTTTTTCATGATACTTCTTTTAATAAAATTTTATATTGCCTTGGCACCGTCATAAATTTAACTGCTTATGGTAAAAATGCTGAAACTGCTATAGATGAATCTATTAAAGTTTTAGAGAAAATAGATGATAAATTTTCTGCTTTTAAAACTTTAAGTGAGGTTTCTAAAATAAATAGAACTGCTCACAACAATTTTATAAAACTAAGTTCTGAAGCCTTTTCATTAATAGAAAATTCAATATACTATAGCAGATTAACAAATGGATGTTTTGATCCTACCATAAAGCCACTAGTAAACTTATGGAATATAGGTAAAGAAAATTTTAGAATTCCAAAAGAGTCTGAAATTTCTACTTCTATTAGCCTCGTTAATTACACTGACATAGTTCTTGATAAAAAAAACTCTTCAATAATGCTAAAAAAGCAAAAGCAAAGTGTAGATTTAGGTGGCATAGCTAAAGGTTATGCAGCTGATAAGGTAAAAGAAGTTTTCACTAACTATAAAGTAAAGCATGGAATAATTGATTTGGGTGGGAATATTTTTGTTGTTGGAAAAAAAGATCGTTCCCATAACTGGAATATAGGAATTCAAAATCCATTTTCCGAAAGAGGAGGCTATATTGGAATATTGAACCTAAAGAATAAATCAGTGGTGACTTCGGGAAATTATGAAAGATACTCCATTTATAAAGGTAAAAAATATCACCATATAATAAATCCTAAAACAGGTTATCCCGAAGATAATGAGGTCTTAAGCGTAAGTGTCATATCTGATGAATCTATAGATGGCGACGGTTTATCTACTGGTCTTTACATTATGGGAGTAAAAAAAGGTATTGATTTAGTAAATTCCATTAAAGGTGTTGATTGTATTTTTGTAACAAAGAAAAAAGAAGTCTATTTAACAAATGATATAAAAAGTAATTTCAAAATCTCAAATAAAGAATTTCAATTTAAAGAGGTGGGATAATGATTAAAAAAATTTCAAAATTACAGATAGCAAGATTTATTTCTCAGTTAATATTTCTTTTTCTGCTCCCAGGCATATTTGTATTAGCATTTAGTCAAATAGGAATTCTATACTCTAATATTCTAAAAGGTAACTTTGATTTAATAACTCTATTTTCTTCAATCTCTATAGCCGTAATTACTTTACTAACAACCATCATACTTGGAAGATTTTTTTGCGGTTGGATGTGTTCCTTTGGATTTATGAATGATGTTATATATATGTTATCCAGTAAAATATTCAAAACAAAATTTAAAGTAGATGAAAAAACAGATAATCTTCTCAAGCTTCTTAAATACATTATTCTAGTTCTCATAGGAATTTTTGTTTGGACGTTAAAAAATAGCAACCTTAATAACTATAGTCCTTGGAATGCCTTTGCCCAAATACCGAACCTTAAGACTGCTATTTTTCAGTATTCTCTAGGCTTCATAATACTTGGTATAATAATTGTAGGAGCTGCCTTTGTAGAGAGGTTCTTCTGCAGATACCTATGTCCTCTAGGTGGGATCTTTACTCTAACCTCTAAATTTAGATTGTTTAAAATCAATAAACCAACTAAAAAATGTGGTAAATGTAGATTGTGTACAAATAACTGTGCAATGGGAATAGATCTTTATAAATATCCTAAGGTTACCAGCGGGGAATGTATAGATTGTTTAAAATGTCTGGATGTCTGTCCAAGAAAAAATACTCAAATGAACATTGTTGGTGAAAACATAACCCCAACGCTAGCTAGTTCTATTGCAATAGCAACCTTTGCAGGTATGTATGCTGGATCTAATTTTATTTCTTCTTCTTTGCCTAATACTACTCCACCTATATCAACTACAACTGCTAATCCTCAAGTTAAATATAAAGATGGAACTTACACTGCTAGTGGTACTGGCTTTAGCCCTAATTTACAGGTTTCTGTAACGATTAAGGACAATAAAATATCAAATATAGAACTCTTATCTAACAATGAAACCCCTAAGTTCTTTGAAAGAGCCTCTAGTGTTGTTCCTGACGAAATAATAAAAGCTCAATCTACAAATGTTGATGCTGTTTCTGGTGCTACTAGAAGTAGTAATGGCATTATAGAAGCTGTTCAAAATGCTTTAGAAAAAGCTAAATAAACATAAAAAGATGTGTGTACTTGTAATATCTACACACATCTTTTCTATTCATTTCAAATCTTTAAAATTATATTTTAAATTTTAGAATTAATTCATTCAATTTCATTGCTACTTCTGCCTGAC
Organism: Clostridium acetobutylicum ATCC 824; assembly: GCF_000008765.1. Lineage (NCBI taxonomy): Bacteria > Bacillati > Bacillota > Clostridia > Eubacteriales > Clostridiaceae > Clostridium > Clostridium acetobutylicum. Next base: position 2,895,931 of record NC_003030.1, read on the forward strand.
TTTGCGACATCTTAGAAACCTGATCTGCTGAAGCTGCTACCTCACTTATAGTTCCTTTAACTTCTTCTGAGCTTTCTGCTTCTTGTTGTTGATTATTAGCCATGTTTTGCATTGCATCATTTACTTGTCCAATAGTAGCCTCGAGCTCCTCAGCCATGGATGCAATTTCACTAGACATATCACTTACAAATTCCGAATCTTTTTCATATTGATCACCCATTTGAATGAACTTTGAAAATTGACTTTTTACATTTTCATCCATAAACTTCAATATTTCGCTGCTATTCTTGGATAAGTGTTCAAATGCTGCATTAACCTTTTCAATTGTCTTATTAATTCCTTCTACCGCATCTCCTGATTGTTTTGCTAGCTCTTTGACTTCATTTGCAACAACTGCAAAGCCCTTACCCATTTCTCCAGCTCTTGCAGCTTCAATTGATGCATTAAGAGACAATAAATTAGTCTGATTTGCTATTTCAGCAATAGCATCTGCCATAATTCTTATATCTCCTATTACTTTGCCTTCTTCAATAGCCTTTAGTATACTCTTTTCTTTTTCGCTATACATATTTATCATGTCTTGTGATGCTGTTTTTCCTTCTTTACTTACCTTTAAAGCTCTATCCTTGGATTCACTAGCATTGTTACTTCCATCAAGTGCTTTTGAAGATAAGTTATTAACACTTGTATCCACCTCTTGAATTGAAGCACTTATTTCTTCTGATGCTGCACTACTTTCCTCTATGCTCGTAGCTACTTTAGTTATTTCATTATCGATGCTTATGGCTTTTGAAGCTAACTCTTGACTTGTAGCTGACAGTTCTTCACTTGAAGCACTTAATTCTTGGGCATTTGACATTATAACTTTAATAAGTTCTTTTACATTTTCCTGAGCTTTATTAAGTGCCTTAGTTGATTGTCCAAATTCATCCTTGCTGTCATAAACCAACTCTTTAGAAAAGTCAAATTCAGCAAGTCTCTCCGATAGCTCCTTCATTCCTAATAAAGGTTTGCTTATATGTCTTGCTAAAACTACTCCCATAATAACTGCAACCAAAGTTGAAATAATGACAAATATAGTTGAAATATTTACTGCACTTTTGTACTGAACCTTACTACTACTATAATCGTTTTTTGCAACCTTAGCGTTATATTTTATATCTGCATCCAGTTTCTGAAGCGCAGCGTTTCTGTAAGGTGTTGTATGTGTTTTGAATTCAACAGAAGCACTCATATAGTCTCCTGCTTTAGCGTAAGCAATAACCTTCTCCCTAGATTGTCTCCACTTAGCTAAATTATCTAGGAACTGATAAAATAGTGTTCTATCTTCATCCGTAAAGATAGTAGTTTTGTATTCCTTTATTAATTCATTGTCCTTTTGTACTATGTCATCAATATCTCCAACTATACTGTCAATTTTAGATTTATTCATTGGGTCCATAATTAAAAGTATATCTGCCCTTACTTCAATAACATATCCCCTTATTTGATACAAAATATTGGTACCTTTCATATCTACATTGTATATGTTATCTAAATTTTTGTTAACACCGTTGATCTTTAAAACTCCTACTACACCCGCTATAGTAGATATAACTGCTACAAAAATAAATGCTATTATTAATTTGGTAAAAATCTTTAAATCAGTTACCCTTTTCATTTTTCCCTCCTTATGTTAATTTAATTTAAATATTATTACTAATTTATCGTATGAATTTTGCATCATTCAAGTATTTTGTCGTAAAAAGTCGTATATTAATTTTTGCATAAAAAAAAAGATAATACCTGTTAATGCAGAAATCATCTTTTTTAATATATATTTAATTTATGTATTTATTTCACTGCCTATAGTAGCGGGCTTTAGTTATTTTATTGCTTACAACTGATAGTTTTATACTAGATGTGCTTACTGTGAGTTTGACATTATAACTTTCTTTACAATTTTATCTACCTTATCAAAATCAATAGTTTGTTCAAATTCATCAAGTCTTTCTGGCAAACTTTTTATTTTTAATAAATTTTTACATATGTACTTAGCTAAAACTATTCCCATTATAATTGCAACTACAATAGAAGCAATGACCAAAATACTTGAGAACATTATTGCACTTTTGTATTGCCCTTTAATATCACCATAATTATAAATTGTAATATCTTTGCTATAATCTATATATAAGTTAAGCTTATTAAGCATTATATCACTGTAATGCGATGTGGTGCTATCAAATTCCTTAATAGCTGCTTCATATTCTCCAGCAACAACATAAGAAATAACCTTATTTCTCGATGCCCTCCATTTTTTTAAATTGACTTCAAATTCAGAAAATAACTCTTTATCTTTTTCCATTACTATAACTTTTTTATAATTATAAATCAGCCTATCATCCTCTTTTACAAGCTTAGCTATTTTATCAATAATATTGTCACTTTTAACCTCATTAGTTGACTTAAGAATTAAATTAGTATCAGCTTTGATATCATTAACATTTGTCTTTAATTCATATAGAATATTAGTCCTCTTCATATCTATTTCATACATACTTTCTAAATTTATATCTACTTTGCTCATATCTAAAATCCCCACAATTCCTGCAAATGCAGATATCACTGCAACAAAAATAAATGATAATATTAATTTAGTAAAAATCTTAGGGCTTGCCATACTTTTCATTTTCCCCCTTTTAGTTAAGTCAATATCATAATATTGTTAAATATAGTATCGTAAATATTTATCCAGAACTAAATATCATGTCGTAAAAAGTATTATATTGGCTTAAAACAAAATAAAATATCGCTTAAATATACTATCTTATAAAACTACTAAAGTTATAAATATTGAAATCCACTTTCCTCTACTAAGGAAAAACTCTTAGCAATCCCTTTAGTTATAATAACCTTTCTATCTTTAGTAATAAATATTGCCTCTACATCACGAAACCTTTTAACTAATTCTATCCCACCGTCAGCCCCAGCTATAAAGGCAGCAGTAGAAACAGCATCACATAACATTGAATTTTCAAAGATAACTGTCACACTTAAAAGTTCTTCTTTAGCTGGATATCCTGTTTTAGGATCTATTATATGATGATACTTAATATTATCTTTTTCAAAGTATCTTACATAACTTCCTGAGGTAACCACAGATTTATTTTTCACACTAATTGCCCCTATTATTTCTCCCCTCTTCTTTAGGGGATTTTGAACACCTATACACCAACTTTTCCCGTCTGGCTTTTCTCCAATTACAGATACGTTACCTCCAAGATTTATGGAAGCCGACTTAACACCTCCACCCTTATAAATATCAATTGCCCTATCTGCTGCATATCCCTTAGCTATTCCTCCTAAATCAACTTTCATATCTTCGACTAAAAATTTAACAGTACGTTTATAATCATTTAGTACTAAGTTCTTATAATTTACAAGTGAGAGATTTTTCTCAATTTCTTTAACTGAAGGTACTCTTTCATTTTCGCAAAAAATCCCCCATAATTTTATGATAGGAGCTAGTGATATATCAAAAGCCCCCAGAGTTTTTTTAGAAAAATTTTTTGCATTTTTTATTACGTGATAAACATCTTTGCTAAGTTTAATTTCATTTTCAAATCCAAACTTATTTAGTTTACTGATTTCACTAGAGCTGCTATAAAAATTCATAGCCTTCTCCAATCTTCTCATTTCATTTTCTACCTTGAATAGTACTTCTTTCTTATCCTCACCATATATTTTTTGGCTTATGATCGTTCCCATGCAAAACATTTCGCTGCAAACATAATCCCTATTCACTCATTTTCACCCTTCTCAAGTGCCTTTTCTATAGACTTAAGTATTACCTTGCTACTATTTGTTGCTCCAGTTATAGTGTCCACCTTAAGACTCTGAGCCTTAACCACCATATAAGGTATAACCTCAGCTCTTTTACCTCTTTCAGTTTTATGCTCCAATAATTTTATAGAAGTAATTCTGTGACATTTAATTTCCACTTTTACCTTTGCCTGTACAAAATCAGCATCATAACTCCCAATATAATTGCCATCCTTAACTTTTGATAACGCAACTTCTCTAATTTCAGTATCCCTAACTTTATTTTGATAGTTCTTCACTGACACAAAATATCTTACACCAACCACTAATCCTATAGAAACTAATACTCCAATAGCAGCTATAACTAACTTTTTCACCATATCATTTCCTCCTTATAGAGTTTAAAATAATTTCAAATGACTTTTTAAGCACTTCCTCTGAGTTCCTATTATAAAATTTCTTTGTATAATTCTCCTTATTCATTGATATACTGGAAACCCCTAGAATACATGACCATAATGTAAGACTTATATCCAAAGAACTATACTCCTCTATAATTTCCTTCTTGTCCATTCCCCTTTCTATAATATCCCTTAATAATCTGAGAGAATATTCTCCTTCCTCATAAACCTCATTAAAAAGCTCTTCTCTTACATTTTGATTCTTTAAAAGCTCATTATTCTTGTATTCTAAAATAGCTTTAAAATATCCATGATGAAGTCTTGTAAATTCTATATATACTTCTCCAAGCATTCTTATATTTTGTATTTCACTTTCACTTCTTCTTTCCTCTAAAATTTTATAATTCATAGAATTCAGTATCTTATATCCCCTAAGCATTATTTCATAGTATATTTCCTCTTTGCTTGTAAAGTATGAATATATAGTTTTTTTAGTAAACTCTGCTTCCTTTGCAACATCATCCATTGTTGCATTATAGAAGCCTTTTATAAAAAATACCCGTTCAGCTGCATCAATTATACTAATTTTTCTATTTAACTTTTCTATTTCTTTACGCCTATTAATCCCCATATTGGTCCTCCTTGATATACTGTTAGTTTACTAACTATACTATTAGTATACTAGCTGTTATAGAAAAGTCAAATAAAATTAGAGGACTCTCCTATTTAAAATAGTCAACAATCCTCTAATAAAAAATAACAAGCTAAGGATATTATTTTGATATTTCACTTCAAAATCCTTTAGCTTGTTATTTTAATACTTTTTATTCTTCGATTATCTCAACTTCTGGATAATTTTCTCCAAAGGTTTCTATTTCCATAGTCTTAATTCTTTGATCTTCTAATGGCTTATCCGAATAATCTCTCTTAACAGAAACTATTCTATCAACTTCCTCTATTCCTTCTGTAACCCTTCCAAAGGCAGCATAATCTCCATCAAGATGAGGTGAATCTTCTGCCATTATGAAAAACTGTGATCCTGCTGAATCAGGAAAACCAGTTCTTGCCATGGATATTACTCCTCTTTCATGCTTTAAATTATTTTGGAAACCATTTGATGAGAATTCTCCCTTTATAGCATAACCAGGACCGCCCATTCCATTTCCATCAGGATCTCCTCCCTGAATCATAAAGCCTGGTATTACTCTATGAAATATTACTCCATCGTAAAAATTATGGTTTATAAGAGAAATAAAATTACTCACAGTATTTGGAGCTATATGTGGATATAATTCTATTTTTATCTTATTTCCGTTTTCCATTTCTATTGTAACTATTGGATTTTTCATATCTTATTCCTCCATGTAATATATTCTACATTAGATTATTATACCAAAAGGAGGTCCTTATATCCATATTTTTAAATTACTTAATTTGCTGTTCTTCTTTTTCAAGTGAACTATGCTTTGATCCATAAAAGATATAAACTAATATTCCTACAAGCAGCCAACCTAAAAATGCAATCCATGTTATTGGCTTAAGCGTAGTTAATAGTATTATACAGCATATTATTGTTATTATTGGTGTAAAAGGAACTCCAGGGCACTTAAATTTTCTTTCCATATTAGGCATTTTGTATCTAAGTACTACGACAGCTAAAGACACTACCGAAAAACTTAAAAGTGTTCCTATACTTAAAAAGTTTGTAATAATATCAAGTGGCAAGAAACCTGCTATTATAGCTGCTGTAACTCCAGTTATTACTGTAGCTACATAAGGTGTGTTATGTTTAGGATGAACCTTAGAAAGTGCTTTAGGAATAAGACCATCTCTAGACATAACCATGAATACTCTTATTTGTCCCTAAAGAACTGCTATCATAGTTGATATCATTCCTAGAATTGCACCAATTCCAACTAAAGCCGATCCCCACCTTATTCCAACACTGGCAAGTGCTGCTGGAACTGCATCCTCTGTAACTATTTTATCGTAATGAACCATACCTGTTAAAACAAAAGCCACTGAAATGTACAGTATACTTACAACTGCAAGACAAATTATAAGTCCTCTAGAAACATCTCTTCCTGGATTTTCAGCTTCTTCCGCTGTAGTTGAAATAGCATCAAACCCAATATATGAGAAGAATATAACAGAAGCTCCTGCAAATATTCCTTTAAATCCAAAAGGAGCAAATGGTTTGTAATTAGTCATTTTTATATGCGTAGCACCAAGTACTAAAAACATTACTATAATTGCTATTTTCACAATAACAATTATGTTATTTACACGTGAGCTTTCTTTCATTCCGTAATACAATATATATGTCAATATAAGAGTTATAAGAACAGCTGGTAAATCAACAATTCCGCCCTTACTCGGCGACGCAGTAATAACCTTTGGAAGGACTATCCCTGCATTTTTCAGTATACCTATAAAGGTTCCTGACCACCCCGAAGCAACAGCACTACACGCAACCAAGTATTCTGACGTTAAGCACCAACCCACTATCATAGCTACAATTTCTCCAAAAGTTATGTATGCATATGAGTACGTACTACCTGATACAGGAAACATTGTTGCAAGTTCTGAGTAGCATAATCCGCAAAGGCAAGCTACTATACCTGCTAGTAAAAAAGAAATAATAATACCGGGTCCAGCTTTATGTGCCCCTGTACCTGTAGCTACAAATATTCCTACCCCTACAACCGCACCTATACCAAGTGCTGCTATATCTTTAGTTTTAAGGGTTTTCTTAAGATGGGTTTTTTCAGCACTAACCATCATCTTGTCCAGGGATTTTTTTCTAAAGATTTTCATAATAGTCCTCCTAATATGTATTATAAAATGTCATTTTATTATATAATTAATTAAACCCATATGAAACTTCAATTTTAGCTGTATTTTCATCTAAATAATTGCATTATGTTTAAAAAAGTCGCATTTCTTTGATTTTTATTCAATTCTTTAGTTTATGATTTAAAATTCTCAATATCGTAATTATTGTTCCCATTTATTTATAAATTAATTATTAAAGGCATTTTATATGCTTTTTTTAAAATTTAAGGGCTTATTTTTATCAATTTGTTATCAATATAATATTTACCATTGCTATTTTTTCAATTAATCATAATAAATTCAGCCTATTTATATTTTACAAATAAAAAGAGTCGTACCAAACCTTACTAGTACAACTCTTTTTATACATATACTAAAGAGCAAACATTCCAACAAATAATATAGCTATAACATAAAGTGCTGGTGGAATTTCCTTAGCTTTTCCTCCAAATACCTTTATTACAACATATGATAAAAATCCAAACGCAAGTCCATCTGTAATAGAGTATGTCAATAATATTAATATCAGTGTTATAAATACAGGAAATCCTTCTGTAAAGTCTGAAAAATCAACCTTTGTTATTGGCTCCATCATTACAGCACCTAAAACTATAAGTACTGGACCTGTTGCAAAAGAAGGTATCGCTGTAAGTATTGGTGAGAAAAATAATGATAATAAGAATAAAGCTGCAATTGTAACTCCTGTAAGTCCTGTTCTTCCACCTTCTGCTATACCTGATGCTGATTCAACAAAAGCAACCGGAGTAGAAGTTCCAAGACATGCTCCTAAAGCTGATCCAACTGCATCTGCAGTTAAAACTTTATCTGCATTTTGAACATTTCCTTCTTCATCAAGTAAACCTGCCTTTGATGATAATCCTATTAACGTACCTATACTATCAAATATATCTATAAACAACATTGTAAGTATTACTGGAACTATTCCAATAACTGCTGCACTCTTAAAATCAAATTGTAAAAATACTGGAGCAACTGATGGTGGAAAAGATACTATACCTGAAGGTGCCTTTGCAACTCCAAAAATTATCCCCAGTACATATATAACTAACATTCCTATAACAAAAGAACCCTTTATGTTTTTATTATAAAGAACTGCTATCAATAAAACTCCTATAACTGCAAGTAGCACTGCTGGAGACTTAAGACTAGCAAGTGTAACTAATGTTCCCTTAGATCCAACTATTATACCTGCATCCTGAAGTCCTATAAAAGTTATAAAAAATCCTATTCCTATGCTTATTGCATATTTTAAAGTTTGTGGAACACTATCAAGGATAAGCTGTCTAATTTTAAATACATTTAATACTAAAAATATAATACCTTCGATTAATGATGCTGCAAGAGCTGTTTTCCATGAGAAGTGTAATTGAATACATATAGTATAAGTAAATAATGCATTAAGGCCCATACCTGGAGCCATTCCAAATGGGTAATTAGCTACAAATGCCATTATTATTGTTCCTACAAAAGAAGCTAAAGCTGTAGCTGTAAATACCGCTGCAACAGGCATACCCGTTTTACTAAGAATACTTGGATTTACTATAAGTATGTAGGCCATTGTCATGAAAGTAGTGAATCCTGCTAAGAGTTCTGTTTTAACGTTAGTTTTGTTCTCAGATAAGTGAAAAATTTTGTCTAACATGATTACCTCCTAAAATTTGTTTATTATTTTATTGGGAAACAAAGATAAAATTTAAAATTATGTCCTTAAAAAAATGCAATTGCAACTTTTTAACTTAGCTTCCTACAATTAGTATTGACTAACTATAAACCATTGTATAAAGCATATGATAACTAATTTAAAGAATAAATATACTACTCAAATCATTTTTTTCAATATATTACTTAATTATCCATCAAAATGATTTAGCTATATATGTGTTATACAAAAGTTAACCTTAAAACTATTTTAAAACAAAATAAGCTCCATAAAAAATTATGGAGCTTATAAATATCTAAAATACTTATAAACACCCATAGTCAGACAATTTACGGCAGTCCGGTAGAGACGCTTAGACCATATTTCTAAGCATATACGGGTAATATGTTATTACTTTTCACTATTCAATTATTACAGATTTATATTACACCATTTTTCTATCAAAAGCAACATTTCTTTAAATTTTTTATGAAATTTTGCACACTTTTTTTAATAACTATATAAATTTTTTCTAATTTTGTACGTTAATAAACTAAAACTTAATTTTATTAAATGCTATAAAATGAATGGAACCCTATAAATTATAAAAATCGGAAGTGATCCATTTTGAGGAAAAATAAAACCTATTATATCTCTGCCTGTGTATGTTTTGCTGGACTAATGTTCTTATTTGCATCAATAGTTTCCAAAAACAATCATTTACTTGGTAATAAACTATATATTATTTCTACAGGATTTTTTACTGTTGCCGCTATTTTTAGCTACCATAAGAAAAAATAAAAGCGATAATTTTAGCTAGATTTTCAGAAAGGATGATAGCATGGAAAAATGTAAATATCATCATGGTAATTTAAAAAAAGATATGATAAAAAACGGATTACAACTTTTAACTACCGAAGGCTACGAAGCATTTTCTTTAAGAAAAGTTGCCAAAATGTGTGGCGTAAGTCATACTGCTCCATACAAACATTTTAAAAACAAGGATGAATTGATTTCTGCAATAATTTTTGAGGCAACACAGAAATTTAAAAAATCTCTTGAAGAAACATCTATAAAATACCAACATGATTTCAAAACTCAAGTAATTGAAGTTGGCAAAAGATACATACAATTCATGGTTGAAAACCCTGATTATTTTAAAGTTCTATTTATAAACAACTTAAATAATAAAATAATCATACAAGATAAGAGCATGCTCTGCATTCAAGGAGACTCTTTTAATCCTTTTAAGAATACTGCTTCAAGTTATTTAAGCTCCTTAAAAACTGAGTATAGTGATAAGGATTTAAATTTAAGTATTCTTTCAATATGGAGTACTATTCATGGATTAGCTGCTCTTTTATCGAATAAAACAATTATATATTCAGGTGATTATCTTGAACTAGCTGAGAATATCATCCGCAAAAATCTAAATTGTATAACAGATTCATTGTAATTTTGTAAAAACATCTTAATACAATAACAGGCATAATTGTGTTAATTATGCCTGTTATTTATAATATTGAAAATTATCTTGCTTAATTGTATAATTATTGTAAGGTATATATTTTACATACTTTATTTTAACTAAAATCAGGGAATTTTGTTAACGTTATCTGTATACGATAACAATTATGAGAGGGTGGTACTTTATGTCAATATCTAAAAAAGCTAAAGTAAAAAAATCATTAGGAATTAAAACTAGTTTGGTACTGTCATTTTCTGTAATTATATTTATCACTATGTCCATACTAAGCTTTATGATCTACACCAAGTCCAAAAAAGCACTTACTAATTTAGGTGAGAATGCATTAAGAAACAGAATTAGTATGGCACTTACAGAAATGCAGGTACTACAAAACCAGGTTGATAAAAAAAAGTTATCTCTTAAAGACGCTCAGGAGATTTTTCGTAAAAAAATGCTTGGCCCTAAAAGTTCAGATAAAAAAACACGTCCATTTAACAAAAATTTGGAGCTTAATATAAGTGCTTATATGTATGCAATTGATAGTAATGGTATAGAAACAATGCATCCGAAAAAAGAAGGCGATAATATTTCAGATATGGTTGATCCAAAAGGAAACAACATAGTGAAATTAATAATCAATGAAGGTATTAATCCTAAAAATAAAGGCATTATCCATTTTTATTGGAAAAATCCTGGAGAAAGTTCTATGAAGCCTAAAACCAATGCAGTTGGTTACTTTAAGCCATGGGATTGGTATATCAATGTAGGCGCATATGATAGTGATTTCTATCAACCTGCTAATACCATACTTAATTTCACACTTATTATAGCATTATTAAATTTGATAGTAGGCTCTGGCTTAATTTATGTAATTATATCTAAAAAAATAGATCCACTTAACAACCTAAAAACTGTAATGAAAAATGCTGCTTCAGGAAACCTAAAAGAAAGGGTATCTATAAAACATAACGATGAAATTGGCGATATATCTCTTGCGTTTAATACAATGCTAGATAAAATTGAAACTATAATATCTAATATCAAGAATTCTTCAAATGAAATACAGGATAAATCACAAAATCTAACTTCTACTTCTGAAGAACTCTCATCTTCTACTGAAGAAGTAGAAAAAGTAATTTCAACAGTTTCAAGTGGTGCCAGTTCTCAAGTATCTGACTTAAGTGAAATTTCAGGACTATTAGCTAATTTCAATGACAATATTAGTATAATATATTCCAAGCTTGAGGATGTAAAAAATGAAGGCGATGCTGCCAATTCAAAGATTTCCTCTGGAGAAAGCGAACTTAATACTCTATTTAATTCTATGGACACTATGAAAGAAACCTTCGAATCTGTAGTAAAAAAAATACAAGCTCTTAATGAATCGATAAATGAAATAATAAATACTACAAAATTCATAAATGAAATTTCGGAGGACACAAATCTATTAGCCTTAAATGCAGCAATAGAAGCTGCCAGAGCTGGCGAAGCTGGCAAAGGTTTTTCCGTTGTTTCTGAACAAATACGAAAGTTAGCAGAACAAACTCAAAATTTAACAGGCAAAATAACCACCTTAACTGAGACCATAAATACCAATACAAAGGATGTTATCTTAACAACACATAATATGCAATCATATTTTGAAAATCAATCTTCTTCAGTAAAAAATGCTTCCATTTCCTTTAAAAACATTTTTGAATCCATTAACACTATAATTCCTCTTATTAAAAATTCATATGATTCTATGAATGAAATTGCAGCTTCTAAAGATTTAATCTTATCAAAGGTAAACACTTTAAATTCTGTAGCTATACAAAATTCAAAAACCTCTGATGATGTTACTGCCTCTTCAACCAACCTTTCAAATGCATCCCAAGAAGTAGCATTAGACGCTCAAAATCTTAATATTATAGCAAATAATCTTTTAAATACTGTAAATAGCTTTAAAATATAGTTACTAAAAATAGATAGGTAGAAGTTAAAATAATAACTTCTACCTATCTATTTTTTAAAGTAATGACTGTGAGCTCCGGTCTATTGAAAAGTCTAAATCCAAAGCCGCCTCTTCCGAGTCCTCTACTAACTATCATATTTGTATTATTCTGCTGAAATCTCCCACTACAGTATTTTGGAAAAAATGTATGTTCCGGTGAAAACACACCTCCTATTAAAGGTAGTTTAATCATTCCTCCATGCATATGTCCGCATAACACAAGATCAGCTTTCCATAAATCATACACATTAAAGAAAATTGGATTATGTATCATTAAAATATTATAGGCATTTTCATCAGATTTTCCTACACTTTCTTCTAAATCTTCTAACCTAAATTCTATGTTCTTTGATTCTTTTTTCATCATATTCCTATAATATCTTAACTTCATTGTACTTCCATATAAATTTATTTTCTTATTTTTATATAAAATCTCTCTTTTTCCATTTTGAATAACATCTACTTTTATCTTCATTAAATCTGCCATCATATTATTGTACTTATGTGGATTAATTAGCTGTAAATTTTGTTCGTGATTTCCAACAATAAAATAAACCTTATATTCCAGGCTTAATTTTTCAAGCAAATTTATACATACATCATAATTTTCATCATCATTTATCATATCACCTGTAACCATTATTACATTTGGATTTATTATCTTTATTCTTTTTATTAACTTTGAATTCTTCTTTCCAAATTCTTTACTATGAAGGTCTGCTAACTGAACTATCTTAAATCCATCAAACTCCTTTGGCAATTTCTTCGATGATAATTTGTAATTAACAACCTGAAAGATATTGTTATCTATAAACAATTTTAAACTTAACAATGTCACAACTATAATTATAACTATCCATATTAACATTAATTTTCTCTCCGATTTGTTTTTTTGTTCTTAAGTATAACATATTATTATATATTTAATCAAATAAACTTATACATGAAAATTAAGGAATTTTACATGTATAAGTTTAATATATTAAATCAAAATAGATGGACTTATAGTAATATTGCTAGGTTTATCTGTTTCGTGTGATTTATAAGCTACTCTCATAAATTTCATATTTCCTCTTGATGTTATAACTGTTGTATCTAGAGGGCCTAAAATTATAGGACTTTCAAAGGTTAAACCATCATAGACCCACTGTGCTCCATCATTACTCAATTGTATTATAACTTCTACACTATTAGAACCATTGTTGCTAATTGCAAACGTTCCACTGCCTATTCCTAACGGTATTGGATTAGATGCTAAAATACTATTCGAGGTAATATAACTTTCCATAGTATAAATAGTCAACACCCTTCCTGAAGAATTAGCCGAAAATTGAACATTTAATCTAGGCCATAAGCTACTGTTAATAGCACTTATTCCAGCAAAACCAACTATAGAGCCGCTGTTTAATTCATCTCCATGAATCATCACTCCAAGATTGGCTACACTGCCATTATGCCATTGACTTGTTATATTTGATAAATCAACATTAATAAATTCATTTATCTCATTAGTCATATTCGTAATTCCTACATAATTAGTATCTATAATAGGTTGAGTATTATAGGTTACAGTATTAATAGAATATTTTTGTAATATACTATAAAATTTAATAGATTTTAACTGTGAATTATAATTATAGCTCACATACAATTTAAGAGTTGCAGATAATATCGACTCTTCAATTGGAATAGATGATATATCAAATACAACGATTCCCCTATAAATATCTGCTGTATTAACGTTTCTGCCTACAAAAATAATATCTGATGTGCTGTAGTTCTTCGTTGGAGTCGCAGAATAAATATAAGTTGTACCAGTTGCAGCAAAATTAAATTCCCCCACTTTTTTACCCCCTATAGTTAAAAAAATTCATCTCATACTATATTATGATTTAAAAACATTCAAGTTAACATATTACTTAGCAATGTTAAAAATTTTTTTCTGCCTTATTTAAAATTTTCTCTTCCAAATAAAATTTTATTATTTTGTTTATTTTATTATTAAGCGCATATACTATATTTTAATAGCATATTTTTATTTAAATCTATCTATTGCTTTTTTTGGATAAAGTGCTATAATATAATTAAGCGATAACAATTATTAATTAATATTAATTATTATACGAAAGTGAGGCGAAGCTGTTGTATTAACAGCGTATATTATGGTAAAAGTATATTCAACAACATCATGCCCATGGTGCAAAAAAGCAAAGTCCTACTTGGCTTCTCAAAATATAGATTTTATAGATGCAAATGTTCAAGATGACATGAATGCAAGAGATGAAATGTTAAATCTATCACATCAAAGCGGTGTTCCAGTAATAAATATAGACGGAAACATAGTAGTAGGCTTTGATAAAGACAAGATTGATGAACTTTTAAATTTAAAATAAATAATTATAAGGATATACCATTTAAAAAATGGTATATCCCAATAAAAGGAGGCAATTATAATGAAAAAATATGTTTGTGTAGTATGTGGTTATATCTATGATCCAGCCGAAGGTGATCCAGATAATGGGGTTAATCCAGGAACTTCTTTTGAAGATATTCCTGATGATTGGGTTTGTCCTTTATGTGGAGTTGGTAAAGATCAATTTGAGCCATCTGAAGAATAAAAAAAATTGAACGAGTAGATATTTTATTAATGTCTCCTCGTTCAATTTTTATTGTATACATTTATTGAAATTACGTATAATAATTTTAATAATATAAGTAATGGAGGTATTTAATATGCAGTCTTCTAAATTAGCACCATTTGAAGTTCTTCATTTAACAAAAATATTAAATAGTGAGATAACTACATATAAAAAAATTGATTCCGTATCTAAAATGACTACAGACGAAGATTTAAAGGCGTTTTTTAACAAAATGAAAGATGAGCAAAAAAATAATATAAAATCAATACAAAACTTTATAGGTGATGAGTAATCTTATGGGAGGTACTTTTATGAAAATAATAGAAAACTTAACTGGAACAGGTGACAAAACACTTACAAATAAAGATATAGCGTCAGATTTTATGATGAATTTAGATGATTTTATAGTTTCTTTATCTACTGCTACTTGTCAAACTATGAACCCACAATTAAGACAGGTATTTGATGCTCAACTTATTTCAGCTATAAATAATCAACATAATCTTTCAGATATGATGGTAAAAAAATCTTGGTATCCAGCATTTGATGATGCTTCTCAACAATTGAAAAATAGTTATGTTGATTCAAAACGTATAATGGAATCATAAAATTAAAACGCCAGTAAAAATACTGGCGTTTTGATGAGGACAATATCTATATATCTTTGATTAGAATATTACATTAAAAATATGTACTATATATTTCTTTTATTAAAACAATCTATTAATAATTAAATTTTTTCATATATGTATACAACTTGTAATTTCATTATGTATTACACTATTACAATAGTACATATTTTTAATAAAACTGTAAACTTCTTCTGACTAATTTCATACTATACTCATGAAGTTAATTTTCAGGAGGATTATATGTACTATAATAAATATGTATGTGCAGACATATCATCAGATGAAACTTCACCTTCTAATAAAGACAGTCGCCACCATCATCATAATACTAATAATCACAATAATAACCATAATCACGACCACGGATATGAGACAGATGATGATTATGAACATGATATAAATTTTCATTCCTGCCCATTTATGAATTATCTACCCGTAATGTATAATCAAGCTCAAATGAATGCTGGGAATCCATTTTATCCTATGGTTTCTCAAGGAACGCAAAGTGTATATCCTCTCTGTCCTATGATGCCGCAGATGATGAACTATCCAAATCAAAATTATTCTACATGTTCTAGTTGTGGCAACAGAGATTTTGATGATTATGATGATCAGCAATATTATGACAATGACTATGATGATGATTACGATAGTGATGATCTTTATGATAATGATGATGGATACAGGAATCATCATAGGAGAAGGAGAAGAAGAAGGAGAAGAAGAAGACCTTTATGTCCTTATTTTCCATATTGTAAAAATATGTGGTGGCATAATCATTAGAATCTAACCTTATAGTTAGTGTAACCTACATTTAAACTATAAATATCCCAAGCTGATTTCTCTTCTTGGGATATTTTTTCACTCCAAAATTATCTTTAATTTTTTCCATATCTTAATTGTTTGCAGTCGGCTTTTCAATATATACAAGTACTATACCAAAACACACTAAGATAAGAGCAGCTAAATTTTTTAATTGAAGGATATTTTCTTTTAAAAATATTCCAGATAAAAGTACACCAAATATAGGTATTAAAAAATTAAAAGCCGATATTATTCCAACTTTATTATATTTAAGAAGTGCTGCCCATAATGAAAATGCAGTTGCTGAGAGTACTGCCAAATATACTAGCAGGGATATTGATTCAACATGAAAACCTGTTAAATGCCCACCATTAAAAAATCCCAAGACTGCAAGAAAAGCCCCACCTATAAAAAGCTGATAGCCTGTTACTATCATAGAATCTAATTTCTGTGTTATTCTTTTACCATATATACTTGAAACCGAAAGCACAAAAGCCGCTGCCATAATAAAGCCCTCTCCCTTAAATGAAAATGAGAACTTTAAGATATCAGAATTAAAGTTGGCAACTATAACACCTATAAACCCTATAATACAGCCAATAATTTTATTTATATTAAGCTTATCATTCTTATATATAAAATTTGCAAGTATTATACTAAAGAAAGTTCCAGTACTGTTCATTATAGAACCTTTAGTCCCTGTTGTGTATCCAAGCCCTACATAAAAAAATATGTACTGCAATAAGGTTTGTGTAATTCCAAGCACAAAAATTTGCACTATATTTTTTTTATTAAAAATTTTCATATTCCTGTGAAGTATTATAGATATTATAATAACCATTATTCCTGCTAAGGCAAACCTGTATCCTGCAAATACAAATTCGCTTGGTACATCATTTGATTTTATATTAAATAGTTTGTACCCTATTTTCACACCTGGATAAGCACTCCCCCACAGGAAGCAGCAAATAGATGCAAATAAAACCACAAGTTTTTTATCAGTGAAAATTTTTTTAGAATTCATTTTTAAGCATCCTTTCACTTATATCTTATGTAAAAATCGCTAAAGATGAAATATCTTCAGCGATTTACGTAGAAGTTATCATATAAATATGATAACATAATTTCACATATATTCAATTATTGTATACACCTTTTATTTAAGCAATTAAGCTTGTTCGAGAGCTTGATTTAAGTCCCATATTAAATCCTCTGCATCCTCTACTCCTATTGAAAGTCTTATCATATCTGGAGTAACACCAGCTGCTTTTTGTTCTTCTTCATTAAGTTCAGCATGAGTTGTACTTGAAGGATGTATAACAAGTGATTTTGCATCTGCAACATTTGCCAAAAGAGAGAATAGTTTAACACTATTTATAAATCTTTTACCAGCTTCAAGTCCTCCCTTTATTCCAAATGTAAATATTGAGCCTGCACCCTTTGGAAGATATTTATTTGCTAACTCTTTATAAGGACTTTCCTCAAGTTCAGGATAATTTATCCATGAAACTTTTGGATGGTTCTTCAAGAATTCAACTACCTTTCTTGTATTATCAACATGTTTTTGAACCCTAAGTGAAAGTGATTCCAACCCTTGTAGGAAATAAAAAGCACTTTGTGGACTAAGCGTTGCACCTGTATTTCTTAAAAGTTGAACTCTTGCTTTTAAAGCAAAAGCAGGTGCACCTAGATCAGCATATATAAGTCCATTATAGCTCTTATCCGGTGTTGTAAAATCAGGAAACTTTCCACTAGCTCTCCAATCAAATTTTCCACCATCAACTATAATTCCACCTATAGTAGTTCCATGTCCTCCTATAAACTTTGTTGCTGAATGTACAACTATATCTGCTCCAAATTCTATAGGTCTTATAAGATACGGTGTACCAAATGTATTATCGATTATAAGTGGTATTTTATTTTCATGGGCAATTTTAGCTACTGCCTCTATATCCAAAACATTTATTCTTGGATTTCCAATAGTTTCCCCATATACAGCTTTTGTCCTATCATTTATTGCTTTTCTTATATTTTCAGGATTATCTGGATCTACAAAAACAACCTTTATTCCAAGCTTCTTAAGAGTAACCCCAAATAATTCATATGTTCCACCATATAAGGTACTTGCTGCAACAATTTCATCCCCAGCACTTGCCACATTTAAAATAGCATAGGTAATTGCTGCAAGTCCTGATGCTGTTGCAAGTCCAGCAACTCCGCCCTCAAGAGCTGCTACTCTTTGTTCAAATACATCAGTTGTTGGATTCATTATCCTTGTATATACATTTCCAGGTTCTTTCAATTGAAATAAATTTGCTGCATGATCAGCATTTTTAAATACATATGATGTTGTTTGATAAATAGGTACAGCTCTTGATCCTGTAGTTGGATCAGCAACTTGTCCTGCATGAACCTGTAATGTTTCAAAACCAAATTTTCTTTCTTCACTCATTTTTAAAATCCCCTTTTTATTATATTTTAACTTCAATATCTAAACCTAAAAATATATAAAATTAAATCCTCTTCTTAGTTGAAGAGGATTTTAGCTTTCTAAAATTTTATAATCCTCTTATCTCTCAAAATTAACTTTGCAGGAATTAACACCATACATCTAATTAAAAAATGCTGGTTGTTGGGTTTCATAGGGCCAGTCCCTCCACCTCTCTTGATAAGACCTTATCATAAATATATTCAATTTTTCCTACTATTCATATATGAATCGTTTATTTTACTTTATGATTAAATTATATCATTTTATATAAATCTGTCAATAGATTTTCAATTATAAAATTAATTTATTATAAAAATCCAAAATATTTTGTCCATATAATATAGTTATAACGGATGCTGCTGCTACAAAGGGTACAAAAGCTATATAGTCCATTCTATCTTTAATTTTAAGTAATATTAAACCTATTGATACAAATCCAGCAAGTACAAAAGATATAAATAACATAAACATTCCAAGTTTCATTCCTAAAAATAGTCCACACATAAGTAAAACCTCAGCATCTCCGCTGCCAAACGCTGGCATGTCAATTATCTTTTTAGTAATAATATTTATTAAAACAATTACTCCTGAATACAAAAAAGCAGCAAATAAATAACCGTAAATATGATTTTTATAAAATATATTTATAGCTATAAAAATTATACCTGATATTATACCTGGCAGAGTTGTACACAAATATACATTTGTCGTGTCTAAATCTATAATTGAAATAATAAATAAAAATGAAAAAAGTACTATGAATTTAAGCGTTATTAATTGATATCCATACTTGAGGTATATCGCCAAAAACATAATTCCTGACAAAAATTCAAATGCAAAATACCTATATGATATTTTTTCTTTACAGTACCTACATCTTCCTTTTATAATAACATAACTAATTAATGGCAGAAGATCATACCACTTAAGCTTATTATGACATTTAGTACAGTTAGAGGGAGGATATATAATAGACTCTCCCTTTGGTAATCTAGCTATACACACATTAAAAAAGCTTCCAAATATAGTTCCAATGATAAAAATAGTTATAATCATTTAACTTTACTGTATCTTTTTCTTATTTTATCAACGAGCCTGTAATACTCATTTATTTCTTTGTTTAGTGCACAGCTATTTCTTAGCACTAACTTATCTGTAAGTTTTGCATTTTTTCCATTTATCTCATTGTACAAATTATCTCTCAAATTTTCTATATGTTTTAACAATAGTTTTACATTTACCATAATAAACACCTCAACTGTTATTATTTACATAAAAGTGTTTATTATTCATATTGAAAAAAATTGGTTTTATTTTAATTTTTCTCTAACAGAATTTAATTTTTGCTCCATCGATGCCTTCTTATCACGTCTATCATCTATACTTATGGATGTAATTACTCTTTCTGCTCCATTTTCAAAAGGAATTTCATGCATTTTTCTTATAACCCTAATTATTGTATCAATTTCACCTTCAAATATTGTACACATTGGAGTTAATTTGTATTTTATTTCCTTTTCAGCTTTAAGTATATTTTCACATGCTGCTACATAGCTGCTTAAACTAGTAGAGCCTGTTCCTACTGGTATTATTGTTGCTTGCGCAATAGCCAATTTAATCGCCTCCATATTTTTATAAAATTAAAACTCTTATGAATATTATACCTCAACTTACAATAGTTTTTTTCTCAAGCCTATAATTATTCTATTTATATAAGCCTATTATTTGCAAAATAAATAAGGTTAATGTAGCTTACTTAAGCCATAACATTAACCTCATTATTAAACGTAAAACTCTTTGAAATCCTCTAGCCTTAACATGGCCAATTTTCCTCCTGCCTTATCTCCATAAACACAACCACAGTCAATATAAAAAGTGTTTTTTCTTCTCAATATTTTTACTTCTGTTGTATTTTTTATTGATTGAACAGGAGTGTGTCCACATATAATGTTATATCCTTTAATTTTCTTTTCTTTACCTATGTTATGCCTACTCCACAAAACAGTTTCTTCAAGCTGAAAACGCAGTATCTCTTTGATACTCAATTCGCTATAAAATGGTGGAAAATGCAACTGTGCATGTACTAAAATATTATTATCTACAACCTTATATATTGGTAAACTTTTAATATATTCATATAGCTTATCATTAAAGGACTTACCTCTTTTTATTATCTCATTAAAGGTTACTTTTCCTCCATTTAAGAACCATAAATCTGGATTTTTATCTTCATAATACTTTTGATACATATATTCATGATTTCCTTTTATAAGATATACATTTTTATTTTCATATATATAATCTAGAATTTTTAAAGGTTCTGGTCCCCTATCAAAAATATCACCTATAATATATAGCTCATCTTTATCAGAAAATCTCACTAGTCTAAGCAGTTCAGTAAACTTATTATAACATCCATGCAAATCACTTACCACATACCTTGCCATAAATCGTCTCCCTGATTATTGTAGTATCTTAAGCTCTCTACTAACATTATTTAAAACTTCACAGCCTGTTTCGGTTACAACTACTAAATCCTCTATTCTAACTCCACATTCCCCAGGAACGTATATACCCGGTTCTATTGAAAATACCATTCCTACTTGAGCTTCTATATCAGAATTACCTCCGACTGAAGGAAACTCATGATCTTCTATTCCAATATTGTGCCCTGTTCTATGTGTAAAGTACTTTCCATATCCTTCTTTTTCGATTACTTCTCTAGTCACTCTATCTATATCACTTAATTTCACACCTGGCTTTACAGCTTTTTTTCCTGCTTCATTTGCTTTTTTCACTGTTTCATAAATCTTTTTCGCCTCTTTTGATGCCTCTTTATAGAAAAAAGTTCTTGTCATATCAGAGCAGTAATTATTATATACTCCTCCCATATCTATAACTATAGTATCTCCATTGTTTAGCTCAGTGTCATCAGGCATGTGGTGAGGATCTGCTCCATTTTTACCATAGCTGCAAATAGTATCAAAAGAAAGTTTCTCTATTCCGTTTTTTTCAAATATTCCTTGTATTACTTTAGCCATTTCTTTTTCAGTTTTATCTTTATTTATATAATCTACTAATTCCTCCATAACCTTATCATTTATTTTTGAGGACTCCCTTAAAATTTTTATTTCCTCTTCATCCTTTATCATTCTTACTTCATCTACAATTGGAGAGGAATTAACAAAGTTCATATTTGATTTTTCCATAAGTTCAATTAAAAAATGTGCTGGCCAATTTTTATCGATTCCAAGCGTATCGTTTTTATCTATCTCATTTAAAAGAACTGGTATTGGCTCTTCACTATCGTCATAGGTTATGATTTCACTATTATCTAACCCTTTACTATTCTTAAAAAGACTGTTCATGATAAAAGTAACCTTACCATCTGTATTTATATACATAGCTACTAACCTTTCTCCTGAATCTATAGAAGCTCCTGAAAGATAAAATATACTTGAAGCTGAGGTTACAAGCATTTGATTCAATTTATGTTTTTTCATATTTTCTATTACTCTTTTTATTCTACTATTATTCACAAATTTCACTCCTCTTTATTATCCTTATGAATACATTTATCAATATAAAAATAACCGCCATTACTATATAGGAGAATTGTTTTTATACTAGCTTTATTTCCCTATACTAGGCAGTTAAATCACGTCTTATCTATGTAATAATCAAAGGTGAATATTTATAAGTGGCAGATGTCCTTATACATCTATCCACTTAATTATATATATCCTAATATAGTGTTTTGATGTATTATCCACCAACCTTCAATTCTTTATTTTTTACACTTGATACTTTCAATTTCTCAATATAACTCTCGTCATCGCTAATTCTTATCAAATTTCCTATAAAATAAGGATTCTTAGGGATCTCTTTAAATATAGCAAAATTTATTAACATCTTTGCTGTATTAATTTTCTTGACGTGTGTGTGGCCTTTTTTAAAAACTTTATTTGTATTTATTACTAGATAGTCATTACATACAGGCACTATTACATATTTGTTTCTTTTATAGATTTGATTCATATTTATCACCTTCATTTTTTTAAATGAATACCTAAGTTACGGTATTAAGGTAAAATACAAAAATCATGAAATTAACTAATATTTATAACTAACCCCTGCACAAAATATTACTTTCTATATATTTATTATACATTTATAAAAAATATTTATCCACAATAATTTAGCAATATAATGAATTAATTTTTAATTTGGAAGAAGACTACTATAGGAACACTATCTAAGACATAAACTTTTTTACATGTAAAGGAGGTTTAAAAATGCCAAAAGAAAAAAAGTATCAAAAAAAATCTGCTACAAATAATCAATGGTCTTCACTTCCCGAAGAAAATTTTGATAAATCTCAATCTAAAGGTAAAAGTGAAAAATCAGCTTTAAATAATCAGTGGACTTCAACTATAAAAAACTCCACTGATGATAAATAATGAGTGGTAGATTATCCCAAACACTACAACTCAAATAAATTTCTTAGAAAATTACCACAACAAAAGATGCCATACTTTAACAATGGCATCTTTTTATTATCTGAAGGGTTTCTAGTATAACTTTATCAATAAAGCTCTAAACATTAATGTTTTAAAAACCCCACCTATTACTATTACCCTTTTGCGAAATCATCATTTCCTTTCTCGTTAAATACTTCTTTCCAAGTTTTTTCTGCATAAGGTGCAAATTCCTCTGCTGTCTTAGTTATCTTCTCATGGAATTCACTGTCATGAAGCATCTTCTCTGCTCCTAAATCATCAGGCTTTGCCCCCACCTCTTTACATACATCAATTATAACATCAGTATTATCAATCATCATGCATGGTCTAAGCATATTCTTATTGTAAGGTTGTATAGCCCTCAGTTTTTTAAAGAATGGATCTCTAAATGCATCTATTAGGTGTCTTCCTTTTAAATTTACTGTTGAAAAATGTGAAAATATACATGGTTCAACATCTTCTCTTGAATTTACATGAAAATAATATTTTCCTGCTATACATCCTCCAACATATGGTGCATCATTGAAAAAATCTATGGTGAAATATGGCTTTGTAGCTCTTATTTCCCTTGATCTCTTCCCAAGATAATCTCTTTGCTCTGCTGTAAGCATCATATCAAAATCAATTGTCTCACCATTTACAGGCATAAACAAAAAATACCAGCTCATCTTAGAGCCTTTTTCAATTAACATATCCGTGAATTCATCACTGAGCACCGTATCTATATTTGTCCTTGTAACCGCTGAGGATACTCCAAATAATATCCCTCTCTCATTGAGCATATCCATAGCTTTTAAAACCTTTTTATAGGTTCCTTTTCCTCTACGGTCATCTGTATCTTTTTCAAAGCCTTCTATTGAAAGCATTGGTATTACATTTCCACATTTTTTAATCCTATCAGCAACCTGTTCATTAATCAAAAGACCACTTGTAAAAGGAGTGAACATCATATCATTGTACTTTTCGTATATGTCAAGAAGATAATCATTAAAGAAGGGTTCCCCACCTAAAACAATAACATAATATATTCCAAGGTCTCTTGCCTCCTTTATGATTCTATCAACTTCTTCTTGTGGAATATCATCTTTTTTGCTATAACTTGAAGCATAACAGCCCTTACAATGAAGAGAACATCTCATAGATGGGCTTATAAGCATAACAAAAGGTATCTTAGTATCTTCCTTTTCTAAGTACTTATCCTTTTTAGGTCCAGCATACCAATTAGCATTTGCAAAAAAATTAGTGAAGAATTTTTTTAGACATTTACTATCTGTATTTGTCAAAATATCTTGTATATACTTGTGTTTGCACTCATCGTTGTTGTAGTAATCCTCAACAACAGCGATTTGTTCTAGCGCCACTTTATCCTTCTTGTTTAACTTTTTTACAGCTGCAAATATCTTATTTACATTCTTTTCTGGATTCTTGTCAAGATAATCAACTACTTTGTTTACTATAGCTTGCTTAGCAGCCTTTTCCAAAGCATTTTTTATCTCCATTGGAATTCCTCCTAGTAAATTAATACATATGACTAATATGAATGTCCTTAAGTTAAAGTAATAAATATTAATCCTATCATATACATTATAGTATTTAGGTAATACTTTTAACACATATTTCCTATACAACTTTTTCCTATGTAAATACCTTATTCCACAAATTTATTTTACATTATAAGGATATATTACGATATTTTTTTTGATGTGACATAATTATTATATAAAAATACATCATTTAAATTGTTATATTAAATTTTTTCATATATAATTATGTAGGTATTACTTATATGGAGGGCATTACTTATATGAATTTAGGCACAAATGATAAATTACCAAAATTAAATACTCACTACTCAAGTTTATCAAAAAGATTAATGGCTTCTTTCTTCGATAATGTAATAATATCAGCCTTATCCTATCTTTTATCTATTATTATTTTTATTATTATGACTATTTTTTCCTTCAGATATTTGGATGAGTTTATTAATCATATATACTTAATTTATTTTTCACTACATTTTCTAGTAGCATTTTTTTATTACATAACAATGGAAAGCTCCTCTTTTCAAGGAACTCTAGGGAAACTTATCGCAGATATTAAGGTAGTTAAGCTAAATGGTGATAAGGTGTCTATTTTTCAGGCTTTTTGCCGCTTTTTTATTGCCAATATCCTATTATATCCAGCATATTTTTTCTATGCACTTGTACTTTATAATGTCTCAAACCAAATAATTATAAATCATTCCTGCAATCCATATAAAATTAATTCTTTTTATTTTTATGGACTAATTTCTTCATCATTAATATACCTCATATATAAATTAGTGATGCTAATTACCATATTAATCTCTAATAAAAAACAAGGTATTCATGATATTTTAATAAAAACCTTAGTAATTATACGTTAAAAAGTGACAGTTCTTGTCTGTCTCTTTTTATATGTATAATAAAAAAACAAGCTAAGCATCTTATTAGAAAACTTACCTTGCATATTTTAAACAAAATATTTCATACTTTTTTTCTTTAATTCCTTTAGAGTATATAAAGCTTCAAATTCTTTTACACCACTTAACTTTACAATATTACATATAGTATTTTCACAACTTGCTCTATTTTCTCCATGAATCATAGTATATATATTATATTGCCACTTACTACATGATTTCCTTTTATAGCAATGGCTTACTTCCTTAAAGCTTGCCATGATTTTAACCACTTGTTCTATTTTATCCTCTGGAACCTTCCATACCACAAGAACATTTGATTTAAATCCTACATTTGTATGTCTAACTATAGCTCCAAATCTGCGTAGAATACCCTTTTTAAAAAACTCATCTATCTTATTCATTAATTCTTTTTCAGAAATTCCAATCTCTGAAGCAATTTGTTTATATGGTTCTTCAACTATAGGAATATCCTCTTGAAGCCTCTTTACAATTTTTATTTCTAAAGGACTAAGCATATCTTCACTCCTTCACTTTAAAAACTGCATTTATTTTAAATACTTTCTCTGCCGGTAATTTTAGTATTTCTTCAATTTTAAGAGTGTCCTTAAGTTCTTCTAAAAATTCTTCAATCTCTTTTTCTGATTTTGCCGTTATAGTAAACCAAACATTATAATAGTTATCGCGTTCATAATTGTGAGTAACTCCTTCATATCTATTTATAACCTTAACAACTTCATCTAAATTCTCCTTTAAAACTCTTAGTGCACATAGTACAGTATGATATCCTAAATTTTTAGAATCAAATATTCCTCCTATTCTTCTTATAAGACCATTGTTCTTAAGCTCTTTAACAATCTGTATCACTGTTTCTTCAGTTATATTAAGCTTCTTTCCAATTTCTAAAAACGGTCTCTCAGTTAAAGGAATTTCAGTTTGAAGCATATTTAAAATTCGAACTTTTTTTTCATCCATTAATTTTGTTCTCCTCATACTCATTATAAATACACCATGTGTCAGAAGCCATAATATCTCCATTATTATAAAAGGCTGCACGCGCCCTACACCCACCACATTTATTTTTATATTTACAAGTGCCACACTTTTCCCCATATTCCATTGTTCTAAGCTTTTTCAAAATAGGACTTTCCCTCCATATTTCTCCAAACGATTTTTGTTTTACATTTCCAGCAGAAAAATTTAAATATGCACAAGGCTGAACATTTCCCGTAGGACTAATAATACAATATTTTATTCCTGCAAGACATCCCTTCTTAAATCTAGTCTTAATATTATTTTGCTCTGCAATTCTCACAAATTGAGGAGCACAAGTAGGCTTTATTTCTATATTTGCATGTGCTTGCTTTAACATTATCTCCTTAATTAGATTTTCATAATCATTCTTGCTTAAAATTTGCTCCTGAAGCTCTGCTCCCCTACCCGTTGGCACCAAAAAAAACACATGATGAGCTGAAGCCCCTAAATTCGCTCCAAAATCGGTTATATCTTTTACTTCATCTTTATTCCATTTCATTACTGTTGTGTTTATTTGAAACGAAATACCAGCCTTTTTCAAATTTTCTATTCCAATAATAGTGTTTTCCCATGCTCCAGAATAATTTCTAAAACTATCATGCTTTTTTGCCTTTAAACTATCTAAGCTTATCCCTGCACGCATAACTCCTGCTTTTTTTAATTTTTGGGCCGCCTCTAATGTTATAAGCGTTCCATTGCTACCTATAACACATCTTAAGCCAATTTTTGAAGCATAGCCTATCAATTCGTAAATATCATCTCTAAGTAAAGGTTCCCCTCCAGAGAAAATCATTATTTTAAATCCTGCCTTTGCTATCTCATCTATAAGCTTTTTTCCCTCAGTTGTACTAAGTTCTCCCTCTGCACCCTTTCCAGAATCTCTATAGCAATGTTCACAATGCATATTACACTTATTAGTAGTATTCCAAGATATAATCATACTAAATCACCTCAAATCAATCCTTCATTTTCAGAAACACCTATTTCATTATTTGTTAAATAACACGCTGGATCTGATGCCCAAAAATCCCCTGTAACAGCTTCTGCTCTTGTTCTAAAATTCCCATTACATATAGAAAGCCATTTGCACTTTCCACATCTTCCTTTTAATAGTTTCTTCCTATCTTTAAGCCCTTTAAGAATGGAATTTGAATAATCAGTCCAAATATCTTTAAATTTCTTATCTTTAACATTTCCAAAGCTGTGGTTTGACGTAAATTGATCAGGATGTACATTTCCTCTATAGTCAACATTTGCAATAGCTATTCCTGAACGATTACCCCCATTTATTTCAAGAAATTTAAGAATATCCTCTTCTTTATCCTTAAATTTATCCTTTGCTTTTAAGTAAAGATAAACAGCATCTGCGTAGTTATCCACTGTCAATATTTCTACTTTATTTCCGAGCTCAAGAGTTTTATCCATAATTAAATCCATTGCTGCTCTGGCCTCTTTATTAGATATGTCTTTATTAATCATTGAGCTTCCTCTTCCTGAATATACAAGATGATAAAAGCACACTCTATCAATTTCTTCTTTTTTAATTAATTTAAATATACTTTCAATTTCTCCATAGTTATATTGATTTATAGTGAATCTTAGTCCAACCTTTTGTCCAACCTCTTTGCAATTTCTAATTCCTTCAATTGCTTTATCATAAGCTCCCTTTTTCCCTCTAAAATCATCATTTTTTTCTCCTATGCCATCAATACTTATACCAACATAACTTACACCAGCTTTTTTTATCTTTTTAGCAGTTTCTTTATCTATAAGCGTTCCATTTGTTGAAAGTGTGCTTCTTATATTATTTTTTTTAGCAAATTCTATAAGTTCAAATATATCCTTTCTTATTAAAGGTTCTCCTCCTGAAAATATTATTACAGGAACTTTAAAATCACTTAAGTCTGCAATTAAGCTATATGCTTCCTCTGTTGAAAGTTCATCCTTATAGGTTTTTCCATCAGAACCAGCATAACAATGCTTACATCTTAAATTACAAGTTTTTGTACAATTAAAAACTACAACAGGTCCTAAATTACTTGTAGCTCCATTTTTCTGATTTTTTGCTTCTTTTACATATCTTAATTTATCTCCGTAACTCTCACTTGAACATAAAAGTTTAGATATTCCTATCATATACTAACTCCTTAGTTTTAAATAAATTTTCTGTAAAGTATATTTACAAAGCTTTGAAATTATTCTTTAATACTTTCACTTTACAGCTTAACCACGTTTTAAAGAGTATAAAAAAAAGCATTGATTTAAGTTAATTCCAAATCAATGCTTTTACTATCTAATTTTTAGATTAAACTATCTATACCATTAGTTTGACTAAGTGCGCTTGAATCTGTGCTGCCATTTGCTGTACCTGATAAACTATTCAATATCTGATAAGCATAGTTATTATTTCCTCCAAAGCTGCTTGTTGTACTATCACTAGAACTACTATCATCTGAAGCACTGTCTACACTTGAGTATGATGATGACATACTTTGCAGTGCTTGAAGTTGAAGCATAAGTTCTAACTCCTTAGCCGCTGACGTTTCTGATGTACCAGTTTTTTGTGTACTGCTTGTATTAACAGCTGATGTTCCCTTATCTGTTTGCTTTTCAATCGCATTATCAAGAAGCATCTTAAAAAGTGCATCATTAGAATTCGAGCTAACTTTTGTACCTGATATACCTTGAAGTCCACTTGTTTGCATGCTTTGCAATATTTGACTTATATCCATATAATCTCTCACACCTCTCTTTTATACTATCATTTTGATTCTACCCTTTTTGAGAACTAATTTCTACATATTACACTATAGTTAATAAAACTTTATTTATTATTTTATTTTATTTTATTTTTATATTTTGCCGTAGTAGCATTTTAATTCATTAGTCTCTACACCAATTAGACAGTAATTGCAATTTATACATCTAGATTCCTTTTCCTTACCTTCTTTAAATGTTTTTACAATACTCGGCTGAATTATAAATGGTCTTGACATTGAAACAAAATCACAATCTTTAGCAATAATATCTTCAATATCACTAAACTTTCTTATTCCCCCAACTACTATCACCGGAATTGTAACCTTATTTTTTATTTCCCTTGCATTATTCAAATTATATAAAAAATGCGGTTCTGGACTTTTTACTATTAATTTACCTACATGTTTTACTATAGGTTTTAAAAATTCAGGAATCCTTTTCATAGTTGGATCGCATTTAAGTATCATATCAAAAGGAACTTTTCCTCTAATTGTTACGAATCCTTCTTCTGCAATACCACAAGATACTTCTATTGCATTTATTCCTGAATTTTCAAGAGCTTTAGATATTTTTATTGCTTCTTCAAGCTTAATTCCATCTTTAGATGCTTCATATCCATTTATTTTTGCTAATATTGGATAGTTTTTAAACTTCTGTCTTGCTCTCTTCATTATTTCACTTACTATTCTAAATCTATTTTCAGTGCTTCCACCCCATTTATCCTTCCTTTTATTCATATGTGGTGATAAAAAAGATGACAGCAAATACCCATGAGCTAAATGTAATTCCACTCCATCAAAGCCAGCCTTTATTGCTCTTTCTATTGCATTTACGAAGGCTTCTATAATCTCATTTATCGCAACATCCGTTAACTCATGTGGCACAGAACCCCTATAAATTTTATCTCTTATTGGTGACGGTGCAACTGTTGGTTTTCCTGTTACTTTTTCGCTTGTTTGTCTTCCACAGTGAGCTATTTGCAAAATTATAGGCACATCATACTTATGGATTTCATTCACCATATTTTTAAAAGAAGTAATATTTTCATCCTTATCTAGCATCAACATATTTTTAGCTGGTGACTTTCCATTTTGCATAACACCTGTATATCCTGTAATAATTGCCCCAACTTCGCCTTGTGCAAGCTCCATATATTTTTTTATTAAATCCTCAGTTGGCTTTCCTTCACTATCTGCCATGCTTTCATGGGTTGCAGAACGTAAAATTCTGTTTTTAAGCTTAATATTTCCTATCTTAGATTCTTCAAATACCTTTCTCATTAAACTCTCCTCTTAATAAAAAGTTATATATCTATTATTTCAAACTTTTTCCTTGCATTCAACTTATATACAATAAATTTTCATCACCCTTTTAAATTTTTATACATAAACTATAATTAGTTATGTTTTATGGAGGTTTAACATGTATATACCAGAAGATCAAAATTTTTGCCCATACATGAGAGAAGATATTGATGTAGATACGAGACAGCAAAATCAAAATCTATGTAGTCAATTCGCTAACATTCTTGGTGCAAAGGTTACAGAATCAAAGCCGAGATCTTGTAGTGTTGAAAGAGATAGAGAAAATCTACGTATAACTATAATGGGGAAACCTCTAACTACAGTAGTTAAAGCAGAATTTTCTTACCAATCCCTTGATGCTTCAGGCAGAGCTCTTAATGTAGGCGAAGTGGCTGTTTTACAAGAGGAAGTAAACAGATTTATAACCGTACTTAGACGAAACGGAATTGATGTTACTGCAATTCACAATCACTGGCTATATGATACTCCAAAATTAATATATGTTCATCTGCAATCCATAGAAAGACCGCTTGAATTTGCAAGAAAAGTAGCTGAAGCCCTTAGAGTTTTAAGATAAAAAAATAGGCTTACAGTTATACTAAAATGTTAAGTATAGCTATAAGCCTATTTCTTATCTTCTAGGATTGGAAAAACTTGGTTCTGTAGGATTAGGATCTTGAACATATCTGCCTGGCGTAGACAAATCAAAATACAATTTAGAATCCTCTGTTACACCAAAATCTTTATTAGATCCTTCGTTTTTAACTTTATTTAATGCTTCTCTAAACAATGCATTATGCGCTTCTTCACGATTTAGAAGAAAATCTATAGTTCTTCTAACTTCTTTATCATTAATCTGACGGTATAAATATTCGTATACAACCTTAGCCCTTTGCTCAGATGCTATATTAGAAAGCAAATCTGCCACAATATCACCAGTAACTGAAACATAATTTGCTGTCCATGGCTCACCCGAAGAGTTTACTAAAAATGGTGTCAATCCTGAAAGAACATGACTTTCAACTTCTCCGACTCCTACAACTTCATAGTTAACACTATGTCCGTTTAATAAGTTTATTGTTTCTGCAACTATCTCCATATGGCTTAATTCTTCTGTACCAATGTCAAGAAATAAATCCTTTAATGCCTGATCCTTTACTCTAAAGCTTTGAGATAAATACTGCATTGCTGCTTTTAATTCACCATTTGCTCCACCTAGTTGTTCCTGCATAAGAACTGCATATTGAGGATTTTCTCTTTCTACTTTTACTTGCATTCCATTTAACAATTGTTTTTCGTGTTTAAACAAGTTATGCCACCTCCATATTTTATTTGCCTTTATATTTTCTGATTAATCACTATATTTATGCATTTTTTTTACATAATAAAAAAACTCCGGCATACTGCTGAAGTTTTAACATATAGCATCTATAGACTTTAATTTGAATTTTTAAGTACTCTTTGAAGGTTTGTTTTAGCATACTGATTATTGGGATTACAATCAACTGCTTTATTATAGTAATTTTGTGCCTGGTTATAGTCACCTTTAAATTCATAATCCACTCCAAGCATGTTATATGCCTCAGATTTTGATCCATTATCATTAACCATTGTCAAATATTTTTGTATACTAATAATTGCCTCATCATACATCTTTAATTCAGTATAAGAATTTCCTAACAAATAATAACTTTTATCTAAATTTCTATCAAGTTTTATAGAATCATTTAATATATTCACTGCATTATTTAAATCTTTATTTTCCCCTTTACCATCAATATACATAGCTGCTAACATATTCATTGCTTGAGCAAGTGTCTCTTTTCCATTTTCCTGTCCTCTATATACCTTCCACTTCCCATTATCATTAACTACATATCTTCTATAAGTTATCTCAATATCTCTATTTTCATAATTGTTATGGTTATTCTCTGTCACTGTAAATATACCCACATTTTTATAACAAGTACCATCTAATTTGCTTTTACCATACTGTTCATTCCTACTAATTTTAAAACTTCTTAACGTGTTTGTCTTCGATTGAATATTTAATAGCCTTAGAAAATCATGTTTTGAAAAATTCCTCTTACTCTGATTACACAGTGCGCTATACGCCGCTTCTGCATTATTATTCTTTATATATCTATAATAACTATCAAGTACTTTCTCAGGATTCCCTTTAGGTGT
The DNA here is from genome assembly GCF_000008765.1 of Clostridium acetobutylicum ATCC 824. NCBI lineage: Bacteria > Bacillati > Bacillota > Clostridia > Eubacteriales > Clostridiaceae > Clostridium > Clostridium acetobutylicum. The sequence goes on from NC_003030.1 coordinate 2,928,907, forward strand.
ACATCCAAGTAAACTCAATAGCAGCATAAAAATGGACATTATCTTAATTATAAAAATTATTTTTCTTAACACATAAAAATCTCCTCACTAACGATCTGCCATTAATATTATACAATTTTATATAGGTTAAAATTCCTTATATATGTTGAAAAATCATAAATAATCCCCCAAAAAACAAATATAAGTGAGTGCATAACCCACTCACTTACACTAATTATTTAGGATAACTTTTAAAATAGTCACTGCTGATAATTTTATCCGCTATATTAAGTCCTTTTATAGCTTCATCCTTATCATTCTTATTCTTATTCTTAGCATTTCCTATAAACTCACCATTAGACCATACAGCATAGCTTTCATTTGTATTTAATAAATTACGTCCCATTGCTGTATTTAGATACTCGTTTTTATCTATTCCCATAAGATATAAAATTGTTGGCATCAAATCTATTTGTCCACCCGTTGTTGTTATCTCTTTTCCTTTTAGAGAACTATTGTATACAATAAGTGGAACTTCCTTATGATTGTCAATCATCCAACTTTCAGCACCTTTTGTAGTTTCTACATCACTTTGATAATACTTATGAATTCCACAATGATCTCCATATATTACTACCATAGTATTATCAAGTGCACCACTTTTTCTTAAATTATCAAGGAAAATTCCTATTTGTTTATCTTCGTAATGTACACTTTGAAGATATCCACCAAGATACGAACTATCAAGCTCGCTATTTATTTTAAGTTCTCTATACTTAGTTGGTAAATCAAAAGGAGCATGCCCTGACATTGTTATAACATAATTATACCATGGTCCCTTACTTGCCTCTACCATTGGCTCTGCCTGTCTCAAAAAGCTTCCATCACTAAGTCCTAGTCCTATATTTTCATCATCCTTAAATCCAGTTGAATCAACTATATTTTGAAAACCTATGGACTTAAGAGCGGGTTTCCAATTCCAGTATGAACCTTTATCACCATGCATAGCCTGAGTGTAATACCCCTGTCTTTCTAAAATTTTAGGAAGTGAATTATAGTATTTATTATCAGGATATCTAAAAAAAGTACTTCCCGTGGATACAGGATAAATTGAAGTATTTGTCATAAGCTCAGCGTCAGAGGTAGTTCCTTGATTTACCTCCTCATTATAATTGCTAAAATAAAGACTGTTTTTTAGCAATTTATTTAAATTTGGAGTTATCTCCTGACCATTTACACTTTTATTTATAACAAAATTTTCAAGAGACTCAACCTGTATTACAAGCAAATTTTTTCCTTTAAACATTCCACTGTATTCATTATCAGGTAAGTTCTTTTTATTTTTATTTTGAAACCAAGTCTTAATTTCCTTTTTCTCCTCGGTTGTTAATTTTAAACGCTTAGAATTTTTGATGTAATTATAAATATCCAAATAATGATATCCTATTGGAGATGCATTACAAATTGTTATACTTGGTTTCCACTTTATTTCAAAAAAAGTTTGTTCCACATCATATTTATTTAGTGTATTCACTTTAAAAGGAACATATATAGTGTATATTGCGGAAACTGAAAATAATACTAAAAACAATACAATATTTCTAGAATGTTTCTCATAGATTTTTCTATTTATAATACTAAAAGGTACTATAACAAATAAATCTACAATAAATAAAATATCAGATTTATGTATTAAAGAAACTATAGTACTAGATAGATTGTCCAAATTTCCTGTTTGATTTAAAGAATAAAGAGTTGGAAGAGAACTAAATCCTCTATAGTACCATACATCTATTACAAACAAAATAGATAAACATAAATTAGAAAATATTAAAAACCACATACGTGATCTATTTTTGAATAGATAAGAAAAAGATACAATTAACACTATAAAATAAATATATATGTATGCATGTGATATCTTTGTATATGATGTCAATACTTGTTCAACTGTTGGTTTTTCATAGCTTATAGCACTTATAACTAAAAGTGATTTAAAAAATAAAATAATTACTGTGTAATAAAACAGCTTGCTTCTCCATAAAAAACAAGCTACCTTTTTAAAATTTTCTACGATACTTTCTTTCTTAGCCATTTCTCTAACGATATTAATGTGCACTAAAAAATCACCTCATAAATTTGCTTTATCTTTTGTACCCTACTTCCCTGTTTAAATAGTTCATAAAAACACTCTTCCTATAATACTATTTTATTATTAACAAAGTATAACTATATTCTTATAATTTTATAAATTCCACTCAGTATTATATGGAGTTAATTCAATAAGCTGGATATTGCATCACAAGTAGCCCACTTTTAAATCACCCTTTAATTAATTGAACATATAATATAGCAAAGAACACTGAGAAAGGATGGGACAAGTGAAACTAAAAACAAAATTAATAATTATGATTACTATTATGATAGTAACCTCTGCTATACTATGTTTAATAGGTATAATAGGCGTTTATAGCATTACAAATAAAGTAAACTATTTAAACAATACAACACTTCCTAAGGTTAATAATGCAATAAATGCAGATAGGGATATGTATCAAACTTCAATTGATGAGCTTCTGATATTTTACGCTACTCCTAATAGCCCTGATTGGAATAACTATGTTAAGGATATTAATAAAAATATAAACCAAATCAATAGCAGAGTAGATATATATAAAAAGCTTGCCAGTGAAAATGAATTGACTTTAGTAAATGATCATATAACTGCAAGAAATACGTGGATTTCAGAAATAAATACAATTATTGATCTTCTTAAGAAAAATACCCCTGAAAGTCGAAATGAAGCTAGAAAAACACTTGAACATTCTAAAATAGACTTCAATAAGGCAAGAACACCGTTAAATAAAATGGGAGAAGTGTCTAATGACAGCTTTAAGATATTAAAAGAAGCACAAAATGAAGCAGCCTACGTAAGAATATCTCTCATATTAGGAATAATTATTAGTACAATTTTTATCACAATACTTGGAATTATAACTTTAAGTCAAACAGTTACTCCCATGAATAAAATGGTAAAATTCTTAAATAAAGCTTCAACTTTTGATTTAACCTCCAATAAAGATAGTTCCAATAATTCAAAACACTTCAGTTCTGAAATGAAGATAATGTCCTCTTCTTTAAAAAAGATGATAGAAAATTTGCGAAGCATTATAACTATTATAAAGGAAAACTCATTTAAAGTAACAACAACCTCAAAAAATGTTTCTGATATAATTAATGAAACCTCTTCTTCAGTTGAAGCTGTAGCAAAATCTTCAAATGAGATTGCTCATGCTGCAATAAACCTTGCATCAAATGCAGAAGAAGGAGCAGAGAAAATTGAAAATCTATCCAGGGAGATGGATGAGGTAGCTCACAGCACTGAGCTTATGAAGCAATATATATCTGAAACTAAAAAAGCAAATGAAAAGGGTTTTGATTGCATTCTCCAGCTGCAAAATGCTGTAGACAAAAATATTAAAGCTGCTGAAAAAGTTACAAGTCAAGTTTCTGCTCTAGACACAAATTCTAAAGAAATCAAAAAAGTAACTGACGCAATAAAATCTATAACCTCTCAAGTAAATCTATTATCATTGAATGCCGCCATAGAAGCCGCAAAATCTGGTGAAGCAGGCCGAGGATTTGCCGTTGTAGCTGATGAAATAAGAAAACTCGCCGATGAAACCTCTAATTCAACTAATGAAATAGAAGGTACTTTAGAGAAGATTCAAACCATGATATCTAATGTAAAATCAGAGGTTTCTGACGTAAAGAGCGTTATAATAACCACACAAAATGCCTCACAAAATACAGATAAAGCATTTAAATCTATTGCTTCCTGTGTTGATAATTTTATTAATCAAATAGATATACTTTTAGAAAATATAAAGAATATAGATAAGGAAAAAAATGATGTTGTAGCTACCTTTGAAAATGTATCTGCAATTTCAGAACAAACAGCTTCTGGAACGGAACAAATATCTGCAGCCGTACAGGAACAATCTTCAAACCTAGAACAAATAATGAAGTCTGCCAATGATTTAAAAACAATTGCTGCTGAATTAGATGCTTTAATTAATGAGTTTAAAGTTTAATTATTCTTTTAAAAAAAGTGCCTCTATTTAGAAGCACCTTTTTTAACTATTAACTTATTAGGATGCTTTAAACTAAACACATATAATCGATACATATGATTAACTTACTACACAGCTGTACTCTTAGATTAAAAGAAAAATTATCTAGATAAGCTTTAACACAATTACACATACTATTAGTATTTAAATAAAAAGTAGGAGGTTTTAAAAATGGGAAACAAATTAGTTAACAGCTTATCTAAAATTACTACCTCATCAAAAGAAGTAACTTCAGATATACTTGTTATGAATTTTACAATTGTGAACGCTTTTTTAATTGGAAATAAAACGCAGTGGGTACTTGTGGATACAGCTCTTGAAAACTCAGCTGATTTTATACTTAAAGCTGCTGAAAAAAGATTTGGTAAAGGTAGTGTACCAAAAGCGATTATTCTTACTCATGGGCACTTTGATCATGTTGGTTCTGTTATAAAACTCTCTAAACTTTGGAGTGTTCCTGTATACATTCATGAATTGGAAATGCCATATGTAACAGGCAAAAAAGATTACCCTCTAGCTGATCCTACTGTAGATGAAGGTATGGTAGCAAAAATTTCACAGACCTTCCCTCATACAAGTATAGACATAAGCTCCAATGTCTCTCCTCTTCCTTCTGATTCCAGTATTCCTTATATGCCAGATTGGAAATGGATACACACTCCCGGTCACACCGATGGGCATATTTCTCTATTTCGTGAAAAGGATCATGTACTTATTGTAGGCGACGCTTTTTGCACTACAAAGCAAGAATCCTTGTTATCTGTAATTACACATCATGAAGAGATAAGTGGTCCTCCAAAATATTTAACCACAGATTGGGCAAAAGCTAAAAACTCAATAATATGTTTAAAAAATCTAAAACCACTTATAGCTATACCAAGCCATGGTGAAGAGCTGTCAGGTGAAGAACTAACTAAACATCTAGAACTTTTAATTAATAATTTTGATGAAATTGCAAAACCAGCTGAAGGACAGTTTGTAACTAATAAATAATAGTAAAACCTATAGAATAAATTTTTCTATAGGTTCTATTATTATTTCACTCTACTTTCTTTATTGCAGCCCTAAGTCTTAGGAAATCCTCTTCAGTTGTCATAAGTCCTGCACTAGCTCTAACTAGACTATACCTTTCAGGTAATTCCCTATTCGGCACAATATAATTTCTGTAAAGCCTTTTTCTCTCATATTCATCTATATTTTTTACTTTTTCAATTAATCTATATAAGCAGAAAGTACCGCATCTTACACCTATCTTATTTTCTTTTAAAATATCACACCCTACTTTTGTACCTACATTTTTAAAATCAAATACAAAGGTTGGTGTTCTATTTATTCTAATATCCTGATCCTTTGGATAGTACAGCTTTATATTGCTAAGATCTGATAAATATTTATATCCAATTTCATTTATTCTTTTGTTATGCTGATTCATATTTTCCCATCCAATATCTTCATTTAAAACTCTCATAGCTTCTGCTACAGTTACAGCTCCAAGCCCATTAGGTGTTCCTGCTTCTAAACTAAGAGGTGGCTCTTTATATATAACTTCTCCCCTTTTACCTATATAAACTATATTTCCACCACCTGTAGGTGCTAACCCAATATGTGAAAGAACATCCTTTCTTCCTGCAAGTACACCCGCACCAAAGGGAGCATACATTTTGTGTCCACTAAAAGCTATAAAATCACAATCATCTAAAGTTATCTTGAAATGCGGAGCTATTTGACTCGCATCCACAAGCAAGTATACTCCATATTTTTTGCATATCTTATAAATATCTCTAAGAGGAGTAAGATAGCCCGTTAAGTTAGAAGCTCCGCATATTGAAACAATTTTAATTTGTGGATTCCTATAAAGCTCCTCTTCAATGCTGTATGGATTTATCTTATTGCTTTTACCTGTGTTAAACATTTTTACTCTTCCGGAATTTTTAAACCAAGGAAGCATATTTGAACTGTGTTCTATGTCACTAATAAGCACACCTTCATTACCCATAAATGGATATAAAAGAGCAAATTTATTTATTGAATCAGTTGTATTTGCAGTAAAAACTACTACATCATCTTTAGTTGCATGTAGATATTCTCCTATAACCCTTCTTGAGTTTTCATAGGAATCTGTACTCATTTTAGCTAAATAGCCAGTTCCTCTATGAATACTACTGTAATTTTCAAGAAATTCTAAAGCTTTTTTCATAACACTTTTAAGAGGAGGAGTTGTTGCAGCATTATCAAGATAAACATAATCACTTTTTAGTTTCTCAAAGTATTTTCTATAATCCATTATTAAGCCTTCGTCTCCTAATATTTTTCAATCACATATTATTATATGAACAAAGACCTCTAATGGTTTTGATTATAAACTTTGTTATACTATATTATTGCTTTTCAAAAAGCTACTGTCTCAAATTAATATATAATAATAAAGGATTTCTATAACCAATTTTACTTAGTTATAGAAATCCTTAAAGCTTAACAATTTACACATCTAATTTTTCGTAAGTATTAAATTCTTCTAGGTGATTTTCATTTAAAACAATTACTCTTGCTCCTTTTATAAAACCCTCCTTGTCATAACAATTGAAACCTGTCTTTCTTCCGTAGCATAAAGCAATTCCATCCAAACTTCCCCAGTAATCATTAGTGTGATCATGTCCAACAAACACACCTTTGACATCGCCAATTTCCTTAAGCTTAGAAAACAAGCCGGTATCCTCTCCCTGACAACATTCATTTTCATTCCTTTCGCCAACAGCTTTTCCACTTTGCCAAACCTCATACTGCTGTTTTAATGGAATATGAAAAAACATGAGAGAAGGTATTCTCGTTTGGAAGCATTTTTTTAAATTATTTGCCGTGTCTTCATACCAAGCTATTTGCTCCTTTTCTACATAACCATATCCATCTTTTGTATAGCTACCTGAATCAAGCATGTACAAATTGTATACTGGTTTATTATTTTCATCCTGAATAACGATATTGTAGTCTCCTGCTTTATCGCTAACAGTTGAAAATTTATCGCTAAGATTATACTTATATGACATATAAATTTCCATTTGCCTTTCTCTACTTACTTGACAAGCTTCACTATCATGATTTCCAAGTGTAACTGCCCAAGGAATTCTTCTATCCTCCATTGGCTTTGCAATATTATCTATGACACCTTTAACTTCTTTTTCACCGTTGCAGTACCTTCCATCAACGCAATCTCCTGTTATAACAACCAAATTAGGCTTTTCTGAATCAAGTATATTTTCCATAAGTTTTATTGTATATTCATTCTTTACAGCATGCTCATGTAAGTCTGTAAATTGTACAATTTTAAATTTTCCTTCTTTAAAAGCAACTTTGAATTTTTGTTTGATTTCCCTACTTCCACCCTTAAAAATTCTTTGAAGTAAAAGTATTATTGTTTTTAATATTTCCTTCAACACTTATATTCTCACCCCAATACTTAATTAGTTTATAAATATATATTAACTCTTTACTATTAAGTAGAGGTTAAGTGTACTTTTTATAATTTATTTTAATTATTATTGTGGATTATACATTGCCCAATTATAGTATGCCTTTACTGGAGTTACCCCATCATATGCACCAAGCCAAGAATCAACACCAATTCCTGGCCATAAATTCATCATAACTTTTCCAGGATGTGTTGGAATATTACTAGTCGCCCTATATACTTCTTTTCCATCAACTAACCAAGCTATATAATTTTGCTCCCAAATGTAGCCATAGGTATGAAATCCCTTTGATGCATCAAAGCCTAATTTATAAAGATATTCATGCTTTCCAACACCATTTGTATAATAATTAAATTGTACTTCTGTAGTGTCTTTCCCTAAAAATTCTATGTCTATTTCATCCCATGGATTATTGTCAGAAGGACCTGTATAGCTGAAAAAAGAAGAATCTACTCCAATATGTTTTGCAGGCTTCATGCTTACTCTATAAAGTCCATAGCCATATCTATTATTTGAACGGTACTCTCCACCTGCATAAGGTATTGCTCCACCTTTTGCATCTTTAGTTATAGAAAGCTCCATTCCATTATTGAAATTAACATTACTAGCTCTCCAAGTGCAATTAAAAGGATTACCATTTGTCCAACCATCAGACTTTGCCCAAATGTTTGTATTAAAAGATTTCAAATTATCAAAAAATCCAGTTGTACTTGCTGCAAACGTATTCACAGGCAATACAGTTGCTGAAACAAAAGCACCCAATAATAATGAAGAATAAATTATTGTTTTTATTTTTTTTCTTAACATACTATTACCTCCATATTTTAATTAATATTACATAAATAAGTATACATTATAATTTGTATTTTTTCCACCTATATATGTAATTAAAGACAAACAACTCAAATTTTCGAGTTATTTGCCTTTAATTATAATAAATTACTTACTTTAAAACTGTGTTATATTTAATTGTAAACTTAGCTTGAGGGCTACCTAAGAATACGATTGTTCCATTTTGAGGCAATTTAGCACTTGTACTTCCCGTAACTAAGGAATCATTTATTACCGCCCCATTGCTGTCATAAACTGCAAATGCTGCATTTTGTGGTATATCCACATTAATTTCCTTACCTGCAGCTTCATCGCCAATTTTGTACCACTCAGCATATCCATCTTTGTTAATAGTACTTGAGAATGTGCCATCTATTGGCAAAGTTTTTAACGCATCTTGATCTATATAAATACCTCCATTTGAACTTAAATATTCCAGATTATTTTTTTTATATAATTTATAATCCTGCTGATCTCGTGACATTACACCCGGTCCATCTAATATAGCCACTGCTAAATTTTTATCTGCTATTTTGTCTACTCCTAAATAGCCTTCAAACCCCTTTGTAAATGCAATCAACGCCATTGGACATCCCATCATATATTCTACTGAAGAATACTTTTCGTTTAATAAAACGTACCTTTTTCCAGATCTTTTTTCCCACGCTTTCGCCACATTTTCTTTTAATTTATTACCATCTTCTTTTTGTGCTATATATAGATTTTCCACCGTTTGACCTAAGTACTTCATATTAGAATAGATAGTTTCCTGAAGGTATATCCTCCCATTTCTCTCAGTTACAAATTTCATACTAGTTGATCCATCACTAGATACAAAACTTCCTCCCTTAGTATAAATATAAGTTTGCATAGGCTGGTTCTGAGTATTTAATAAGGTTAATTTACCTGCATCATCAATTTTCGCATTAATAAAGCCTGAAGGTGCTAAATATGAACCTTCATACTTTTTAATTTCTGAAGGGACTGCTGTTTCTTGTGGTGGAGTAAAGGTCTTATCTGGTATGATATTTTTAATTACTCCTTTTTCTTTTAATGCAGTTAAAAGCACCCTCTCTGCCATTACCTCATCATACGTACTAAGTCCACCTGAACTCACTACAGCCATTGCCATATTTTGTTCTGGCAAAACAATAAAGCCGCTGTGATAGAATTCACTATCCCCACCTTTGCATAATGCTTTAATGTTATATTGATTAAATGGATACAAATTAACACTATCCCAACCTAGTCCATAGGCTAGTATATTATCTTTCCCCTCCGGCCAAATACCTCTTAAGTATTCTTTATTCTCCATTGCTTTTAATGCTTTTTTTAAAAGAATTCCATTTGAATTTTTAGTAAAAGTATTTGCAAAAGTGCACAAATCTTCTGCACTTGAATAAACTCCACCGGCACCAAAACTATTTAAATTCTCTACAGGTAAAGCATTAGGTACTCCATCATAATATGTTTTTACTAATTTATTTCTATCAAATTTGCTAGCAGGCGTTTTAGTGTTGTTCATCTTCAAGATATCAGTAATATTATTAGTTATATAAGTTGTATAACTAACCCCTGCTACACGCTCCACTAAAATTTCTGCAAGAGAAAAACCATCATTACAGTATACTGAATAAGCCCCAGGATCAGCTTTTAAACGTTGTTTAGATAACTGCTTTAAAAAAGTATCATGAGAATAGGTATCGTTATCCCCAAAAAGAATGGCATTAGAAAAACTAGACCCCATTAATCCTGATGAATGATTTAACAGCATCCTAACTGTGATTTTTTTGTATCTCCCATCTGCCATTTTAAATTCTTTAATATATTTAGTAACTGGAGCATCAAGTTCAATTTTCCCCTCATCCACTAATTTCATTACTGCTGTGGTTACAAACATCTTGCTGACAGAACCTATACCATACATGTTATCAGCTGTTACAGGTTTATTATCTTCCTTTGAATATACACCTGCATTACCAGATAGTACAATCTTTCCATTGTCTATTAAAGCATATTGTACACTTGTACTTCCGTAATCCTTATTTATTAGGGTTGATGCTTTTTCATCTGCTACAGCTTTTGTTTGAGAATAATTAGCTTGCGAAGTACTTTTAACTTTATTATCTAATTGTTGAGACTTGTCTACGTTTGGTATATGTACCTCTTGTCCATCTACCGTTTTAAGTGAAAAATCTGATACAATTGAGTTATTTTGTGCATTAGGCTCAAAGATTCTCATCGAAGTTTGATTTGCAGCAAAAACTTTCATTGGTGGTATACTAATTAATGCCACTAACAAGCAAGAAACTAGGCATTTTTTCATTTTCATTTTAATTTATACTCCCTTCTTTTATCCTATAACAAATAATATATATATTTGTATATTATTATATTATCATACATTTTATGTAATTCACAGCTGTATCTTTTAATCCTTGCAATATTCTTCAAGCCAAACTTTTGCTTCTAGCATCCATCTATGCGGCATTAAAATCATATTATTATCTAGTACATACCTTATATATGCTAAGGACGCATGATATATTGACTTATTTAATTCTTTATTTACCACATCATAATATGGCGGTGTTCCACTTTGATCCCATGATAATTTATCAGACACAAATAGTGCCATTTCATAATTAGATGCACCATTTCTTAATGTTGTGTGATATTTTATGGGTAACACTATTCTCTTATCACTAATTTTAAATATTTCTTTCATAAAAATAGCGGAGATGTAATATTGTCTGTAGTATTAATTATTTTAATATAATCTTTATCATACAGTAAATTCATAACTCCACCACTCTTCTTTATTATCTTTATCCATATATCTTATAATTAATAATTGGAATGTAACCCAAAGTATTGTTAATAACAAATCAACTTTCACTAATCAATGCACTGATTTGATTGCTATTATTATAAGGCAAAACGCCTCAAATCTTTGAGACGTTAAACCTTAATATATCATAGAAAGTAAGAATTAATATCTTAATTTTTATAAATATCATTTGCAGATATTTATCTTTATCTTAAATTATTATAATAATTGTTAATTGAAAGAATGTAAGAACCAGATCCAAAGCCAGCCATTGGGATAGACCCAAAGTAATCTGAATTATTCCTTGTAAGAAGTTCCGGAATCAAATCAAAATTTGCATGTGCTTGGTTCGTAAGCCAGTCTATCAAAACCTTAGATTCCTTATCTTTCCCCATGTTTTTTAAAGCTGTAGCTACTCGAAGATCAACAAATGCCCACTCATTAGAATCGTAATCTCCACCATCCTGATTTCTCATATATCCTGGACTTCCTGATTTCATACGAAGAGTTCTATTAAACGAATCAATAATTCCAGTTGCTAAGGAATCTTTAGGATTTACCAAACCAAAATTAATTGCTTCTACCACAGCTGCATCATGATAACCTGTTCCTTCCGCTATTTTTTCAAGAGAAGACCCTAAAGTATTTTTTCCAGTAACATTGGATTTCACAACCATTTTATTTAATACCGCATCCTTAATTGAATCTGCTTTTTCAGTATAAAGTTCTTTCTTCTGCTTATCTTTATTCAAAGTAGCAAGATGCGCTGCCGCCTTAAGACCATTGTAAGTTGTGATGTTAGTATAAGCAAATCTCTGACGAATACCATTTCCAACTTTATACGGTGTCCAATGTTCCTCCCATATGGATGAATCCGGTTGCATTAATCCGTCTTTTGAATCTACAAGTTTAACTAAAAGATCTGCATCATGTTTTGATAAAGTGTTCCAATATTTATTTAAGAAAGTCTTATCACCTGTTTTCTTCATATAACTGTCTGCAGCCCAAAGAACTAGTCCCCATCCATCAGTCTCGACGTTGTAACCGTTATCATTCTTGTCAGATTCCTCTGTTCCATTTCCATAATAACGACAAACCGAAATAGCATAATTAGTTCCTAAATCTACACCTAGTCCGTAAACCGGAGCTCCTTTATTTGTACTTTCAATATATCTCTGGTAATAATTTTTAGTAGGATTAGTTTCATCTTTACGCATATCAGCATTAAGCATAAACTTAAGTCCTTCTTTTGCTTCTTTTGTATGACCCGATGCAAGCAGAGCCTGAATAGAGTAAATTCCGTCTCGTACCCATGCAATGCTCCACATTCCAGGAATTAAACTTGCAAGAATCTGACCATGACTTTTCCCATGTTCCCTGCATTGCGCCATCTTAAGTACGGCAGTAGACTGTCTATATACAGCTTGTTCAGAAGCAGATAATCCTTTAGGACCTATTTCTCCCTGATGCCATTGATTCCACCAATTTTTCTCGTTTTGTAACAAGTTTTCCGGATTTTTATTATTCACAAGGTAGTTCACATCTTTGCTCAATTTCTTTTCATTTCCATCTTCAGTAAGACCAATAACTACGCCATACCATCTTGAAGTACCTTTTTTGAATACATCTCCACACTGATTTCTATTTTCGTATCCACAGACCAAATTATCAGCCTTTAAAGTAGTTTTATCTAAATAATGTCCACCCCTATTTGTAATCTCTACTGGAGAATTTTCTCCTATTCCAGATGTATAATGGGAACCTTCTTGATTTATATTCTTGTAAATAGCAATATTGTCTCCTTTATATTCTTTCAAATATCCTTTTCTTTTATTGTAATAGGATCTTTCCTCTTTGTTATCCTCATTGCCACCTAGGTTTAAATTTTGCTCAGAGTATAGTGAAAAATCTTTTTGGTCTTGTCCATTATTTGTAGCTTTTACTAACATGACTAACATTCTAGATTCCTTATCTCCTGAAAATGGAGTAAAATAATAAGACTCAAATTGAAAATTTCCATCCTTCTGAACTGTATTAATGATATTGGTTCCGTTTACATAGTTTACAGAAGTAATCGGAACTCCTGTTAACCAAGTACTCTTTCCATTAATCTTATATCCAAAATATGCATCTGACAAATAATTTTTTGTGGATGTATTTGCATCATAATTGCTATATATATGCGGCTGAAACCTATTCAACTTTCGGTCTTTCTCTGAATATGTAGCCGCTGCAAGTCCATTAGAAGTTGTTAAATTTTCAAGAGAGTGATGTATATTAAAAGAAGTTTCCTCTGCCATTGTCCTTGAGGGGGTAATCCCTACTATTGATGTGGAAAATGTAAATGATAAAAGTGCTAAAGCTACTTTCTGCATTATACTTTTTGTTTTCAATCTAATCATCCCTTTCATTTAATTTTTAACAAAGCATCTAAATATTCTATTATCACCTCTTTTCATACATACTTACTTTCAATACAATTTCACATAATAGCTTGTAAAAACTTTTAATAATGTATTTATCTACATTATAGTACAATAAACGTTTACAGTCAATATATTACATTTATGTTATAAAATATTGTATTGTGTAAAGTGTTTTTAGAATTATAATTATATATGTATAAGGTATTTATAACTTGAAGCTTTATTAAAAACTCCAATTATTTTGAATCTTAGCAAAATTTCTAACATATAAAATAATTATTTCAAAAAATAAAAAAAAACGCCTCAAATTCTTGAGACGCCTAAACTTTAATTTGGCAGGGGCAGTAGGAATCGAACCCACAACCGACGGTTTTGGAGACCGTTACTCTACCAATTGAGCTATACCCCTATATTTAACTTTACAATAATTTCTATAAAGTCGCTATCAACAAGTAATATTATATTATATTATGCACAAGCTGTCAAGCTAAATTTGTAATTTTTTATATAAAAAATAATTTTCCTTAAACCAATTTCTACCTCAATCCCAAATAACACTTGAAAGAAAATCATTATACCTTTACCAGTTTCGATTTCTTCTGTTAAAGTTCCTTCTCCACCTAATATAGCTTTTACTTCCTGATAGTTTTGCTTTCCATTTACCTCGTAGTATTTTTCCTTTGATACTTTTACCTTATTATTACTAAGCTTATATTCTATCTTTTCAGTTGCTTTATTAGTTGAACCACTATATACTAGGGCATAAACATGTAAAAAGTACACGTAACGATACTATATATCTGCCTCCTGAATATCTTTGTTATCATTATTTATTGTACGCTTTTTAAAATAATTGCCGTTTTGAGCTAGACCTTTATCCTTGTTTTATCCCTAAGCTCCTTTTTTAATATTACGTTTCCTAACTTATCTAACGCTAAGGTCTCGTGGTATCTTTCGTATTCTGTGAAATACTCCTCTATTAGTTTCGCAACACGGATATTATTAGAGGAAGGGGAGAAACGTTATAACTATAAGAACAATAAGAAATATGATAGATAAAAAGAGCGTAAGTTCCGTAAGGAAAACCCGTTAAGAGTTAATTCGTTAATAACCTGATTAAATACCATCTAAAGCCGTGTAATTACGGCGCTAGATGGTTTTTTTATGTCGTTAATACTCTCGCGCGTTATACGAGCCCTCAGTCCTTATACAGAGGTAAACGAGGATAATAAAAAGAGAGAGCCTATTTTACTCCCTCTTCTATATGAACATTATTTCCTTACTTGCCTTATTAATCGCTTGTTACGATACTCTGATATAACGTTAAGTTGTTGCTATTGAGGTATGGTTTAATAGTTCCTTAACAAGTTCTATATTATTTCCGTTAGCCTCATAAGCGGTTACGGCGTAGAGCTTTCTAAATGAGTGAGTAGAAATATACTCTAGCCCCAAATAATCCGTTACTATCTTTAAAGCCTTTTGGATGGCTCTTACACTTAGTCGATTAAACAACTCTTCTTCTACTTACTTTTTTTGAATATAAAGAAATTTAACATTAATCCTTTGGCAACTGCATGGATTACAGCACTTATATACTGGTTGTAATATCCACTAAATTCTCTTGTTGTAACTATTCTTTTGTTAACTACAACATTGAAAATAATTTCCAAAAACATCCATGCAACTAAAGTGTAAGCAAGACTTAACAGAATAACATGTTTATCACCCCATTTTTGGGCTGTTAGATAAACGGCCGCTCCTATAATACCACCAATTAATAAATTTAGCATAAAACCCAATATTGCTGACGGCCTATTATAAGTAACAATAAGGCTGTTTAGTTGATATGCACTATACCTTCCAATTCCAAAATAAATAAAAATCCGTGAACAAATTTCTCCGACAATAGTAGAAACAATACCTATTAATCCTGCAATAATAACATTAGTATCGTTTAAAGCTTTTTTGTTCTCCATGTTTTCTCCTCCAATATAATATCGTGTTATAAATATAATTTTTATATAGCTTTTGTACTTTTGGGATATCTATTCACTCTTAACAAAATTTATATTTGGGGTGTGGTTGTAACAAATAGAAGCTCTTTTACTAAATACTCAGAAAAAGATATTTAGTAGGCGTTAAAATGAGAGTAATTATAAACAATTTTACGTATCAATTTGAAATCTACGTTGAGGAGATTATAAAAAGGACGGGTATAGAGACTCTATGTAAGAAGTGTGAAAGCAAAGGTCGACGAAATTACCAACTCAAGAATAAACAAAAAATAGCGGGGCTGATAACTCAGCTATTGTATTATATCCGATAATAAATCGACTTTCTTATGACTATCTATTAAATATGAGGTAGAAATTGTTTTAACTTTACAACTTTACAACAATTTCTACCTCAATCATAAATGGCACTTGAAAGAAAATCATTATACCTTTGCTATTTAAGATAGTTTCCTGTTTCAAAGGAAGCATATCCATTTGTAAAGGAAACTGATATATAACCATTTTTATCATTATCATTTCCCCACATATATGTTTTATTTATACCTTTACCAGTTTCGATTTCTTCTGTTAAAGTTCCTTCTCCACCTAATATAGCTTTTACTTCCTGATAGTTTTGCTTTCCATTTACCTCGTAGTATTTTTCCTTTGATACTTTCACCTTATTATTACTAAGCTTATATTCTATCTTTTCAGTTGCTTTATTAGTTGAACCACTATATATAACTTCTATGTATGAACTATCGCTATTCTTCCATCTATATATTCCAGCACTTTTTTGTGTAGTATCTTTTTTTCCTTCTCCTAATATTTTCTTAGTTTCATCATATGTCATTCCAATTTTTACTTTTAAAAATTTTTCATAACTATACTTTCTTGAAGATAAATCTTTATCCTCTGCCTTTGATAAACTGCATCCTGCTAAACTCACTACTGTAAATATTCCTAAAATTATAGCTGTAATTTTTGTTTTGATGTTTTTCATTTTTCCCCTCTCCTACTTCCTAATTTATTTCTTTTATTAAATTACTCCCTCTTAAAATTTAAGGGGGAGTAATTTGATACATATTCAATTTAGGTGTTTTTTATAAACTGACTATACCATTTTCTACATAGTTCGTCAAGTTATTTAATATATTTTTTAAATTATAATTAAAACAATTCAAAACTTTTTCCAATATAAACTTATGTTTTAGTTGTTTTTATAACTTTTTAATATGTATTCAGTATTTTTTTCACCAAATTTTGATACAATAATCTTCTTATATTCACCTCTAAGTTCTTTATCTATATACCTTTTGGCTCCTATACAGCTTTTATCAAATTTTATAAACTCATAGCTCTTCTCAAAATCTCTATTGGGATTTGACACAATTCCAATTTCATTTCCATTTTTTAATTCTATTGTAAATCCACATTCTTTTTCACCTCTCCTGTTTTCAGCTTCAACTTTTAAGGTTTTTATATCACTGAACATATACATATTTTCTTTAAACAATCTCTTAGTATATACTCTATTACTGGTTATTATATTATAAGAATTGTAAAAGATCACAATAGCAACTATGTTACAAACAAGCTGAAAAATTATACTTTTCATAGCTTTATGTTTAATTTTACAGCTTTTAATAATATATAAAGAAGCAACTGTTGGTACTATGATACTAAAAAAAGTATATGCAATATAGCTGCTGGGAGGTTTTTCATAGAAAAGTACATTCGTAAGATTTGACTTATAAGCTGGCAACTTATTCCCAAGCCATAGTGCTAAAAAAATATCAACAAATAAAATTATGATGGTATATACCAAAGTAGCTACAGGATGCTTGTACTTATAGCTGCTTTCTAAAGCTCTAGCTTTTCTTTCAACATCTAATTTTTCTGCTTCTCTTGTTAAATTTATTAATTTTCGTCCTTTTCTTCTTTTGCTTTTTTTCATTAAAGTTATTCCTTTCTTAGTAAAACATTCATTAAAATATAGATTACCTAGTGCCTTTTGTCAACATTTTAATTTTTATCTAAAAAATAAAGCATAGCTCTCTTATTAAATATCATTACAGAATTCTCTAGGAGACCTGCCAAACATCTTCTTAAACGCACGAAAAAAAGATGAATAATCCTTAAAACCGCATTGCATATAAGCTTTAGTTATGGCATCCCCCTTTTTTATCATATCTTTTGAAAGAAGAAGTCTCTTTTGGAGCACATAGTTATGCAGAGTATATCCCGTTTCTTTTTTAAATTTGTGCATAAGATAGTACTTACTCATGTAAAACTCTCGCGCTAAAGCCTCCGTTGAAAGCTCTCCTTTTAAGTTGGCATTTATGTACTTTAATATTTTTTCAATTTGCTTATCATATCTAAGAGTTTCTTTTCCCGTTAAATACATATTTTCAAGATGGACTCTATTTAAATAAATTATAAGTTGAATAAAAAGTGAATTACTGAATAGCTTGCTTCCAAATTCCTTTGATTTAAGAGACTGCTCTAAGGAATTTATAATAAACTTCATATTATCCTGAAGCTCAGTTTTAAGTCTTACAAGGTTAAAGCTCCTCTCCCTTGCAAGTTTAAAACAATTTGAAAGATCACAATCCTCGTAATTATGCTTTTTTATAAAATCAGAATTTGCCCATATAATTATTCTTTCATACACTTTAGAAGAATCAATGATAGGCTTATGTACATCATGATTATTTACAAGAAGTATATCCCAAGGTTTAAGCTCATAGGCTTTTCCCTCTATGAGATATGTAACCTTGCCAGATATAAATATTATTATTTTATTAAAATCATGATAATGAAATTCAAAGCTTTGACTCTTCCTATCCTTCAAATGAAAAAGCTGAAAATCTTCATTAAGATAGCCTTTTTTATTATCCATTTTAAAACACCTCAAAAAAATCATAGAGCATTTTTTGCAATATATCAAGCAATATATACACTATTCATTGTTAAAATTTCGTATATAATAAATATAGGTTTTCTAGTTAAGTTTAAATAAAAAAACAATATAGCACTTTAATATGGAGGGTTACAAATGAAATTAAAACAACTTTTACAAAACATAGATTACGATTTAATAAAAGGGGACATTAATATAAATATAGAAGGAATAAGCTATAATTCTAAAAAGGTTAAACAAAATTACGTTTTTGTTTCCATTAAAGGAGCAAGATTTGACGGTCATGATTTCATAAAAGAAGCTGCACAAAATGGGGCTGCGGCAGTTATTATAGATGAAGATTTTCATGATTCAATAGAGAATACAACCTTAGTAAAAGTTAAAAATTCAAAAGTGGCTTTAGCTTGCCTATGCAATTTATTTTATGAGGAGCCCTCTAGAGAACTTAACTTGGTTGGTGTAACTGGCACCAATGGAAAAACCACAGTTATACATTACATAAGAGATATGCTTGAAGCCTTTGGCAATAGCACTGGTACTATAGGAACTCTTGGTTATGAGTTAAAGGATAAAGAAATAAATGTAGAAAAAATTAATCCTACTACGCCAGAGGCTTTAGAGCTTAACCAAATTTTAAGGGACTTTATAGACAAGGGTGCAAAAAACGCTGTAATGGAGGTAACCTCTTCTGCTTTAATGAAGCATAGAGTTGATTATTGCAGTTTTAAAGTAGGCGTATTTACAAATCTTTCTCAAGATCATCTTGATGAACATGGCACTATAGAAAATTATAAAAATGAGAAAATTAAATTATTCAAAATGTGTCCTGTAGGTGTAATAAATCTAGATGACAATATTGCAGGTGAAATTATTGAAAAAGGAACTTGTGAATTTTTCACCTACGGAGTTTTAACTAATGCAGATCTTACAGCTAGCGATATGGTTTATAAGCCTAATTCCGTAAGCTTTAATGTTCATTACAAAGGTATATCCTCTAAAGTCAAGGTAAATGTACCTGGTGAATTTACTGTGTACAATGTTTTAGCTGCAATAGGAAGCCTACTTTGCCTCGGCATTGATTTTGAAAGTATTTTAAAGCTTGTTTCAAGCATAAAACCTGTTTTAGGAAGATTAGAAACAATAAATAATCCATTAAATAAAAATATAATAATAGATTATGCTCATACTCCCGATTCTCTTGAAAAGCTTCTTATAATGGCTCGTGAAATGACAAATGGCAGAATAATAACAGTATTTGGCTGTGGTGGTGATAGAGATAAAAGTAAAAGAGGTCTTATGGGCATGGCAGTTGGAATACTTTCTGATTACTGCATAATAACCTCTGATAACCCTAGACATGAAAAGCCAGAGGATATAATTAGAGATATAGAACGCGGCATGCAAACTATAAATTCATCTTATGAAAAAATTACGGATAGACGCTGTGCAATTAAACGTGGGATTGAAATCCTAAAAGAAGAGGATATACTAATAATAGCTGGAAAAGGACATGAAGACTATCAAATTATTGGAGATAACAAAGTACACTTTGATGATAGAGAAGTTGTTAATGAATTACTAGGATAATTTTAAGGCATACCTTTTATAAATGGTGTGCCTTTTTTTACTTATTCAATATAAAAATACGAACTATTCTATAAATCGTGTCAAATATTTTATACATAATAAAATCCATTCACACGCCTGTATAATAGCACTTCTGTAGTTTTTTCCTCAAATTTCCATACTAACATTAATATTATTTTTTATAAAAATGTTGATTATTCCATAAAAAACGAGTACAATAATTAACGCTGATTAAAATTGTTACATTCGGTTTTAATTTGTCAAAAAATAATATATTCACTGATATCTTTGTTGTGCTGGATAGCTGTAAATAGCTATTTATTGCTATGTCTAAAATCAACATAATAAACTCAGGAGGATTAAAATGCTAGAAAGAATATTCAAATTAAAAGATAGAAACACAAATGTTAAAACAGAGATAATAGCTGGCTTAACAACATTTATGACAATGTCCTACATATTAATGGTTCAACCTTCCTTGATGAAATCAGCAGGTATGAACGCCGGTGCCGTTGTAGTTGTAACCGCTTTATTATCTGCTGTATGTACCTTACTTATGTCCTTTTATACTAATCTACCTTTTGCCCTTGCACCAGCTATGGGAAGTAATGCTTTCTTTGCTATAACTTTAGTAAAAGGTGGTGTTGTAACTTGGCAGGAAGGCCTTGGAATGATATTTCTCTCAGGAGTTATATTCCTTCTATTAACAGTACTTGGTCTTCGTGAAGTCATAGTCAAGATAATACCTAAGAATATCAAATTATCTATAGGCGTTGCTATAGGTTTTTATATTGTGCTAATTGGTTTTGGAGACGGAAACATAATGAGCATTGTGGATGGCTCAATTAAAATGGGAAGCCTTAAAAGCCCTGCAACACTGTTATCTCTAATAGGACTAGCTATTACCATTGCTTTTATGGCAAATAAAATTAAGGGAGCTGCACTTTGGTCTATTTTAATAACAACTTTAATTGGTATACCTATGGGAATAACTAAAGTTCCAGCTTCTCTTATATCTATGCCACCATCTATTGCACCAATCGCTTTTAAACTTAATATTTTGTCAGTTTTAAAACTAAGCTTTTTCCCTATTATATTTACATTTTTTATAGGTGACTTCTTCTCAGCTCTTGGAACTATACTTGGAGTTTCCTCTAAAGCAGGACTATTAGATAAGGATGGTAATTTAGAAAACATACAGAGACCTTTTCTTGTAGATTCAATTTCTGCAATATTAGCTTCTTTATTTGGTTCAACCTTAATTACAGCTTACATAGAATCAGCTGCTGGAGTAGAAGAAGGTGGTCGTACTGGATTAACTGGAGTAATTACTGCTTTATGTTTTCTTCTTACTTTGTTCCTTACACCTATTGCAACTATGATTCCATCCTCTGCAACTGCACCTGTACTTATAGCCATAGGTTTAAGCATGATATCCGGAATCAAAGATATTGATTTTTCAGACTTTACAGAGGCTTTTCCTGCTTTTGCAACAATAGTATTTACTGCCTTCACTTCAAGTATATCAAATGGTATAAGTATTGGAATAATTGCCTATGCTTTTGGAAAACTTGTTTGTGGAAAGGTTAAAGAATTACATTGGGGAATTTATGTGCTTTGTATCCCATTGGTTTTATACTTTGTATTTATGTAATAATATATAAAAGACATATTTCCTAGCTTGGAAATATGTCTTCTTCTTTATATCTTGTATTTATTTATTTCACCTTGAACATTAATTACTATTTGAGTTAAAGCCTCTGATGCCTCAACAATTTGTTTCATTAAAGCTGATTGTTCTTCTGAAGCTGCTGCAACACTCTGTATATTGTCTGAAGTTGCATCTGATGAACTCGCAATACTTGAAACATTATCCGTCATGTTATTTGAATTTATATAAATTCCATCTACCTCACTAACAACTTTATTTATATTATCTGAAACGTTCCTTACAGAACTTACAATTTCATCAAAGGAGTTTCCTGCATTCTTTATAAGCTCACTTCCCTTTTCAACTGCAAAAGCTCCATTTTTCATAGATTCTATAGTGCTATTTATCTCACGCTGTATATCTTGAATCAAAATTCCTATTTCATCTGCTGCTTTACTAGATTCACCTGCAAGCTTCCTAACCTCTTCTGCAACAACCGCAAACCCCTTTCCTGCATCTCCTGCTCTAGCAGCTTCAATTGCAGCATTTAATGCCAACAAATTTGTCTGAGAAGATATATCATTTATAATTGAAGTTATGTTGTCAATTTTCTTTGATTTATCTCCTAAAATACCTACCATGATCGAAGTTTCATTAACATTAGATGACATTTTATTTATCTCTTCAATAGCCTCTCCAATTATTTTATCTCCATTTTCCGCTGCTTTTGATGCAGAATCCGAAAGAGAAAAAGTTTCCGAAATGCTATCCTTTATTTTTTTAATAGCTGCATTTATTTTTTCTACTTCACCTGATATTTCCCTTGTACTATTTGCCTCTAATTCTACTTGTCCTGAAATATCCTGCATTGTTACCGCAACTTGCTCTGAAGCTGATTCCGTTTCTTCCGCACTGGCTGTCAATTCCTGCGAAGTTCCAACAATACTATCAAGATTCATTCCAAAGGTTCTAAATACTTCTTTTAGGTTTTCTGCCATTGTGTTTAAATTTCGAGTCATACTTCCTAATTCATCTTCAGAGGTTACTTCTATAGTGCTTGTAAGGTCACCTTCAGAAATTTTCTTTGAAAGCTCATTTACCTTTACTATACTTTTAGTTATGTAATTACTGTATATCACTATAGTAATTGATACCAAAGCAATCATTACAACACTTAATATAATTAAAATGTTTAATAAATTGCTAAGTGGTTTATATATTTCTGCTTCTGATATAGTTATTGCTAAAACCCAGTTAGTTTGTCCAAGAGAAGTATAATATATAAGCCTCTTATCACTTCCATCTCTGTACTTACTGCTTCCACTTTTACCACTTAGTATTTCCTCTGATATATTTGAGAATTTACTATCATTCTTTATGGTTTCTTTCATAACTTTATTACTACTTACTCCCGCAATATATTTTCCATCTTTAGTTACTAAAAAGGCCCTGCCTGTATTCCCTACTTTTAGATTATTTATCATAGCTTGAAGCTTATTTAAATTTATATCAGCAGTGGTTTCTCCTAAAAAATTATTATTTTTATCATAAAAGGAAACCGCTGTTGTAGACATGGTTACCTTTGTTGTAGGATCATAATAAGGTGCTGTCCAGTTTACCTTGCTATTTTTACTGTCTTTATACCAATCTTGATTAGGATAATCATAGTCAGATGTCATATAACTGTCTGTATACACTGCTTTACTCCCATCATTGTACACATATGGTCCAAAGTATTTTAAATCACTTCTAAATTTCCAAGGTTCATACCAGATTCCCGCCCCTAAGGTATCTTCATTTATCATTGCATATTTAGAAAGTAACCCTGAATAGTCATTATTAGCTATAGTAAAGTTATCAGCCTCTATAGTTCTTGCAAGTGTTTCAGCCACTCTTTGATGAGCCTGAAGCTTACCTGAAATAGTTTCTTTTAATTGATTTATATTATTTGTTATTTTAGAATCAATCTCTTTAGTTAACATATTTCTAGAAAAATAATAACTAATAGACACCAACACCATTAATATAACTATTATAACAGGCAATACTGATACCAAAGTTCTTGTTCTGATACTTCTTACTTTCATTAAGCGCCCCCACTTTCATTGAATATTTTAATCACACTATATTACCGTTTAGAATTGCATGTAAAATATATACTATTATATCTTATATTATCGAAATTTGTATTTACGTTTTTATAATTATAATATACTTTTTTTATTACATTCAATGGTAATTTATGCTTTTTAGTATTTAGGCTACACATAATAAAAAATACTCAATTCAAAACGCCTAAGCTATTTTGAATTGAGTATTTCTTTAAATTTATCATAATCCTTAAGTGCATCAAAGGCTGGTTCTTCCTCAATGTCACTAACATATTCACTGTCATAACTTAAAGTCAATTTTAAGTTTTCACAAGCACCATCTTTATCTCCGCTTTTCACAAGACATATTGCCTTTTGAAAGTATATTTCAGGATCTTCAGGATCAATTTCAGATAAAGTGTCATAACAACTTAATGCACTAGAATAATCAGTCTTTTTTCTATACATATCTCCTAAAGCAAAGTAATTCCCTTTATTTTTAGGATCTGCTATTATATCACTTTTAAATTCCTTTATAGCACCATCTACATCATTGAGAGCTATATAACATTTTTCCATATAATAGCTTGCCTGTATATCACTCGAATCAACTATTACATATTTTTTAAAATAAGTTAAGCTCTTGCTGTAACTCTTTTCTTTATATAAGCTCAAAGCTTTTCCCCATATGGCAACTTTATCAGTTGATTTTTTTTCAAGTGCTTTATCATAGTATTTCTCAGCTGCTTTGTAATTTTTTAATCCAAACAAAGCAGTTCCCTTATTGCTAAGCTCCTCTGAAGAATTAGGTGTTTGTTTTAAAGCTAAATCTGCATATTTGTTTGCAAGTTTATACATCTTAAGATTGTTATATGCCCAACTTATATTATTTAAGGTAACATCGTAATTAGGATACTTATCATTAACCTTTAATAATACTAGTAATCCATCCTCATTTTTATCTTGAGATACAAGCACATATCCTTTTTCTGAAAGGGCAACCTTATCATCTGGATGCTTCTTCAAATAATCATCAATTTGTTTCATTGCTTCAGAATATTTCTTGTGCTCACATAATATTTTGATTCCCACTGTGTCAAAACTAGATTTTGATTTTAAATGTTGTAAGTCTTTCAAATCATAACTACATCCGCTTAAACAGGTAGCTAAAAGCATTAATGCTGCAATTTTTTTCTTATAATTAATCATATTTCTTCCTTTGCATGTGGTAAAACCAAATAATTTAATTGGCCCTACTATAATATATTTATAGTTAATTTTACCAGAATATTATATTATATTTACATAATTATATCAAGTATTTTTTAATTTAATTAAATTTATTTTAGAAATACGCATTACAGTTACATAATTTATTTTACAATGCTATGACTTTCTATTATAATATTTTAGAAGGAATTTATATATTTATAAACTTATGGAGGTTACTATGAAAATTTATAATAAACTTGTAAGAGATAAAATACCTGAAATAATAGAAAACTCAGGAAAAACTTTCGATATACATTATGCTAAAAAAGAAGATTTAACAGCTTTACTTGAAGCAAAGTTATTAGAAGAAGCAAAAGAATTTTCAGAGGATAAAAACCTTGAGGAACTAGCTGATTTAATGGAGGTTGTTCTTGGTTTAGCTTCTGCACTTGGATTTTCTGAAGAAGAGCTTATGAAAAAAAGAAATGAAAAAAAAGCTGAAAGAGGCGGTTTTCAAAAAGGTATTGTGTTAGAAAAAGTTTATGAGTAAAGAAAAAGCTTAGATTTTTTATGTCTAAGCTTTTTTAACTCCATATACTTCCTCATGTTTTTTTTCTAGTCTTTCCTTGTAAAATTTTATAGTTCGGTAATCTATAACATCCTTGAAATGCCTTATAAAGGCTTTATTATGTTGAAATTCTTTAAGTATACTTTTTATATTATAAACCTCACCTTTATCTTCAAAAAACTCTGAGGCTGAATTTACAAAAGCAGCTCTTGGATTTTTAGCAATTTTCAAATATGCTTTCTTATCCCAATTCAAGTAGCTTTTTGTAGATTTATCTCTTAACAAATCCACAGCATTCGATGATTTACTATAAAATTTCTTAAAACTTAAATATATCTCATCTTCATTTATAGATAACTTAATTTGTCCATTATTATAAAAAGCAAGCAAAAGTGGCATCTTATAAGTCTTCGACATAGATGTAGTTTCTAGCTTTTTAATAAAATCGTGAGCACTAGTCTTAATAAGCTTCTCTTCTTCCTGATCAACCTCATCTATAGCTTTTAAGAAACCAATATAATCATTAAAAATATTTACTTTAGCATTAGTCCTAATATTATTATAAATATCGTCATCCATATATTTATACATTTCATACCTACTTGGAACTCTTTCTAGTTGTTGTTTTATCCTATAAAACTCTTCCTTTACAATCTCTGTTATTTTCTTCTGAGCTTGATATATTCTCTTAAACAAATCAATAAGTTTAAAATCAAAATCCACAATGCAACCTTCTGGATACTCTTCTTCCTTTGGAACTGATTTTCTTATATTACCCATACTTTTCACATCGCCGCTTAAAAGATATGGAACTAAGTTTGCCTTTTTATAGTTTCCTATGAAATCTAGTACATTTAAATATTTCTTATCACAAGATTTTCTAAGTCCACGTCCTAACTGCTGCAAAAATATAGCTGCTGATTCAGTTGGTCGTAAAAACATAACCATATCTATATTAGGTACATCTAACCCCTCATTAAACATATCTACTGAAAATATTACTTTAATTTTTCCCTGCCTTAATTTCTCTAAAGCCTCTTTTCTACCCATAGAATAACTCATCGAATCTCCACTTAAAACAGCGCAAGCTTCTATTCCATTATTGCAGAAATATTCTGCCATGTAATTTGCATGCTTTCTGCTAGAGCAAAACCCCAATGCTTTTTCGCTGTTATATTTTCTGTAATGACTTAAAATTAAATCAGCACGTTTTTCTATCATAAATGCCTTCTCTAACTCTTCTTCGTTGTATTTTCCATTTTTAAAGGTTATCTTACTATAATCAGTTTCATCAAATATCCCATAATATCTAAAAGGTACTAACCATCCTTTATTTATAGCTTCTTTAAGCCTTACCTCATAAACAACATTGTAATAACATATTTCAAATACATCTTTATTATCCATTCTTTCAGGTGTTGCAGTAATTCCAAGTAAAAACTTTGGAGTGAAATAATTTATTATATTTTGATAATTTTTAGCAGCAGCATGATGAAACTTATCTATTACAATATAATCGAAATAATTTTTTTCAAAATACTCTTCAGCTAAATATCTAGCTTGTCCTAATGTTTGAACTGTTGCAAACACAATATCACAATCTGTAGCCTTATCACAACCACTAAAAAATCCTGTAGCGCTGTCTTCCCTTACACTTTTAAATGCATTCTCTGCTTGTTCTAAAATCTCCTGCCTATGTGCTACAAATAATACTTTTTTAAAGCTTCTTGAGTCAAATGCTGCTAAATATGTTTTTCCAATACCTGTTGCTGCAACCACAATACCTCTATCAAAGCCCTCTTCCCTTGATTTTTTAAGTTCATACAATGCTTCTATTTGAGCTGCCTTGGGCGTTGGAAATTGAATTACATTTTCTTTTTCCTTATCCTCTAATTTTTCTATATCTGAAAAAACTCTTGGTCTTCTCCAAGTTTTTGAATATCTTTGAAGTTCGTTATCATCCACTATGATTGTATGGTTTAAAAACAAATCTTCAAAGGTTCTTTTATATTCTTTAAAATCATCACTATGTGCATCTTTTGAAATTCTATAATTCCACTCAATACCAGTTGTTAAAGCTGATCTTGATATATTTGAAGAGCCTATAAATATATCTCCACCAGTTTCATATTCAAATATATATGCTTTAGGGTGAAAAGATTTATTAGGTATGTTGTAAAATCTAAGGTCAACTTCACCTTTAAGTTCATCCTTTAAAAGATATAATGCCTGAGGCTGAGTTATATTAAGATAATTTCCTGTTAAAATCCTTATAGGAACACCTTTATTTACAGCCTCTTTTAAATTCTTAACAATAAGTTTAACTCCAGATTCCATTAAAAAAGCTATTATTATATCTATAGACTTAGCTTTTGTAATAGAAGCTTTTAATTGTGGAAGAAGATGATTAGTATCTCCCGTTATACAGTTTAATGGCTCTATATCCTTGTAAGTTAAATTATGTTTTATTGTTGATTCTTTGTTCATAGCATCTTCCCTCTCTATACCTTCCCCCTCATAATTAACCTTCTAAAAGCAGCTTCAAACCTTTCATCATCCTCTGAAGTTCTCTTTCTTGGACCCTTCATGTGGTTCTTTGAAGAAGCTCTTCTTGCCTTTTTAGCTATATGCCTTTCCATAAGCATTCTATCTATATTATCATTTTCATACAACTTTCCCGATTGATGAATAGCATAGGCGCCTTTTCCAAGTGCCATAGCTGCCACACCATAATCCTGCGTAACAACAACATCTCCTCTATGGCAAAGATTAATAAGTGCAAAATCCACAGCATCTGCACCTGCTCCTATTATCTTAATATCGCTGTAAGTAGAATTTAATATATGGTTTGTATCACATAATAATGTAACCGGTATTTTCATTTCTTGAGCCACCCTCTCCACAATAGAAACTACGGGACAGGCATCAGCATCAACGTAAATTTTCATTCATATCACATCCATTTAAAATTTAAATATATACTTTACTATATCATATAAGACTGATAAATTTTATTTTTTATATGGAATCACTGTATTTTAGCCTATATATATTTATATGTACAATCATCAGTATCATAATTTCGCCATGTATTTATTATATATATTCATATATTCTGTAATCATCGTATTATTTATTTTTAAGTTTTATTTCATAAGTATATTTATTACTTCAATTCTGTGTTCAAGATATTGACACAATACCACTTTGGGCAAGGTCAATATTCTAAACACAATAAATTAATCATCCATATATTTTTGAAAACGGATCATAGTTGCTATCTTCATTCCAAAAATATTCAATACTTCGGCTAATTTCTAATGCCTTTTCTTTTCCAATTAAATCTTCTATAAAACCCAATGTCATATCAATTCCCGCTGATACACCAGAAGATGTGTATATATTACCATCCTTTACCCATCGTGCTTCTTTTACCCATAGCACATCTTCATTTTGTTCTGTAACCCATTTAAATGATCTTTTATTAGTTGTTGCCCTTTTTCCATTTAAAATTCCTGCTTTAGAAAGTAAAGCTGAACCTGTACATACACTAATTATGTATTTTGATTCTTTAACCATATTTCCAATGAAATTGATAAAATTATCGTCATTAACCTTTTCTCTTGTACCGCTACCGCCTGGCACAAATAAAATCTTCTCAATATTTTCATCTCTTGTATATAAACTTGTCTCTACCCTTACCTTTTGAGAACTTTCAACAAGCCCACCATCAGACGATATAAAATTTAATTCAAAATCATCTTGTAAATTTCCGAATATCTCAACTGGTCCAAATACATCTAATGTCTCAAATTTATTGAATAAAAGTACATCAATCCTATAACTCATGTTATCAACTCCTAATTTTAAAAATCAAATCACATTATTAATTCTATGTTCACTCATAAAAAATCTCCACACCTTACCCAATAGGTTGTTACCAATTCTTATACTACTATTTTACTAGATTTCTTTTTTACATTAAATCAATAATTAAAAACTGTATAGTCCTTTGGGTTTTTAGAATATTTTCTAACTATTTTGAACTTATATTGATGAATCATTTTTTTACAAATTGTATTATCAATTTTTCTATAAAAAATGCTAGCACTCCAAAGACTACTAGCATTCTTGAATAATATTATTTTTTAGCACTAACTATGAATAATGAATAATCAATGTCCTTACCCCATATGTTCTTTGTATCCTTAAAAAATGTTTCTGAATAAACATCTTTAAATTTAGAAGCTATTAGAAGCTCTTTTAGATTTTTCTGGTCAAAGCCATTGTGTCCATTGAAATTCTCTTCTCTTTTATGAAAGCTTCCATCCTCCTTGTCTAAATCAACTATACATAAGTATCCATTGTCATTCAAAAGCTTATAAAAAATCTCAACTATACCTTTAGTGTCCTTAACATGATGAAGCGCCATAGAACTATAAATAACATCAAACTTTTCTTCAATTGGTTCATTAAATATATCAATTTTTTTTGCAGTCATGTTATTTACCTTATATTTATCCATCTTTGAATTAAGTACTTCTATCATACCTTCTGATGAATCTACCAATGTAATTTTTCCAAACTTATCCTGAAGATTAAAACTTATAAGCCCAGTACCACAACCAAATTCCATTACAGAATAATCTTTATTCATAGGAATAGTTTTCTCTATTTTTTCCGATATTATCTTGGCTCTATTAATTCTTTCCTCATCGTCCCACTCTTTAGCATACTTATCAAAATTCATCCCAAAACCGCCTTTCTACTGTTCCTCCATTAGTTCATTAACTAACTTTTCATCAGCTGGTGAAAACTTAAATTCTTTAAGCTCCTCTTTCCTAACCCATTTGTACTCATCATGAACAGAAAGCTTTATATCTCCACTAATTATTTTTCCTTTAAA